>JBKPNV010000238.1:0-26790 GCA_046732795.1 Acidobacteriota bacterium
GTCTGGACGCGCTGTTGAAGACGCGGGACGTCGGCGACAACGATGTGCCCATCGCGAGAGACATCGAACCCCGTTGGCTGGATGATGCGGCCTTCTTCGCCGCCGATCTGGATAATCTTCTGTGCTTTCGTTCGACCGGCGTCGATGCTGTAGACAGCATGCGCTCGCCGGTCGAACACATAGTAGGTGCCGCTCGACGCCTGCTGAAAGCCGACCGGGCTCTCGAAGGTGCCGACGATGTGTGGTGGAATCCCGCCCACCGAACGGAGGACTTCGACCCGAATGGCATGAGCCGGCGCGACGACCGAAACGGCCACAGCCAGCGACAGACCGAAGATGCTTCGAGTCACGAAAGGACAGTTGAACACAACGCCGGGTCTGGAAAACAGGACCCAGCCTACGGTAGCCAGCTTGCAGTCCCGAGTCCCGGGCCCCGAGTCCCGAGCCTAATATGCCGCCAGTGCTTTGATCGCCTTCAGCACGTCGCGCGCTCCCGGCAGGATCTGTTCTTCGAGGACAGGGGCGTAGGCGACCGGACAATCGAGGGCGGCCACCCGCCTGACCGGCGCATCGAGGTACTCGAAAAGCTCCTCGGAAATGCGTGCGGCGATCTCAGCGCCAAAACCGCAGGTGAGCTGATCTTCGTGCGCGACGACGACGCGGCTGGTCTTCTTCGTGTAAGCCGCGATTGTTTCCCAGTCGTACGGGATGATCGATCTCAGGTCGATCACGGCGACGCTGATGCCGAGCCGTTCCGCCTGCTGCGCTGCGAGGAGCGAGCGCTGAACCAGCGCGCCCCACGTGAAGACGACGACGTCGGCGCCGTCGCGCGTCACCGCCGCCTTGCCGAGAGGCACCATGTAGTCCGGACCGGGGTACGGCGCCTTGTTGTAGGTCTGGCGATAGAGGTGCTTGTGTTCACAGAAGAGCACCGGGTCGTCGCATCTGATTGCCGTGCGGAGCAAGCCGGCAGCGTCCTGGGCGTTCGACGGCAGCACGATTCGGATGCCCGGAGTATGAGCAAAGATCGCGACGCCAGACTGACTGTGGTACGGCGCGCCGCCACGGAGATAGCCGCCAATCGGAACGCGGATCACCACCGGGCACGACCAATGGTTGGCGGAACGATAACGCATCATCGCCAGCTCGTCGCGAATCTGCATGAACGCCGGCCAGATGTAGTCGAAGAACTGGATCTCGACGACCGGCTTGAGCCCTCGCAGCGCCATCCCTACGGCGCGGCCGACGATGTTCGCTTCCGCCAGCGGGGCATTGAAGACGCGATCGCTGCCGTATGCGCGCTGCAGTCCGTGCGTCGCCTTGAACACACCACCCTTGCCGGCCACCAGCGGCAACGCCGACTCGTGGCTTGCGTCCGCAACGTCCTGGCCGAACACGACGATCCGCGGGTCGTGCGCCATCTCGTCTTTCAACGTCGCGTTGATGGCGCCGACCATCGTGTCACCCTTCCCCTGCGGCTCCGGCTGCGGCTCGCTCGCGAACCGGCTGGAGGTCGGGTCGATCTTGGGTGAGAAGACGTAGAGCGCCGCCGTTTCCGCTTCCGGATGAGGAGCCCGCAAGGCTTCTTCAGCAGCGATCTTTACCTCGCGTTCGACGTCCGCGAGGATCGCTGCCAGCTCCTCCTCGGTCGCGAGCTCCTCACTCAGGAGGAACTGACGCATGCGAACCACTGGATCGCGACGCGCCTCGGACTCGCGCTCGCCCGGCGTCTTGTACAGCTTCTCGTCGTCTGAGAACGAGTGCGAGTACGGACGAATCACCGTGGCGTGAACGAGGGCCGGACCTTTGCGGTCGCGTACGTGCTGAACCGCCTCGCGGAGCGTGCGGTGACTGGTCAGGTAGTCGGTTCCGTCACAGCGGAACACACGCAGACCGGGAAAGCCGGCAAGCACGCGCGAAATGTCTCCGGTCGGCGTCTGCACATCGACCGGGACCGAGATCGCATAGCCGTTGTCTTCGACCAGATACAGAATCGGGAGCTGCTTGACCGACGCCGTATTCAGCGACTCCCAGAACTCACCCTCGCTCGTTCCTCCTTCACCGATCGAGATGTAGGTGATCTCGTCGGGTGAGAACCTGGATTCGCGTCCCTCGATCTCACTGACCCGGCTGTACAAGATGCCCGCCTCGGCGCAGCCGACAGCATGCAGGCAATGCGTCCCGACGCAACTGCTCTGCGACGGGATGTTGAATTGGCGATGTCCCCAATGTGAAGGCATCTGCCGGCCGCCATTGGCAGGGTCGTCCTTGGCACCCACCGAGGCGAGAAACATTTCGAGGGGCGTGATGCCGAGCGTCAGGCAGAGCGCCCGGTCGCGGTAATACGGGAACAGCCAGTCGACACCTGGTCGCAACTGCCTGCCGGCGGCGACGAGCACTGCTTCGTGACCGGCGCCGCTGATTTGAAAAAAACTCTTGCTCTGGTTCTTGATCTGGATCTCCTTGTCGTCGATCTTTCGCGACAGGAGCATCAAGCGGTAGGCGTCGAATAGCTCGTCCCGCGACAGCCCGTCGTGATCACGGCTGCGCACTGTGCGATCGGTTGCGCGGGCGTCCGCGCCAGTGGCCAGACCCGACCCTTTCATCGGCACGCTACCAAAGGACTCGCTTGTGTTGGTCTTGTTGGCAAGGTCATTTCCAGTCTGGGCTCGCCCGGGGTCACGCCGGGCGAGCGCCGAAAGCCTCAAACACAAGCGAGCGCTACAGCAAATTATCTCACGGCTCCGTTCCCGGTTCGTCCGCGGCGGTCAGCCAGTCCTGGCGAATGGGGCTGAAAACGTCCAATTCAAACGTGTCCTCGAGCGCCTCCGCCTGATGTGGTGTCTGTGCCGGCACGTGCAGCACCTCGCCTTCCCGGACGATGACCTCTTCGCCGCCGACGAGGACGCGAAGCGACCCCTGCAAGACATAAGTCATCTGTTCGCTGTCGTGCGAGTGGATCGGGACGAGCGCGCCGCGCTTGAGGTATGTCTGCGCGATCATTTCGCGCTCGCCGGTCACGATTTTCTGCGAGAGCATCTCGGTGACTTTGGCGAGGGCGATCTCATCCCAACGATGAAGTCTGGCGGCCATGCTAGCGAGGCCCCGCCTCTGACCCACGAGCGTGTGGCTCCGCCTCGCTAAGGGCAGTATCTCTTGCCCGCGCTCCGCGCCGGCGAGACGTCTTGGAAGGCGGCTCACAAAGTTGACTCATTCGCACGACTCCTGACCTTTCCAGACGTCCAGGGCTCGGTTCCGGGCTCACGGCGCGCGCGTGCGCGCCCTTCGCTCAGTGGACGCGGCGATCGTAATCGTCACGACGCCCACCGGAGTAGACGTCGAACTTCTTTCGCATGCGGTTGATCCGCCACTTCAGGTAGCGATACTGAATCTCGGAAATGATGTTGAGGCGTTTGCCCTTCAAATAGAGATACCCGGTGACGAGACCGCCGAGATGGGCCGTGTGGGCGACACCGGATCCGCCGCCGAGCGAGAACAACAGCGAGAGCCCGCCAAGTATCATCACGAAATAGCGCGCCTGGACCGGGAAGATGAAAAAGACCAGGAACATCCGCGTCGGAAAGTACAACGCGTACGCCATCAGCAAGCCATAGATGGCGCCGGACGCGCCCACCGTTGAGGGGTAGTAGAACTGACTGGCGAACGGCAGCGGCAGGATTCCGAGCAGCACCTGCGTGAGTCCGGCCCCCAGTCCTGACGCAAAGTAATACTTCGTGAAGTACTTCGTTCCCCACATGTTCTCCAGCTCGACGCCCACGAAGTAGAGCGTCAGCATGTTGAAGAAGATGTGCGAGACGCCGGCATGCACGAACATGTACGTGACGAGTTGCCACACCGCAAACTGTCCGAACAGGTCGGCCGGACGAAGCCCGAATTGAACAATCAGCGCAGGAGCAAAGTAAGTAAGGACAAATACGGCAACGTTGGCGATCATGATCGCCTTCACGGCCGGTGTCAGTCTGCCGGGGCCGAACGAATACATCATGTCGGACGGCCCGGGATATCGTCCTCGCATCACACACCAGTCTGTGCCAAGTGGTGCCTAATCAGCAACATCGATGCCGAGCCCCTCGGCTGTGGTCGCATCTGATGCGCGCGCGGAAACATGTGCCTGTTTTCCTGATGGAAGTGGAATAGCCAGTATGGCCGCGATAAGTGGCAGGGCGGACATCGCCATCAGCGCGCGCTCGATGCCGAAGCGATCCGCCATCATGCCGACCAGTGGCACGCTGAGTCCGCCCGTGCCCCAGGCGAAGCCCATCATGAGCGACGACACGGTTGCGGCGCTGATCGGCGCGAGCAGCTGCGCGAACGTCACATTTACGGGTAAGGTCGATTGCAGCAGGAACCCGCCCATCGCGAGCACGACGACAAACAGCCCGCCATGCAGCATCGGCGCGACGATCAGAAATGGCACGCAAGATACGAGCGACAGAATGATGACCCGTCGCGCCCCAAATCGATCGGCTGAAGGTCCGCCGATGAATCCTCCGAGACCAACCGCGATGAGGTAGATCGACACGGCCGTTCCAGCCTGTGCGAGCGACAGGCCGCGTCTGGTCAGCAGGACGGGGACGAATGTCGAAAAGCTCATCGCCGTCAACGTTCGAAGTACCACGATGAAATATAGAAGCGTCAGCGGCCGCGCGTATGGCCGAAGGGCCGCGATGCCTCCCGCGTCGTGATGCTCCTGCAGCCGGTCGAACACGGGGATGCGGCGCAGCAGTACAAGAAAAAGCACGGCGAGCGCCGGGATCATCAGCACGGGCGTCGCGCTGAGACCGAAATGCTGGACGAAGGGCGCGAACGCCAGCGGCGCCATGGCTTGCCCGATCGTGCCGCTCGTGATGTGCGTCGACATCGCCATGCCGCGCTGTTCTCCCGAGAATCGATGCACCAGCGCAGCGGCAGGAGGATGGAAAGCCGCGCCACCCAAGCCTCCCACCACAAGTACGACTGCCAGCGTGACCGGATCCGGTGCGAGCCCGATCAACGTGATCGTGGTCACGCACAGCACAGGTCCGGCGAGCAGGAGCAGCCGCGGGCGCCATCGGTCGGCGATATGACCGAATCCGAGTTGGGCGACCGAATTCGCGAGCTGGAAGCACATCTGCAATGTGCCTGCGGCCGCCAGCGACAGATTCAAGTTGACGATGAGCAGCGGCAGCAGCGGCGCGAGGATGTTGCCGAAACCGTCGACGATGAAATGCGTGGCTGCCAGGACCACGACGGTGGGATGGAGCCCCAGCAAACGGGATTTCATCGCGTTCGCCGTCGTCTCAGTCGGCGCGACACGAGCGCGAGATATTCGTTGAACTCGCGGATCCGCAGCAGCCACGACGCGGCGCTCAGCACCACGAGCGACACGCCGATCGTGATGGAAAGACGCACCACTTGCGCCAGGAGCCCACCGCCGGGCCATCGCGTCTCGAGCATCTGATCGAGGAGCGCGGCAACCAGCCCCATTGCACCCGCAGCTGCAGCAATGCGCACGAATGCGCTGATCATGCGCCCTTCGTGAAGGCCGTGCAGCTGGCGTGTCAGCAGGACGAGCAGCGTGCCCGCGTTGAACAACGCGGCGATTGACGTGCCGAGTGCCAAACCGCGGAAACCGAGCACACGTACCAGGATGATATTCAGCCCGGCATTCACCAGCACGGTCACGACACTGACCGTAACGGGTGTACGGCTGCGCCCGAGGGCGTAGAAGATCGGTGAGATGATGCGAACGACCGAATAGGCAAGCAGACCGAGCGCGTAGAACTGCAGCGCCGCCGCAGTGGCGGCGGTGTCGTTGGCGGTAAAGCGGCCGCGCTCGAGGATCACCCGCACGATCGGACGGGCCAATACGATCAGGCCAACGGTTGCCGGCACGTTGAGCATGAGCATCAGCGACACGCCACCAGCGATGGTGTCCCGAACGCCTTCATCATTGCGCTCGGCGGTATGTCGAGACACGGTGGGCAACACGGCCGTTGCAATGGACACGCCGAACAGGCCAATCGGCAAGTACATCAACCGAAACGCATACTGCAGCCAGGAGACCGCCCCGGTTTCGGTGCCGGTCGCGAGCAGCGTGTTGACGAACACGTTGACCTGCGTTGCGGCCAGGCCGACGGTTCCGGGACCCATCAACGTCAGCATGCGACGGAGTCCTGGGTCCCGCCAATCGATGTCGAGCCGATATCGGAAGCCTTCCGAGCGCAATGTCGGCCACTGCATCGCCAGCTGCGCCACACCGCCGAGGAGCGTTCCGATGGCGATGGCAACGATCGGCTCGAAGCCGAACGCCGGCATCAACGGCACGAGCGCAAAGGCACAGACGATCGTGAGGACGTTGAAGGACGCAGGAGACAGCGCGGGGATGAAGTAGTGATGCAGCGAGTTCAACATCCCCATGAACGCGGCAGCCAACGCGATCAGTGTCAGCGCCGGGAGCATGATGCGCGCCATCTGCACCGTCAGCGCGAGTTGCCGCGGATCGGATGTGTAGCGCTCCGCGGCGAACGTGAGGACGAGCGGCTCCGCGAAGACGATACCGACTGCGACGAGTGCGGCGGTTACGACGATGAGCGCGTTGACGACGTGATTGCCGAGGCGCCACGCCGGCTCCTTTCCCTCGGTCGTCAGTGTCCGTGTGAAGGTCGGGACGAACGCGGCGCTCATCGCGCCTTCAGCGAACAGGTCGCGGAGCAGATTGGGAATACGGAAGGCGACGTTGTAGGCGTCCATGGCCGCGCCGGCGCCGAAGAACGCGGCCACCACTTGTTCCCTCACGACGCCGAGGATCCGGCTGGTCAGGGTGGCGACGCCGGCGGAAGCGGCCGATCGCGCCAGCGTTGTGGAGGACCTCGCCGTATTGTCGTCAGGCGCCAAGCGTGCGGCGGACAGCTTCGTTGACGGCCTTCCCGTCGGCGTTCTTGCCGGCGAGCTTCGGCATGACGGCCTTCATCACCTTCCCGAGATCTTTGGCTGACGTGGCGCCCGTCTCCGCGATCGCTGCGGCGACGGCGGCGTGGATCTCTTCGGGCGTGGCGGACGGCGGCAGATAGGTCTGAAGCACCGCGAGTTCGCCGGTCTCTTTGGCGACGAGATCGCCGCGGCCGGCCTTCTCGAACTGCTCGATTGAGTCGCGTCGCTGCTTCACGAGCGACGCCACCACCTGGAGGACCTCCGCGTCATCGAGGTCCCGTCCCTTCTCCACGCTCTTGTTCATCACGGCGGCCTTGAGCATCCGCAGCGCGGACAGCCGTGACGCGTCGCGCGCCTTCATTGCCGCCGCGATGTCGGCGCTCACTTGATCGTTTAATGCCATCTACTGGACCGTATCCGCTGAAGTAGTAATTGTCCAACCACGTGACTAGCGATCCTGCTCCGAGTCGCCGCTCGTGATGTGCCAGCCCTCGGTACTGTCGTAGAAGCCTCGTGGCACCTGCACGGCATTGACCTTCACGCTCACTTCGAGCGAGGACTTGACGTTGAAGTAGCCGTTTCGTCGCAGCACGCGGCGGAACGCTCCATTCATCACCGAACACCGGACCTTGTCCGAATCCTCGGCGCGCGCCTCGCGGTCGATCCATCGCAACAACGTCTTCAACCCGGATACGTCCTCGGGATCGACCAGGAAGTCGACGAGCATCGTCACGCGACCGAGAGGTTCGTAACGGTGACGATACACTGCGTAGCCGTGGACCTCGCCCTGCCGCTTGAGCGCCACCACCGCGTAGCGGACGTGCGGTGGTTCGATATAGCGCCAGTTCAGATAGGACGCGTCGCGACGGACGGCGAGGTCGAATTTTGCGGCGAGCCGCTCCCACAGTGCCGTGAACGCGCTATCGAATCGCCGAATCGGCTCGCATTCGGCGCGAAGCGGTCGCGACCGCGACACGACCTGGACAACGGGATAGATTACTGCTGAGATCAGCCGATTGAATGGCGTCGGCAGGCTCGGCACCCGCACCGCGCGACGCGTGAGCGGCTTGACGAAGCTCGGTACTACATGCGACGGCGGCCAGTGCAGCCGATCGATCACGCCGCGAGGTTGTTCCGCCGGACCGAACGCGAGGACGGCGCCGGTGTTGCGATCCCAGGCACGAATGAGTGCCTCATCGAGTCCCTGTCGATCGCGCTCGGGAGCGATCATCGCGCCAGCGCCCCACGCGCCATCGATTTCGAGCCCCTTGAGAGACAGCCGGACCGGAAGCGTGGGGTACTGTCCGACAACAGTCGGTCCTTCGCGCGCCACCCAGATGCCGGGTTGTCCCGTCGGATTAGACGGGTTGCGGCGATGCTGCCAGTCCCAACGAAGACGGATCGCCTCGGCGGCGTCGGCGCCGTACGTCCGTCGATACAGCGTGTCGACACCACGGCGATCGTCGGGACGAAAACGGTCGATATCAGACATCAGGCGCAGCGGACCTGCGCCTGTCTATTGTACGAGAGGACGAGTCTGCTACCGTGCTGGTGGTGGTGCTGGTGGTGGTGGTGGTTGCTGAGCGTTCGGATCTCGCTGCGGCACCGGGTTGATGGTGCCCGGTCGATTCGGGCCCGGCACGATGCCGAACGGATTGCCCGGTGCCGGTGACGCCGGTTCAGCCTGTTGGGGCGGACCTTCGTTCTCGCGTGGCACCTGGAGCGGGACCGGCCCGTTGGGCGGCAGATTCACGTTTGGTATTCGCCCGCGCGGAAAGTTCGGAGGTGGCGGACCAGCAGGATTCTCATTGGCTTCCTCGACCTCGATTGGCTCCGGCTCGGGTCGGGGAAACTGCGCGGGTTGTGCCGCCGGTTGCGGCGACGCCGCGGCGGCCGCCGGCGCACGGGAGGTCGTGGGGAGTACCAGGATCTTGTCGAGTGCCGATGCTCCCGGGGTGGTCGTGCCGCGCGCCAAGACCATGTACCCTGCCGCGCCTCGCAGCACGGTCTCGAGCGCTTGGCGCTCAGGGGCGTCGAGTTGCAAAGTGACGGGGGCTCCCGGCACTCGTTCGCCGTTGACGATCTTGGTGCCGCCGACCCGCGTCCACTCGGCAAGGATCCGGCTGACGGGCACGTTCTCGGCGACCAGCTTCACCTGGCCGTCGTGAAATTCGAGTGACAGCGTTTGTGCGGAAGCGCCTGCCGCGCTGCACAGGAAAACGCTGAGAGCCGCAACGATGGTTCTGCTCGGCATGCCCACATTGTATCGCCAGGGTGGCTGGGTGACTAGGTGGCTCCCTTACCCGATTACCCAGCTACCGAGCTACTGAGCCAGCCCGCGTGAATTCGACCACGCTCCGGATGATATCGTCCAGCTCGAGTTTCGGCTCAAAGCCAATCAGCGCGCTGATCTTGGAGATGTCCGGGACGCGCCGAGGCATGTCCTCGAAGCCGGCCTCGTAAGCCTGATCGTAGGGGACGTACTGAATGACGGAGTCGCTCCCGGTCAGCGCCTTGACCCGTTCAGCCAGCTCGCCGATGGTGATCTCCGTCGTGTTCCCGATGTTGAACACCTCGCCGACCGCCCTCGGCTCCTGCGTCAGGCGGATCAACGCATCGACGACGTCGCCCACGTACGTGAAGCTGCGCGACTGGCGGCCATCGCCGAACACGGTGATCGGTTCTCCACCAAGCGCTTGCCTGACGAAGGTGGGCAACACCATTCCGTACTGCCCGGTCTGGCGTGGCCCAACAGTGTTGAACAGCCGCGCGATCACGACCGGCAACTTCCGCTCCTTCCAATAGGCCAGCGCAAGGAACTCGTCGAGCAGCTTGCTGCACGCGTACGCCCAACGATGCTTCACCGTTGCCCCGAGTACCAGCTCGGCGCCTTCCCGAAACGGGACATCGGTGCTTTTGCCGTACACCTCGGAAGTGGAGGCGAGCACGACCAGCTTCTTCTTCTTGTTCGCGTGCTTCAGTACGACCTCGGTGCCGTGCACGTTGGTCTCGATCGTGTGGACCGGCCGTTCGACGATCAATTTCACGCCGACCGCGGCTGCCAGATGAAACACGACGTCACAGCGATCGATCCACTCGGCGAGCAGCGACTCGTTGTCGATCGTGTCGATCACATACGAGAAGCCCGGCTTGCTCTTGAGATGCGAGACGTTGTCGATGGATCCCGTCGACAGGTTGTCGATGATGCCGACCTCGTGTCCACACTGCAACAGACGTTCAGAGAGGTGCGAGCCGATGAATCCGGCCCCTCCAGTGATCAAGGCCTTCACGCCGGTAACGGTCCTTTCACGAATGCGCTCACGTGTCGCGCAACGCGAGCCACGTCGGCGTCAGTAACGCGAGGGTGCAGCGGCAACGACAGCAGCTCCGCGGATGCGGCAGAGGCGATCGGGCACTCGGCCGGCTGGTACGCGGCAAACGCCTGCTGCGCGGACAAGGGCACCGGGTAATGAATGAGCGTTCCAATCCTTTCCCGCGCGAGATGAGCGCTCAACCCATCTCGGTCTCGCAGGCGCACCGGGAACAGATGGTACACGTGCCCGGTGTCTCGTTCGACGATCGGCGAGACGCCGGCGGGCAATTGGCGGCGATAGCGGGCGGCGAGCTCGCGTCGGCGTGCGGTCCACGCCGGCAGCAGTGGCAGACGGGCGCGCAGCACCGCGGCCTGCAGTTCGTCGAGCCGGCTGTTCACGCCGGCCTCGACGTGACGATAGCGCTCGCGCTGGCCGCCGTTTCGCAAGCGTCGGATCCTCGTGGCCACGGCTTCGTCGCGGGTGATCACGGCGCCGCCATCACCGAGGGCTCCGAGGTTCTTGGTCGGGTAGAAGCTGAATGCGGCAGCGTCTGCTTGCGTGCCGATCGGAACGTTGTTGTCCGTGGCGAGGTGAGCCTGGCAGCAGTCCTCCACGATCGCGAGCGCGTGCCGCTCGGCCATCCGGCGAATAGCGGTCATATCGGCCGCCTGCCCGTAGAGATGAACCGGGATGATTGCCTTCGTCCGCGAGGTCACGGCGGCCGCGCACGCCGCCGGATCGAGCGTCAACGTTGCGTCTTCGACATCGATGATTCGTGGAATCGCCCCGCAGGCGATGACGGCCAGGCCGGTGAATGCCGCCGTGATGGCCGGCACGATCACTTCATCACCCGGCCCGATGTCGAGCGCCCGCAGTGCCAGCGTGATGGCGTCAGTGCCGTTGCCGACGCCGACGGCGAATCGCGCTCCGCACGCGGCGGCAAACTCGCGCTCGAAGGCTTCGACCTCGGGACCGAGCACGAACCAGCCGGCGTCGACGACACGTGCGATCGCCGCCGCGACCTCCGCGGCGTCTTCACCAGGACGAAGATCAGTGAAAGGGAGCGCCGGCGACTCGTTCACAACGCGGCGACCGGAGACCCGCTGGGCACGTAATGCGACATGTGTGCGCGGTAGAACTCCACCGTGCGCCGCAGGCCATCGCGCAGAGCCGTCGTCGGTTGCCACCCGAGCGTTCGCTTGATGAGAGATGAGTCCGCGTGGAAGTCGCCGATGTCGATCGCTTTCTTGTCCTGCGGCCACTCAATCAGGCGATAGCGGCCCGTGCCGGCGACGGAGATCAGCAGTTCGACCAGCTGCCGCAGGGAGATCGCCTCGGACCCGCCCACGTTGAACACCTCGCCGTTGCAGCGATCGCTGGCGCCCGCCCGCAGGAAGGCGTCGGCGGCATCGTTGACGAACACGAAATCCCGCAACTGCTCGCCATCGCCGTAAATCTGGATCTCGCGATCCTCGATGGCTTGTCGAATGAACCAGGCGATGAAACCCTGGCGATTGTGTTTGAGCAGCTGGCGCGGCCCGTACACGTTCGTCAGCCGAAGTGAGCAGGCGCGCACGCCGAAGACGTTGTTGTACACCATGTGGTAGTACTCGCCAGCCGCCTTGTTGATGCCGTTGACATCCGTCGGTCGCACCAGGTGTGACTCGGTGACCGGAAGAAAATCCGCGCGCCCGTAGATCTGTCGGGTGCCCGCGAAGACGACTTTTACCGACGGGTTGTTGTGGCGGCATGCCTCGAGCAGCGACAACTGCGCGCGGCAGTTGATCTCGAGATCTGTGTACGGCTCCCGCATGCTGTCGATGTGACTCACCTGGCCGGCCAGGTTGAAAATGACATCGTGGTCGCGCACCAGGTAATTCATGGTGCTCTGCTGACGGATGTCCGCGATGTTCACTTTGAGGCGGTCCTCGATCCCGGCGACGTTGAACAGATTTCCGCCGTAGTCGCTGATGAGGGAGTCGATGAGCAGGACGCGGGCGCCCAGATCGACGAGTTGCCGGGCCAGGTTGCTTCCAATGAAGCCCAACCCGCCCGTAATCATCACCGATCGTCCGCGATAAAACGCCTGATACTCGGCCTCGGATCCCGTCACGGTTGAACCCCGCGCGTGGACTCGGACCCGCCGTGGCGCCGCGCCATCGGGTCGCGGAACAGGACGGGTGTGCTTTGCCGTCCACGGCCGAGAACCACGAGCTCGATCCAGAGTTTCAGCACGTCGATACCGGTGCGGAAGATGCGCCGGAAGTTGAAGAACTGCGATCGGCCGTACGTGCGATGGTAGTGATGTACCGGCACTTCCACCACGCGAAAGCCGGCGTCCTGGACCTTGCGCATCAACTCCAGACAGATCACACCGCTATCGCGTTCGAGCTTTACCCGATCGAAGACTTCGCGCCGCATGAGCCGGAAATCGCAGTCGACGTCGCGCACGCGGAGCGCGAAGAGCATCTTCACAGTGTAGTGATACACGCGGCCGATGACGATCCGGTGCAGCGGATCGGACCGGCTGATCTTGTAGCCGGTCACCATGTCGGCATCTTCTCGCAGCCGCGTCCACAGCGCCGCGATCTCTGACGGGTCGTATTGCGCGTCGCCGTCGGTGTACGCGATGAGGTCCTTGGTCGCTGCGGCGAAGCCCGACCGCAGCGCACCTCCGTACCCGCGATTGCCGATGTGGTGGATCACGCGTACGTGCGGGTACGTGCGCGCCAATTCTTCAGCGATTTGCCCGGTCTGATCGCGGCTGCCATCGTTGACGACAATGATCTCGAAGTCGGGGGTGAGCTGGCGGATCGCTTCCTGGGCCTGGATCACCAGGCTGCCGATGGTGCCCGCGTCGTTGTACGCGGGAAAAAACATCGTGAGACCGGGGGCGCGCGACGGGGGGCGGTCCGGCATGAGTCGCTCCAAACCGTAGCATGGGCGAGGTTTCGCTGACAAGGACGAGTCAGCGAACCCGTCTCTGGCATAGCACTTTCGCGGAATGCGGCTGTTGTGTGCCAGAGCCGCCGTGCGGCCCGGACCAGAAACTCACGTCGCAAAGCGGAAGTTGATGATGTCGCCGTCTTGAACGATGTATTCCTTGCCCTCGAGCCGTACCTCGCCGTGATCGCGGCACGCCGCCATCGATCCGCGCTTCATCAGCGCGTCGTAAGCGACGACTTCAGCGCGAATGAATCCTCGCTGGATATCGGTATGGATCTCCCCGGCTGCGACCTGGGCCGTGGTGCCGCGAGCAATCGACCACGCTCGGCATTCGTCCTCGCCGACCGTGAAGAACGACATGTAGCCCAGCAGATCGTAGCTGGTCCGGATCACTCGATCGAGCCCGGATTCGCTGAGGCCCAGATCGGACAGGAACGCCTTCGCATCGTCACCTTCGAGTTGCGCGATCTCGAGCTCGATCTTTGCGCAAAGTGCCACCGCGCGGGTGGCGGCGTGGGCGAGAAATCCCGTCAATCCGCTCTTGCCGGCGGCCTTTTCGACCGTCGATCCCACGTCGCTCACATCGGCTTCATCGAGATTGATGACGAGGAGGAGCGGCTTGGCCGACAGAAACTGGAAACCGCGAAGACGTTTGAGATCCTCTCCGGTCAGTTCGAGCGCACGCAACGGCTTGCCCTCTTCGAGCGCGCGCTGACAACGGTGCACGAGGTCCCGCTCTTTCTCGAGTTCCGCTGAACGTCCCTTCTTCAAGTCCTTGTCGAGACGCTCGAGCCGTCGTTCGGCAACGCCAAGATCCGCGAGGATCAACTCATCCTCCATCGCCTGCGCGTCTCGCGCCGGATCGATCGAGCCGGCTGGATGCGGGACGCTCTGATCGCGAAACGCATGGACGACGTGTACGAGGGCGTCGGCGTTCTTGTAGCCGGCGACGTCCACCAGCGCCTGGGCACCGCTGCGAGCGGGGGCGATGATGTCGGTGAATTCGACTGTCGCGGGGACGCGCTTGCGCGGGTTGTACATCGCCGTCAGCGCATCGAGACGGCTGTCCGGGACCTTGGAAATCCCGATGTTGACGTCACCCTTGCCTTTCGGGGCGTCACGGGCACTGGTCATCAATTGGAACAGGGTCGTCTTGCCGCTGGAAGGGAACCCTATGAGAGCCGCGCGAAGCATGAACCGATCAGCCTAGCACGGCACCCCACGAAATTCTGGCGAAGGTTTGGCGTAACTCGCCTCGGATCAGGACTTTGGGCGTTGACATCCTCATCCTTGCCACGTACTATCCTCGTGGAAATTTTTGGAGTTAAGTGGACCAGAACGGGATGCGGGGGAGCGCCGCGGCCAGGATCGATGACAAAGGCCGACTCAAGATACCGGGGATCTTCAGAGGGGATATCCAGGACAAGCAGGGCCCGGATGTCTTCGTCACGAGCCTCTCGGGCGAGTCGGTCCGCATTTATCCGATGGCCGTATGGCTCGAGGTTGAGCGCAGGTTGATGGAGATGCCCAGAAACCATCCGACGCGCTTGAAATTTCTCGACCGGGTCAACTACTACGGACAGACGAGCGAACTCGATACGCAGGGCCGCATCGTCATTCCGCCGCATCTCCGAGAGAGCGCGTCGATTGTCGGCGACGTTCGCGTGTTCGGCCGCATCGAATACCTGGAGGTCTGGAACGATCAACGGTTCCTTCAGAAGCTGCAGCGCGAAGCGTGGACCGACGAGGACGGATTGCGTTTGTCGGAGCACGGCATTTGATCATGGCTCCGGTGGTAGCTGCCACCGCGGTGCGAATGTCGTAAAGCGTGGGCCTCCGCCCGCGCAGGGGAAATGGTAACGCATGAACCCGTCATGGTCGCCGAGGTGCTGGAGCACCTTGCGCCATCGCGGGGCGGAGTCTTCGTGGATTGCACCGTAGGGTTGGGCGGACATGCGCGCGCACTCATCGAGGCCGGAGCCTCGCGCGTCATCGGGCTCGACCGCGATCGAGACGCCCTCGAGCACGCGCGCGCGACGTTGCGTGATGCCGGGACGGCCGCGGAACTGGTGCACGCCGACTATCGCGGGTTCGACGAGGTACTCGACGCGCGCGGGATCGAGCGGATCGACGGAGTGCTGGCGGATCTCGGGGTCTCGTCGTTGCAACTCGATGCGCCAGGGCGCGGGTTCAGTTTCAGGCGCGATGAAGCGCTCGACATGCGGATGGATACATCGAGCGGGATGACGGCGGCTGACATGCTCGCATCGGTCGACGAGAAGACGCTGGCAGACGTCGTTTACGAGCTGGGCGAGGAGCGCTATGCGCGCCGGGTGGCGCGAGCGATTGTGGAAGCGCGAAAGGTGCGGCACCTCGAGTCGACCGCGCAGTTGGCCGAGATCGTGAGGCGGGCGATTCCGCGCAAAGGGTTCACGCGAATCGATCCAGCGACTCGAACCTTCCAGGCGATCCGGATATGGGTCAACAAGGAACTCGAGGGTCTCGATGGATTCCTCATGCGAGCGGCGCAACGGCTGGTTCCAGAGGGACGGCTGGCGATCCTGACCTTTCACTCGCTCGAGGATCGGGTGGTGAAGCACACGTTTCGATCGTTGCAGGCGGCAGGCGTCGTCAGCATTCGAACGAAACGCCCGGTGGTGCCTTCGGAGGCTGAAATCGATCGGAACCCGCGGGCCAGGAGCGCGAAGCTCAGGGCGGTCGAGCGGGCGGCCTGATGAGGACGAGGCGGACATGAGCGGCGACGCATTCGAGTACTCGATCAAAAAGGACATCCGCAACAACCCCATCGTCCGCGAGATCGATCGCGAGCGGCATCGCGAGATGTGGCGATCGATGGGGATCGGCCTCTTCCTCGTGGCGGTGCTCCTGTTTTCGGCGTGGCAGCACTTCGAGTTGCAGCAGCACGGGTACAAGTACGAACAGATGTTGCAGCAGCGTGGCGAGGAAGAGCTGGTGAATCGACATCTGCGCCTCGAAGTGGAGACGCTGAAGGCGCCCGCACGGATTGAACGGGTCGCGACGGGACGTCTGAAGATGGTGACGCCGACGCCGGCTGACACGACGGTGATTGAGCGAGTCGCTTCAGCGCCGGCACCTCCGCCGTCAGTTGTGGCGCGTCGCTAGCTCGAAACGGAGATCCCGGTGGCCGACAAAACCGCCAACAACTGGCGCGCGACGCTGAAGCAGAGGCTCACGGTTGCCTTCTGCGTGCTGATGGCGTGGGCGGCAATCATCGAAGGGCGGCTCGTCCATCTACAAGTTTTTCGGAACGCCGATCTCTCGGCTCGAGCGGACCGGCAGCAGTCGCGAACGATTCCGTCGCCAGCAAAGCGAGGAGAGATTCTCGACCGCAACGGTCGGATCCTCGCGCGCAGTGTCGATGCGGACACGATCTACGCCGTTCCAACGGAGCTCGGCGATCCCGATCAGGCGGCCGCCACGTTGTGTCGCGCTCTGTGGGATTGCGAAGGCGACGAGCGGCGCGCGATCGCCGAGCGTATCCGGAAAGGCAGGCATTTCGCTTACGTCCGTCGCCAGGTGTCACCCGATCAGGCGCGCCGCGTCGCTGATTTGCAGATGGAAGGGATCGGGTTCGTCCGCGAAAATCAGCGGCGATACCCCAATCGCGAGCTCGCCTCTCACCTGCTCGGCTACGTCGGAGTCGATAACGTCGGGCTGGGAGGGATCGAAGGAACCTACGATTCGCTCATTCGTGGCAAGGCCGGCACGATCCTCGTCCAGACTGACGCGCGCCGCCATGCGTTCAGCCGCATCGAGCGGCCGCCGACGACGGGGGCCTCGCTCGAGCTCACAATCGACCAGTACTTGCAGTACGTCGCTGAACGCGAGTTGCGCGCCGGCGTCGAATCGAGCGGCGCCTCGGCCGGATCGGCTGTCGTCATGGATCCCTTCACCGGTGAGATCCTGGCGTTGGCCAATTTCCCTTCGTTCAACCCGAATAACTACCGCGACGTGCGCCCCGAGACGAGGCGCAATCGAGCGGTGCAGGATTACTACGAGCCCGGATCGACCTTCAAGATCGTGACGGCAAGCGCCGCGTTCGAAGAGCACGCCGTCACACCCGACACGATCATCGATGCCAGTGCGGGAAACATCAGGTTCGGCTCGCGAGTCATCAACGACGATCACAACTACGGTGTGCTTTCCTTTGCCGACGTCATCGTGAGGTCGAGCAACGTTGGTGCAATCAAGGTCGCGCTGAAGCTCGGTCCGCAGAAGATCGGCGACTACGTCAAGCGCTTCGGTTTCGGCCGAGCGAGCTCACCTGACTTCCGCGGTGAGAGTCCCGGCATGGTCTGGGATCCTGACTCGCTGAATGACAGCGCGCTGGCGTCCGTGGCCATGGGGTATCAGGTGGGCGTCACGCCGCTGCAAATGGCGGCTGCCGTGAGCGCTGTCGCCAACGGCGGTCAGCTCGTTCAGCCGCGCGCCGTGCGCGCCGTGATTCGCGACGGCAGACGTTTGCCGGTACCGCACAAGGTCTTCGATCGGGTTGTCAGCGCCAGCACCATGGCCACCCTGACCGAGATCATGGAACGGGTCGTCGTCGACGGCACCGGCAAGCTCGCCAAGGTCGAGGGGTATACCGTCGCCGGAAAAACGGGGACGGCCAAGAAGCTGCTGAACGGCAGTTACCGCGGTCACTCCGACTACAACGTCTCGTTTGTTGGATTCGTGCCGTCACGAAAGCCGGTCTTCACGATCGTCGTTGTCGTCGACTCACCTCACAAGGTATCGCCGTATGGCGGTGTCGTCGCCGCTCCGATCTTCCAGAAAATCGCCACGGCAGCGCTGCGGCAATACGGCGTCCCTGCGTCGATCAACGCGCCGGAACCGGTGCTGGCCAGCCGTCCGGAAGAGGCCGATCCGCTCGCGACCTCCGGAACCGTCACTCCAGCGTCGTCCCTCGTGCAGCTCACGGGCGGCGTGGTGGCATCGGCATCTGAGGTCCCGGATCTGACCGGTTTGAGCGCCCGCGAGGCGATTCGCATGCTGGCGAGACTCGGATGCATGGTGGAGCTTCGCGGTGGCGGTCTCGTGGTGGACCAATTCCCAGTCCCGGGGACACCGCTCGATTCCGGGATGAGCGTCGTGCTCACCTTGGGACGTAGGCCTGTCGATCGGGTCGCAAGCGTCGAGGCGCCATGACGGTCGAGCAACTGCTCCGCGCGGTGAGTCGTGTCGTCGGGATCGACGGTCGCGCGCTTGCGGGAGCAGAAGGCGCACTGCAACGAACCTGTACTGGCGTGACTCACGACTCGCGGCACGTGACGCCAGGGACAGTGTTCGTCGCGCTCCGCGGTTTGAAGATGGACGGAGCCGCGTTCGCACCGCAAGCAATTACAGCTGGGGCCGCCGCTATCGTGTCGGAGCGCCCCGCCGAACACCAGACGAGTGTGCCGTGGATCACTGTCGCCGATGCGCGGCTCGCGTTGGCGTATCTGGCGGCGGAGTTCAACGAGCACCCGAGCCGGCAGATGCGTGTCGTCGGCATCACCGGAACCAACGGGAAGACGACCACAGGCTATCTGGCGGGCGCGATTTTCGAGGCTGCCGGAATCAAGTGTGGGCTGATGGGAACCGTGGTGTATCGCCTCGGGAGCCGCGATTTCGAGGCCACACGCACGACCCCGGAAGCGCCCGAGGTGCAGTCGTACATGCGCGAGATGGTCGCCTCCGGATGTGGCGCGTGCGTGATGGAGGTGTCGTCCCACGCGCTCGCCTTGCGCCGGGTCGACGGGATCCGATTCGCGGCCGGCATCTTCACCAACCTGACACGCGACCACCTCGACTTCCATACGAACATGGAAGACTACTTCGCGGCGAAGCGCCGGCTATTCGAGATGTTGCCTGATGACGCCCCGGCCGTCATCAACCTCGACGATCCGCGTGGCGCTTCGCTCGTCGAGGTGGTGCAGCGCCCGATCACGTACGGCTTGACCAGGGCGGCCCAGGTCTCGCCCGGCTCGCTGTCGTACTCACTCGAAGGATTGCAGTTCGACGTCCGCTCGCCACGAGGTTCTATCCGCGTGCGGTCGAAGCTGGTCGGCAGACCGAACGTCTACAACATCCTGGCGGCCGTCGCCGTGACGAGCGCGCTCGAGGTGCCGACGTCCGCTATCGAACACGGACTCGAGCAGCTCCCTGGCGTGCCTGGCCGTTTTGAAATCGCATCCGGGTCCGCCGACGATGTGACGGTGGTCGTGGACTACGCGCACACCGATGATGCGCTGCGGAACCTGTTGGAAACGGCCCGGCCGATGGCGACGCGACGGCTGATTACGGTGTTCGGCGCGGGTGGCGATCGCGATCGGACGAAGCGGCCGTTGATGGGCATGGTCGCGGCGCGTCTCAGCGACATCGTCGTGATCACCTCGGACAACCCTCGAAGCGAGGATCCGAATCGAATCATCGACGAGGTGAGGCGCGGCGCCGACGCGGAGATGCGTCAGAGCGGCGCCCAGATACTCATTCGCCCGGATCGGCGCGACGCCATCGTGCACGCCGTCGCAATGGCTGACCGCGGAGACGTCGTCCTGGTGGCGGGCAAGGGACACGAGAAGTACCAGGAGATCGGCCACCGGACGTTCACCTTTGACGATGTCGAGGTGGCGAGGGAGGCATTGGCAGTGCGACGGCTGAAATCGCGGGCGGGGTGACAGAGCTGACGCTGACGGTTGATTGGGTGGCCGATGCGGTCGGTGCGGCGCGCCGAGTGGGCGGCGCCGACGCGCCGGTCGGTGACGTCGTCACCGACAGCCGTACGATTCGGCCCGGCGATCTTTTCGTGGCACTGCGCGGGCCACGGTTCGACGGACACGCATTTGTCGGCGACGTGCTGGCGCGCGGCGCGGTTGCAGCGATCGTCGAGTCGGGGTTTGCCGGGTCTGAAGAGCTGAGATCAGCCGGGTCTCGAGAACAAGATCGGGCCGACGAAGCGCGTGGGGCGGGTGCTGATTCATGGACCGGCAGACTGATTGAGGTGCCCGACACGCTCGCGGCACTGCAACGGCTGGCACATCGGGTGCGCTCGGCGGTTTCGACACGGGTCATCGCGATCACCGGAAGTGCAGGGAAGACGACGACGAAAGAAGCGATTGCGGCACTGCTGGCCACGCGATTTCGCGTGGTGAAGAACAAAGGGAACTTGAACAACCACATCGGGCTTCCGCTGTCACTGATGCAGTTGCGCAGTGCCCCCGATGTCGCCGTGATGGAACTGGGAATGAATCACGCAGGGGAGATCCGCCGGCTGGTCGAGATTGCGACGCCGGATGTGCGTGTATGGACCAATGTCGGCGACGCGCATCTGGGTTTCTTTGCATCGGCAGACGCGATCGCCGATGCCAAAGCCGAGATCCTCGAGGGCGCGACCGCGGACAGCGTGTTGGTCTGCAACGCCGACGATAAACGAGTGATGACGCGAGTGCGCAGCTTCCCCGGCAGAGTGTTGACGTTCGGCGAGAGCGATGGCGCGACCATTCGCGCCCGCCGTGTTCGCGACCGCGGCATTCGCGGAATGAGCGCGGATATCGAAACGCCGGCTGGCGATCGCACGATAGACATCGCGCTGCTCGGACGGGGCAATCTGCTGAACGTGCTTGCGGCGACCGCGGTGGCAATCGACGGCGGCATCGGACTCGATCAGATCGGGGCCGAGATCGCGCGCCTGAAGCCGGCGGATCGCCGGGGAGCGGTGCGGCAACTGCGTGATGGCATCACCGTCATCGACGACTCCTACAACTCGAGCCCGTCCGCGCTGCGGCGCGTGCTCGAGGTCGTTGCGCATGAAGCGCGCGACACTCGTTCGATCGGCGTCCTCGGAGAGATGCTCGAGCTCGGTGAGCACTCGCTCGCGCTTCACGAGTCATGCGGCCGGGCGGCGGCGGCAGCCGGCCTGAGTCGGCTGTTCGCCGTCGGTGGTGCGCCGGCCCGCGCATTGGCCGATGCTGCCATCGCTGCGGGGATGCCGCCCGCATCCGTCGGCTGCTTCGACACGAGCGACCAGGCCGCATCAGCGGTCGTGGCCGCGGTGACTGCGGGTGATCTCGTGCTCGTGAAAGGCTCACGCGGAACTCGTACCGACATCGTTGTCGACCGGCTCGTAGCGGAACTTGGCTGATGCTTTACTATCTTCTACCGCCGCTCGAGAATCTCTCGCCGCTCCTGGGCGCGCTGAACGTCACCCGCTACATCACGTTTCGTACCGCCGCGGCGAGCCTGACGGCGCTCGCCATCAGCATCCTGTTTGGTCCCTGGCTGATCCGGACGCTGCGCGATTTTCAGATTGGCCAGATCATCCGCCAGGAGGGTCCGCAATCGCATCGCGCCAAAGCCGGCACGCCGACGATGGGCGGTCTGCTCATCGTGACGGCCGCGGTCGTGCCCACGCTGCTCTGGGCGGATTTGTCGAACCCGTACGTCTGGATTGCCACGATGGCGACCGTAGGTTTCGGTGCCGTTGGGTTTACCGACGATTACCTGAAGATCACGCGCCGCTCTCACCACGGCCTCATCCCCCGTTACAAGATGCTCGGCCAGATCGTCGTTGGCGTGGCGGTCGGTCTGGCGGTGCTCTATCTCTCGGAGCGAAACCCGCCGCTTTACAGCACGCGGCTCATCTTTCCGTTCTTCAAGAACCTGATTCCCGACCTTGGCTATCTCTACGTCCTGTTCGCGGTCTTCGTGCTGGTGTGCGCGAGCAACGGCGTCAACCTGACGGATGGCCTCGACGGACTCGCGATCAGCACGTTTGGAGTGGCGGCTGCGGCATACACGGCATTGGCGTACGTCACGGGCCATGCCGTTCTCGCCGAATACCTGTTGCTCGTGCGATTTCCTCCCGCGGGAGAGTTGACGATCTTCTGTGGCGCGCTGGTCGGAGCGAGTCTCGGGTTCCTCTGGTACAACTCGTATCCCGCAGAAATCTTCATGGGCGACGTCGGGTCGCTGGCGCTCGGAGGCGCCCTTGGCACGGTTGCGATTCTCATCAAGCAGGAACTGCTGCTGCCGATCGTCGGCGGCGTGTTCGTGCTCGAAGGCCTGTCCGTCATCATCCAGGTCGCCTCATTCAAGATGACGGGAAGACGCGTCTTCAAGATGGCGCCGCTCCACCATCACTTCGAGCTGCTCGGGTGGAGCGAGCCCAAGGTGATCACCAGGTTCCTGATCGTGGCCGTGATCTTCGCGCTCTTCAGTCTCACGACCTTGAAGCTGCGGTGATGGTGCGGGGATGCAGACAGCGGTGATGGCGTGGCGCACGAAGAATTTTCGGTTCGCGGGCGGCGCGTGGTGGTGGTGGGAGCGGCACGAAGCGGAATCGCCGCAGCGGAACTGCTGCATCGACGAGGTGCGCGGGTGGTCTTGACGGAACGGCGCGACGACTTCGTACAGGCCGCCGCGCTGCGGAACGCGGGGATTCAGGTGGAGCTGGGCGGACACACGCAGGCGACGTTCGACGCGGCCGATCTGGTCGTGACCAGCCCGGGTGTGCCGCCCGATGAACCGAGCATCGTGGCCGCGAGGGCACGAGGAGTTGAAGTCATCGGCGAATTGGAACTCGCGTCGCGCTGGCTTCGCGGCCGCGTGATCGCTGTGACGGGAACGAAAGGAAAGTCGACCACGACCACGTTGATCGGACGGATGGTGGCCGCGGATGGGAAGCGAGTCCTCGTGGGCGGCAACATCGGTGTGCCGCTGTCGTCGCAAGTGGACGAGTCGACGCCGGAGACGATCCACGCCGTCGAGGTCAGCAGCTTTCAACTCGAGACCACGACGTCGTTCCGTCCGTGGATCGCGGTCTGGCTGAACCTGGCCGACGACCACTTGGACCGGCATCCGGACTTGGCGTCCTATGCCGCGGCCAAGGCGCGCATCTTCGCGAACCAGAGTGGCGGCGACTGGGCGGTCGTGAATCTCGATGACCCGATCGTGATGGAGCACAGCGAGCGGATTGCAGGCACGCGCGTGGGGTTTTCGCCATTCAGGTCGACGAACGATGGCTTTTCGGTCGACGGGGAGTGGATTGTCCGGCGCACGCCGACGGCGACCGAGCGGCTGGTGCCTGTGTCTGCAGTGGAGTTGACCGGAAGGCACATGCTCGGAAACGTCGTCGCGGCCGTCGCAACCGCATCAGTGGCCGGTCTCAGCACGAGCGCGATGACGGCGGCGCTCGAGGGATTCCGTGGGCTCGAGCACGTGATGGAGCCGGCGGGTCGCATCGGCGACGTCGCGTTCGTCAACGACTCGAAGGCCACCAACATCGAAGCGGCACGCCGGTCGATCGAAAGCTTTCCGGGACAGGTGGTCGCGCTCGTGGGCGGGCATTTCAAGGGGGGCGATTTCAGGGATCTGCGAGACACCCTCGCGGCGCGAGGACGGGCGGTGATCGCGATGGGAGAGGCCGCGCCGCTCGTCCGCGAGGCGCTCGCCGATCTCATCCCCGTGATCGATGCGTCATCCATGAGGGAAGCGGTTGAACGCGGCTACGAGGCGGCGCGCCCGGACGGCATCGTGTTGCTGGCGCCGGCATGCGCGAGCTTCGACTGGTTTCGGGATTACGCGGAAAGAGGACGGGCCTTCAAAGAGGAAGTCGCGCGGTTAGGTCAGCGATCGTGATTAGGACACACCGAAGCGTCGGGGACAGAGGACAGCAAGAATTACTCGCTGGCCTTGGGAACCTCAATGTGTCGCGGTCGCTGAGTGGTGCTTCGAGGAAAGGTCGTAAG
Source organism: Acidobacteriota bacterium (assembly GCA_046732795.1). Lineage (GTDB taxonomy): Bacteria > Acidobacteriota > Vicinamibacteria > Vicinamibacterales > UBA2999 > Gp6-AA40. The sequence continues at coordinate 23,963 of JBKPNV010000238.1, forward strand.
CAGTGAGCAGTCGTCAGTCGGCCGGCGCGGGTGGGAGCTTACCGCTGGGAACGCAGGCTACCCCGGTCTGCGAGGTTGGTGTCTCACCCCACGCGCCGACTGATGACTGCTGACTGCTTACGCGCGGCGTAAAGGATCCGGATCTTAGCCGATCTGGATCAAGCCCGGGTCGAAAAAGCAAGACCCGGCCTACGGGTCCGGTCACTCGCAAAGCCGGGCGTCCGGACATACCTCGTGAGCCCGTCCTGTTCGCTGGACCGGCGGGTTTTCGGTCGTTTCGCGTGGGTTCTGTAGTCGGTGAGTGTCGATGGCAAGAAAGCTCAAATCGGACCGGATTCTTTTCACCGCGACTGTGTTGCTCGTCTTCGTCAGCGTGGTGATGGTCTACAGCGCGTCGGCGGCGCTCGCCCTCGATCGGTACGGGCAGGGCTACATGTTTCTGACGCGCCAGGCGATGTGGACCCTGCTGGGGTTGGCGGCGCTCGCCGCGGCGATGCGCATCGACTACCGCACCTACCGGAACGAACCGTTCATCTGGTCGCTCACCGGAGTCGTATGCGTCCTTCTCGTCCTGGTCCTCTTCAGCGCGCCGGTGAACGGAGCGCGGCGCTGGTTCAATATCGGTGGGCTTGGCATTCAACCGTCGGAGATCGCCAAGATCGCCGCGATCCTTTTCACGGCGCTCACGCTCGAGCGCCGCATGCACCGCATCGACGAGCTCTCGTATTCCCTCCTGCCGATCGCCATCGTTGTGGGGGCGATGAGCGGCCTGATTCTGCTCGAACCGGACCTCGGTACCGCGGCCTCCCTGCTCATGGTGGTGGGCACGATGGTGTTCGCCGCCGGATTGAATTACCGGTATCTGATCGGAACGGCAATCGCCGCCGCGCCGGTGCTGTATCTGCTCATCGCGAGTTCTCCATATCGGTGGCGCAGGCTCCTCGCCTTCACGAATCCCGAAGCCGATCCGCTGGGCGACGGTTTCCAGGTGATGCAGTCGCTCATTGCCGTGGGCACGGGCGGAGTGTTCGGCCGCGGCCTGATGGGCGGCGTTCAGAAACTGTTCTTTCTGCCGGAGCCGCACACCGACTTCATCTACGCCGTGATCGGCGAAGAGCTCGGCCTGCTTGGTTCCACTACCGTGCTTCTGTGTTTCTGCGTCATCGCGTGGCGCGGCCTCCGCATCGCGACGCGGACACAGGACGCATTCGGGTCGTTCATCGCTCTGGGCGTGACGGCGATGATCGCCGTGCAGGCGCTCTTGAACATCAGCGTCGTTCTCGGGCTGTTACCGACCAAGGGCATTCCCCTTCCCCTGGTGAGTTCCGGCGGGTCGTCACTTTTGATCAGTCTCGTGGGTATCGGAGTGCTGCTCAACATCTCGCAGCATGAGGAATGAGTGGCGCTGTCCGTGTTGATCGCGGGCGGCGGGACGGGAGGGCATCTGTATCCGGGCATTGCCGTCGCACGGGCGATTCTCGCGCGCCTGCCGGACGCGCAGGTGACGTTTGTCGGCACCGCCACAGGCATCGAGTCGCGCGTGATACCGCGCGAGGGTTTCACGCTCGACCTGATTCGCAGCGCGGGACTGAAAGGCAAGACGCTGCCATCGCTCGCGCGCGGCCTTGGGTTGCTGCCGGCGAGCGCGCTCGATGCGTGGAGTGTGCTGTCGCGACGTCGTCCGTCGGTGGTGATTGGCGTAGGTGGATACAGCTCGGGACCGGTCGTGGCGCTTGCCTGGCTGCGACGGATTCCGACGCTCCTGATGGAGCAGAACGCTGTGCCCGGGCTCACCAATCGACTGCTTGCGTCAATGGTGAGTGCCGCCGCCGTGACGTATGACCAGAGCCTGGCGATTTTTGGCGAGAAGGCGTTCGTCGCCGGTAATCCGGTCCGGCCGGAGTTCTTTCGTGGGGAGGCGTATGGGGAATACGAAGGTCAAAGGTCCCACGTCACAGGTGAGGTCGATTCGCCGCCTGGGGCGGCTCGGGTTCTAGTCTTTGGCGGCTCTCAGGGCGCGCACGCGATCAACGTGGCGATGGTGGAGGCAGCGCCGCGGCTGGCTGCCGCCGCACCTGCAGTGGCCATCACGCATCAGTCGGGAGAACGCGATCTGGAGATGGTCAGGGATGGCTACCGGCGCGCAGGGCTGGACGCCAGAGTCGAACCGTTTCTGTTCGCGATGGATCGGGAGATGAAAGCCGCGGACCTCGTGGTCTGTCGATCGGGGGCGACCACGCTGGCGGAGCTGACGGCATCGGCGCGCCCGTCGATCCTGATTCCGTTTCCGGGTGCCACCGACGATCACCAGCGCAAGAACGCGGAGGCGTTAGTCAGGAACGGGGCGGCAACGATGATCGACCAGCGCGAGCTGACAGGCGTTCGACTGGCGAGCGAGATCCTGTCGCTCTCCGGAAACGACGTCGAGCGGCGGCGCATGGGTGAAGCCGCCGCACGACTGGCGAGGCCGAATGCAGCAACAGTGATCGTCGACAAAGTCCTGGAGTTAGCACGGTGAGTCCAGCCCTTCCATGTTCCACGTTCCGAGTTCCGAGTTCGTGTTCGACATTCCCGTTCGGCGTTCATGGTTCCAGGTTTTCGCGCTCGCGGTTAACCGCCACCATGCACTCTGGAGCACTGAACGCCGAACTCAGAACCTCGAACCCCGAACCGGAACTCAGAACACGAGCCGGGAACCTGGAACCGGGAACCAGGAACTGTTCGCGTCGGGCTCGATCGACATGTCCGTCATGTTAGGTCGTACGCGCCGCGTACATTTCGTGGGGATTGGCGGGATCGGAATGAGCGGCATCGCGGAGTTGCTGGCG
>JBKPNV010000239.1:0-17802 GCA_046732795.1 Acidobacteriota bacterium
ATGAGGACTGAGAGCGTGACCTACCTCAAGGGCGAACGGGAACGTTTCGAGTTCCAGGACATGGTCCTGCTCAAGCAACGCGACCAGAAGCGCACGATTCAGATCAGCAAGGCTGCCAACACGTACCTCGTGTCGCCGGACGGCATGCCGGCACCCATCGTCCCTGGCACGCCAGCAGCAGCTCCGCCCAAACCGCCCGGCGTCATCATGGTGGCCACGACCATCGTCGATACCGGCGAGCGAAAGGAAGTGTTCGGCCGCCAGGCCCGTCACGTGAAGTCGACGATCGACAAACAGCCAATGGCCGGTGCGTGCGACACGACCCGGCAGCGCTTCGAGACCGACGGGTGGTACATCGATGCGCCAGGTACGCAGACGCTGCCAACGAGCCCGGAACAAAGTGTCGGCACCATGCCAGACGGCTGCGCCGACAAGATCCAGGCCACGAGCAACGGTGATCCGAAAGTCTTCGGGTTCCCGATCGCGTATACGACGACCATGACGGGTGACGACGGGAAGCCCATGATTGCGAGGATGGAGGTCACCGAGTTCGAGCAGACAACGCTCGATCCGGCGCTCTTCGAAATTCCGCCGGGCATGAACGCGGCGTTGAACTTGCGTGAGCTGTCCAAGGCTTTGAGCGATGCCAATGAGGTGAAGCTCGCGGGCGACAGCGCCGCTCCGCCCGCCGCGCCTGCCCCGAAGACACCTGGCGTCATCCGTATCGCCGTGCCGGAGTTCGCTAATAAAACACCGCAGGCCGTCGACACCCGCACGCTGCGGCAGCGTCTCATCACCAACCTGGGCGAGCTCAAGTTCGAAGGCGTGCCGATGGCTGCGGCGCCTCTCGCGGATCTGCAGAAGCGCGCGAACGACCTCGGGTACGATTACCTGCTGGTCGCGGAGGTCACCGACCTGAAAGTGTCGAAACCTGGTGCGCTCGGCGGTCTCATGAAAGCCGCATCGGGTGTCGCTGGTGGACGGGGCGGAGTCACGGCCGCGGCCGCCGGCGCCGCCGGCGCGGCCGCCGCGCCCAAGGAGAACACCGAGTCGAGCATCGCGGTGAAGCTCCTGCAAGTCGATGGCAAACAGGTCCTATCCACGACGAGCAAGGGCAAGGACGGTAGCGGCTTCAGCCTGCAGACAGGCCTCGGCCTCGCGAAATTCGCCGGCGCGATGTACATCTCGATGTTCGCTGGCCCTCAGATGTATTCGCGCTTGTACGGCCTCGGGGCCGCGAACCTCGGTGGCATGGGTATGCTCGGAAGCCCGATGCTCTATCAGATCCAGGCGAGCGGTCTCGGCCTTGGCAAAGGCGGCGGGCTTGATTCGACCGCTGGGGCCGCGTCATACCTGATGCAGCAAGCCGTGAGCATGAACGACCTCGGCGGTCTGGTCGGTCTGCCGGGCCAAGGTCCGTCCTATGACGAATCGCTCGGCGAGGCAGTCCAGAACGCAGCCAGGGCCGTGCAAAAGGCGCTCGAGAAGAAGTAGCGGAGACGCTTGTGATCGTTATCGCGTGTTGTCCGCCATGCTCACGATCAGCCACTCGCCGTTTTCTTTACGGAGCGAGAACACGTCCCGCACGATTCGCTGATCCGGTACTGGGGTCGTCGCAGGCTGGCATAGGTAAGTGGTCTGAGTTTTGACGGTGGCCGCTGTCGGATCGTTTTCGTCGAGGGCCACCGTCATGTTGTTCGCGAAGCTCACAGCGTAGGCCCGGCAGCCGCGAAACTGCGCGTCGAGCCGTTGACCCGTCGCCTGAGGAAGTGACGGATAGACAGCGCGTAGTGCAGGCAAACTCCGGGCCGAAAATGCGTCCTTGTATCGATCGAGTGCCCGCTCAATTCCGGGTCGCTCCCCGGCGAGCGTGCCGGCGCCAGGGATCGCAGCGGGTCGCGGACTCGGCGCCGCTGATACTGGAGTCTCGGTACGCGGGGCCGAATCCTCAGGCGTCGGCGACGGGCTCGCAGGAGCCGCTGATGCCGCCCCCGCCGGCGGGTCGCCACGTTTGACAGGCTTCGCGGCAGCGACCCGTGCTTCGGACTCCGCGCGTCGATATGCGTCGGCAGCGACGAGCGCCTGTCTGCCAGCATGTACGTAGTCGCTCCGGTTTGACGCGGCGTCGGCGATACTTCGTGCCTGTTCCCCTGCTGCGTACGGGACCGGTGCCAGTTCGGCAGCCTTTTGACTCGCGGCTGCTGCGAGCGCTGCGTCCATCGAACGAGCCGCCCCCTGCGCCACGGAGCGCGCCAGCGCGGTGACTCGTCGGTCATCCGATGGCCCGATGCGATCCAATTCCGCCAGCGCCGCCGCGACGTTGCCGTCCTGATTCAGCCGGCCTATGTGGGCCAGTTGCGTCGACAGGGAATCACCAACCGTTGGCGACGTCGCCGCGGGCGCCGGGGTCGCCGGCGGATTTGATTCAGACCTCGCCACTGCGCCTTGCGGCGTCGGGGCGTTCGGATCGACACGTACCGGGACGGATGGATTCGCGTTACCTGCCGAACTCGCCGAGCGACTACCGCCGGAAGCCGATGACGCGCGCGGGCCAGACGACGCCTCCTTCGGCCGGTTCATCCACGACACGACACCGCCGATCGAAAGTACGAGCGCGGCACATGCGGCGAGCATCAGGATCGTGCGGGACGAGGAGCCGGTCGCGCGCGTCGATTGGGTCGGACCGGACGGCGCGTCGCGACCTGCCGGTTCCGACATCACACGTACGTGACGCTCTTTCTCCTGCCGAATCTCGATGAGAAGCTGCGAGGCCTCCGGGTCGTCTGGGTCCAGCGTCAAGGCCTCTTCGCATGCGGCGGCGGCAGACTCCAGATCGCGTCGCTGCAGCGCGGCGCGCGCCGCGTCGCAATGAGCCACAATCTGCCGCGCACGACTCTCCAGGCCGCGTCGCTCTGCAGACGAGGCAGGGCGGGTCGACGCCTTCGACCTGTTCCGGGACGGGATGACAACCGTCGCGATTTGCAGATGAGGGTCGACGCCGCTGCGGGCGCGCCCGAATGCGACCCGCATCTCGTCGAGATCGGCGAATCGATCTTGCGGGTGCTTGGCGAGAGCACGGAAGACGATCTGTTCGAGCTCTCCTGGAAGCTCCGGGCACAGCTCCGCGAGCGGCGCCGGATCCGCCGTTGGCAGGCGCTGCAGGAGGCCATCCTCCAACGACCCGGGAAATGCCTGCTGATAGGAGAGCAGCTCGTAGGCCAGTGCACCGACCGAGAAAATGTCGCTGCGAAAATCGACCGGCTTTCCCAGCATCTGTTCGGGCGACATGTAGTTCAGCGTGCCGAGCATGGCGCCATCGGACGTCATCGCCGAATTCGCGACTCGAGCGATTCCGAAGTCGAGGATCCGGATGATGCCGTGCGCATCAACCATCACGTTCGCCGGCTTGATGTCCCTGTGGACGATGCCGACGCGGTGTGCATGGTGGAGACCGGCGCAGATCTGCTCGACGAACGAACATTTCTGCGCCAGCGGCAGCTGCTGCCGCCGCTTGATGATTTCGGCCAGCGTCGTGCCGTCCACGTACTCCATGGCGATGAACGGCTGATGGTCGTGTTGATCGACCTCGTAAATGGTGACCAGGTTCTCGTGTCGGAGGTTCGCCGTGGCACGAGCTTCCCTGAGGAACCGTTGCAGCAACTCGTCGTCAACGAGCGGCTCTCGCACCACTTTGACGGCAACCGGTCGATCCAGATTCGGATCGCGTCCGAGATACACCGTCCCCATTCCGCCGTGGCCGAGGCGGCGCACGATGAGGTACTTGCCAATCTGCGGAGGTGACGTTGCCAACTCAGCTCACTGGTGAAGACGCCATTATCGACGTGTTTCGTGTCGTTTGGACACGTGCGTTTCCGGATACGGAATCAAGGTTGCACAGATCGCAGCATGGTCGACGAGCACGACAGGAAAAAAGAGGGCGCTCAGCAAGAGAGTCCGGCTGAGCGTGAGGCGAAGAAGAACCCGGCGGACCAGCAGGACCGTGAAAGGCCTGCTGAGGGTCGCGATAAGCCGCCCGCCGAAAGTGTTGAAACAGGGAAGCGAAGTCCAAAAAGCCCGTGGATGGGTGGCGGCTAGTCGATGTTTGCTGTTACTGCAGCGCGGGCGGTGCGGTGGCCTTCGGTCGGGACTGGACGAAGGCGTAGAGATCGGCGAGGTCCGCGTCGGGAAGAATTTTTTCGGTGTAGGGTGGCATCTGCAGACGGGGCGCACGCACGTAGCGCGCGAATGCCGGGTACGGAAGACCGTTCGGTCCAAGACGCGGTCCGGTCGTCGGCGAGCCTTGTGCTTCGCGGCCGTGGCACTGCGCGCATCCGACTTTTACGAACCCGAGGCGTCCCTTCTCGACATTGCCTGCGGGTGCTGGCTGCGACTGCGCGGTCAGCATCGTGCCGCTGCTTAGAACCGTGGCACACGCGACACCGATGACGAGAAGCGCCTTCATCATCGCGGCTGCGTGACCACGTCGACCAGCGCGGGCTGGCCGCGCGTGACGGCGGCAATCGCACGGGCCAGCGATGGCCCCAGAGCATTGGGATCGGCGATTGGACCCTCGGCGTACCACCCCATTGCCTGTGCGAGCTTCGCATAATCGATCGCCGGGTTATCGATCTCGTTACCGATATGCGCGCGATCGACGCCACGATTCCGGCGATTTCCCATCCGCTGCAGGTGCATCGTCTCTTCGTGGTAGCTGCGGTTGTTGTGCACGACGGTGAGGATCGGGATGTTGTGGTGCGCCGCCGTCCAGAGCACACCCGGTGCGTACATCATGTCGCCGTCGTTCTGGATGTTCACCGAGAGGCGGCCGTGTTTGCGATTGGCGAGCGCGGCGCCGATCGCGGCGGGCATGCCGTAGCCGATTCCCGACCCGCCGGACACGCCGATGTACTGGTGATGCTTGTCGAAATTCCACAGCCGCAGCGGCCAGCCGCTCAAGTTGCCGTTGACGAGCGACCAGTCCTGGCTTCGGATCTGTTGCCACACTTCCGCCGCGAAGCGCGCGGTGCTGATGGGCGACGCGTCCCAGGCGTATGCCGCCTCGGTGCGCGCGCGCTCGAGGGCGGCCCGGCTCGCATCGGCTAACTTCGTGCCGCGCGCGTCGAACGTCCGCCGGCGCTCGGGTGTGATCAACCGCCGCACCGCTTCGATCAACGCGGGCAGCGTGGCCTCGCCGTCGGCGGCCATGGCCAGGTCCGCTTCCACGTAGCGCTGGAAATCCTGGTAGTTGGCCTTGATGTTCAGATCGCCGGCCGTGATCGTGATCAGCTTCACGCCGGCCTTCGTCGCCGGGCGTGAGGTGCGTTCGAGCTGATCCCGAAAGATGTGCGTCGCGCCGTAGATGTTCGCGATCTCGAGGCCGGCGATGAGATCGGCGTCCGCGATCGCGGCAACGGCGCGCAAGGTCTGGTTGAGCGGGTGGCGATTCGGGAAGTTCATCCGGCCGGCGGCGATGGGCGGCAGGGAATTCGGCTGCGTGCTGATGACCGGCGCCTGCAGCAGCTCGGCGAGCTCGATCAGTCGGGCGAGCCCCGCGGGAGTGCGGGCGAGGCGATCAGCGATGAGGAGCGGAGACTCGGCCGTGACGAGGAGCCTGGCCGCTTCGGCGACTGCGCCCGAATCTGCCTGCGGCGGAGTGGCGAGGCTCAGCTGCGGCACCCGCAGCGTGCCGTGATGGTCGGCGATGGGGCGCTCCTGGAGCTCGCTGTCGGCGACGATCACCACAGGACCGTAGGGCGGTGTCATCGCGATCTTGTAGGCACGCACCGCCGATTCGGCGAAGTGCGGCAGCGACATCGGCGTGTCGTCCCATTTCGTGTAGTCGCGGACCATTGCTGCCGCATCCTGCACGGCGTGCACCCACTCCACCCCTGGCGCCCGCATGGTCGCATCGAGCGTGTTGCCGAGCACGAGGTACACGGGTACGCGATCGCACCATGCGTTGTAGAGAGCCATCGACGCGTGCTGCAGTCCGACCGTCCCGTGCGCCATCACCGCCAGTGGCTTCCCCTCGATCTTGAAGTAGCCGTGGGCCATGGCCACTGCCGACTCTTCGTGCATGCAGGTGAGCAGCTCCGGCTTCTCGTTGCCGCCGTAGTTGATCACCGACTCGTGAAGGCCGCGGAAGCTGGAGCCTGGGTTGGCGCAGATGTACTCGAAGCCGAGCGCCTTGATCGTGTCCACCATGAAGTCCGAGCCGGCGCGGCCGCCGGTGAGCGGTTCCAGGTCAGTGGTAGAGGGCGCTGGCGTCGACGCCGCCGGAGTCGTGGACTGCGCAGCGGCACCAGCCGGCGCGGCCATGGCGGCGCTGACCGCCGCCGCCCGGCGCATGAACTCGCGCCGCGGATAAGAGAAGCGGGATCGACGTGTCATCGCGCGACCAGAGTAACTATCCGGGCGCGCCGGCGCAATGGCAAATGCGCGCACCTTTGCAGCAGGCTCCATTTCGGAGCGCGCAACCTGTGTGTCCGTTCTCGCTGTCCACCGACCAGTGATCTTCAATCTCTTTGATGTCGGTGTTCTCACACGCCGCTGTACGCAGTCGCCCCATCCCGATGTGCATCAGGGATAAGACGGCAGTCGAGGGACCACAAAAGCTCGATGACTCAAAATCGTCGGCGGAGCGCTTACCGCCAGACGTTTGTCTGGTCCAGACGGCAGATCACGCAGTGGCGGAGTCAGATCCGGCCTGAATCGACTCACCAACGCGGCACGGGGTCTGCACTTTTGCTATTCGGCGGCAGGCGATCCTCGATTCTGCCTGGCGAGCGCTACGGCGCGCGCGAGGCGAGTGATGACGACGCCCCAGAAGACGTTGCGGCGAGCACACGACGCGACACGACACGCCGACGAGGAGAGGTCCCATGGGCGCCGACGCGCATCAACCGGGTGACGAGTTGACAGAGCAGGAGACGCGCGACTTGGACGACTGGCTCGCCCGGATGACGCAGGCGATGGCCCACGAGCGGAGGTGCACGGAGAGGCAACTCGTGCCGCGGGACCCACAGCTCACCGAGATGCTTGGGCAATTGTGCGCCGTCATCGCCGACGTACTCTTGAAGCACAAGACCGTGATTACAGAAGCGTTGACCGACACGCATACCCGGCAACAAATGAAGCAGCTCGTGAACGATCTGGCGACGCTGCTGGTCGGGATTGCGGATGACGACGCGCAGCGTAAGGCGTAGACACAGCGGAAAGAAGGTAGCCGCCTGTTAGGAGTGCGAAGCACGGCACGCCTGCGCAGGAAGATGAAAGATGTCGCATCGCTCACGAGTTCGCATCCGTTGTTGCTGCAGTGATTCCCTGCGTAGCCGATACACAGGGAAATACGGAAGCTGGTGCGATAGTGCAAAATGTGTTGCTCGTCTCCGGAACGCGGCCCGAAATCGTCAAGCTGGCGCCGCTGTATCACACGCTCCGCGGCGCTGACGACATCGGTGTGCAATGGCTGCATACGGGCCAGCACGACGAGATGGCGCGGCAGATTCTCTCCTGCTTCGACATCGTCCCTGACATTTCGCTCACGCGCCGCGGCACGTCGCTGGGAGATTTCAGCGTCGGCTGCCGCGAGCAGCTCGAGCCGATCATGCGACAGTGCCCCTGGTCGGTCGTGGTGGTGCAGGGCGATACCGAGAGCGCGTTTCAAGGAGCGTTGGCTGGTTTCTACAATCAGATTCCCGTCGCCCACGTGGAAGCCGGGCTCCGCACCTACAACCTCGAGCAGCCGTTTCCGGAAGAAGCGCTGCGGCAGATGATTACGAGGATCTCGCGCTTCCACTTTGCGCCGACCGACAGAGCCCGACAGGCGCTCCTCGCCGAAGGCGTGCCCGACCGCTTGATTCATCTGACCGGCAACACGGTTGTCGACGCGCAGCTCTGGACGTGCGAGCACAAGAGCATCCGGCGCCGGAGCGCGGGACGCGGCCACGTCCTCGTCACTGTGCACCGGCGCGAGAACTGGGGCGAGCCGCTGGAACAAATCTGTGGGGCAGTCGCACACATCGCTGATACGCACCCGGACATCAACGTCGTGTTCCCGGTCCATCCGAATCCGATCGTGCGCGACGAGGTGCACAGGCGACTCAGCACCCGCACCAACGTCAAGCTGGTCGTGCCGTTCGACTACCTCGAGATCCAGCAGGCGCTGGCCGATGCCTGGCTCGTGCTGACCGACTCGGGCGGACTCCAGGAGGAGGCGCCGACGTTCAGCGTTCCGCTCCTCGTGTTGCGACAGGAGACCGAACGTCCCGAAGCAGTGGAGGCCGGCTGCGCCAGGCTGGTCGGCACCAACCGGGCCGAGATTGTGGCGCACGTGGAGCAGCTGATCCGCGACGAGGACGCATATCGGCAGATGCAGCGCCAGGGCAATCCATTCGGTGACGGGGCCGCGTCGCAGCGCATCGTCACCATTCTCAAACGCCGTCTGTCGACGATGAAGCGGACGTCGGTGGCGGCGGCCTGATCGCGTATGTGGTGGGTCGACGTCTTCGCGACGTATCTCTACGGACTGAAGGTCATCGCCATCGGGCTGGCGGTGGTCATCCTGATCAGCGGCATCGATGACCTGGTCATCGACATCATCTACTGGGTGCGGCGCATCTGGCGCGCACTCGTGATCTACCGCACGAACGATCGGCTGGATTACCGGGCGCTTTATCGACCCGTCGAGAAGCCGCTGGCGATCATGGTACCCGCATGGCACGAGACGGGCGTCATCGGCCGCATGGCGGAGCTCGCGGCAACCACGCTCGACTACGAAAATTATCACGTCTTCGTCGGCACGTATCCGAACGATCCCGACACGCAGCGCGACGTCGATCAGGTGTGTGCGAAGTTCAAGAACGTGCACAAGGTGGTCTGCGCCCGTCCAGGACCGACCAGCAAAGCGGACTGCTTGAACAACGTGCTCGACGCGATCCTGCAATTCGAGACGCGCGCCAACCTGCAGTTCGCCGGCTTCGTCCTGCACGATGCCGAAGATGTGCTCTCCGAGATGGAGCTGCGCCTGTTCAACTATCTCGTCGATCGGAAGGATCTGATCCAGCTGCCCGTGTATCCGTTCGAGCGGCGCTGGTCGGATTTCACGAGCGCGCACTACATGGATGAATTTGCCGAGCTCCACGGCAAGGACATTCTGGTCCGCGAAGCGATCGCGGGACAGGTACCCAGCGCAGGCGTGGGAACCTGTTTCAGCCGACGTGCGGTGCTGGCGCTGCTCGCCGACGGCGACGGCATTGCCTTCGACGTTCAAAGTCTTACCGAGGATTACGACATCGGATTCCGTCTCCGTGCCAAAGGCATGACGGAGATCTTCGTCCGTTTCCCGGTGATCAAGGAAGACGGTGTGCAGCCGAAGCGCGTGTTCGGCCGCAGCCGGTTCGACGCCAACGTCATCTGCGTTCGCGAGTACTTCCCGAATACGTTTGCCAATGCGGTCCGGCAGAAGTCGCGCTGGATCGTGGGCATCGTGTATCAGGGCTTCAAGACGCACGGCTGGACGCGCGATCCGATGCTGAACTACTTCCTCTGGCGGGACCGGAAGGGTGGCATCAGCAACTTCGTCAGCTTCATGGCGATGCTGGTGCTGCTGCAGCTCGTCGCGATTTCGATGTATCAAGCGTTCGTCGACGACAGCTACTCATTTCTCTCGATTTTCGAGGGCGGCGCCTGGGTGACGTTCCTGCTGTCGGCGAACCTGTTCCTGATGTGGAACCGGATCGGCCATCGCCTCTACTTCGTGTCGAGCTACTACGGGATCGGCGAGGGTCTCCTGTCAATCCCGCGGCTGTTTTGGGGGAACATCATCAACTTCGCCGCGAACTGGCGAGCCGTCGCACAGATCGTCCGCCATGGCTCTCCTCACCGTGTGGCGTGGGACAAGACCACGCACGACTTTCCGGTGCTTGGCGAGCCGGGCCGTGTACGCCGGCCACTCGGCCGAATTCTCGTCGAGCACGGCGTGCTCACGGACGCGCAGCTCGAAGAGGCCCTCGCTCATCGCTCCCGCGGGCTCAAGCTGGGGAGCTGGTTGGTCCATGACGGCCTCATCACCTCGCAGCAACTTGCCGTAGCCGTTGCCGAGCAGTGCCACATGACCTGGGAGAACGTCGACGCCGATCAGATCGAGGAGCGTCTCGTGCGCCTCCTGCCGGCAGAGATTGCACTTCATTACGCCGTCATTCCAATCCGAGAACGCGGCAGGACGCTGGTGCTTGCCAGCGAGAGTGAGGTCGATCCCGTGTCGATCGCAGCCCTGTCGCGGAAGTTGCGTCGGCCAATCTCGTACGTGATCGCGCCGAAGGGGCAGGTGACGGTGGCGGTGCGGCAGTGGTACGCGCGAGGAAAGAGCGCCACACCGCGCGCGCTGATCGACCAGGCAGTGGGCGAGAACCAGATCACCGCGGGGGAAGCCGAGGCGCTGTGGCAACAGTACGTCTCACGCCAGGTCCTCGTCGCCGAAGTGTTGATGTCGCTCGGCCATCTCGACGCGGCGGCTCTCAGCTCAGTGCTGCTCCGTCACGAGCGCACGTCGATGAGACTGGGGGAGTATCTCGTGGCCGAGGGGATCATCAGCGAGGCCGTGCTGCAGGAGGCGCTCGAACTCCAGCAGACACTGCAGGGCTCAATCGCATCGGTGCTCGAGCGTGCGGGCATCAAGGTCCCCGCGCTCGAATCACTCGTGGAAGCACCAGGACGATGACGACTGCGAGCCTTCGCACGTGCCTAACGGCGGCGATCGTGGCCGCCGCGTTGACCATGCCGACGCCGCTGCGGGCGGCGGATGCTGCCGGCGGGCCGGATCAGTTCGACCTCGGCAGCGACGTCAGCAACTATCACCGCTTCTTGATCTATCCGCATCTCGAAAAGGGATGGGACTCGCTACGCCGCGGCGATCGCGCGCGCGCCCTCGCCGAGTTCGAACGCGCCCGCGAGCTGGCACCAACGAACGCCGCCGTTGCGCTGCAACTCGCCGACGCCTACCGGACGTTCGGCGAGATCGCCCGTGCTGAAACAGTGCTGCGTCAGCAACTCCAGCAGACGCCAACTGACAAACGAGTGAGTGAAGCCCTGAGCCGTCTGCGTCCGCCGACCAGCGCCGCGCCACAATCGGCATCGGCCGGGGCGTGCAAAGACGCCGCGTGCAAGGGCAACGTCGCCATCGCTTCCCCGGCGCCCCAGGCGACGGCATTACAGCCCAGGACCGCGGCGGCTGCACGCACGCCGGCTACGGCCCCACAGCAGCGGAAGCGGCAGCCGGAGCTCAACGCCGCGAATGCAAACGCTAAGAGCTCGCCTCTACGAAAAGAATCGAAGCCGGATGTCGACCCGACGATCCCGTTCACCGAGTCGCTGGCGTCGCGGAGCTTTGACGATGCGCAGCGTCAGGCCGAACGGCTGCTGTCGCAGACGCCCGACAATGGCGTGATGCTCGACGAGTTGAGCTATCGGCTTGTGGAAGCGGGCGCTGCGTCCCAGGCGGTTCGCCTGCTGTTCACGGGATATCCGTTCGCTGCATCACCGGACCCGGAACGGGAGCGGCTGGTCAGACGGCTCCTCATGATCGCCGTGCAACAGCCGCCGGCGATCACTGCGGAGGACGAAGCTCGAATACGCGTGCCTCTCGATACGCCCGCGCTGCGAAGTGCTCAGGGCATCTTGTGGGCGGAACGGCACGACTGCGAGGGAGTACGGCAGGCGCTCGGCGACATGTCTCCGGCGTATAGCTACGACGACTTCATGCGTCTCGGCGACTGCAGCGTGACGATTGCGCCAGAGGTGGCCTTGGCGGCCTACACGACGGCGCACGACCGTCAGCCTGGCGGAATCGCGTCACGTGCACTCGCATATCAGGCCTACGCGACGGGCAATGCGGCGAAGGCACTGCGCACGTGGCAAAGTCTCGGCGACAACCTGAGTGGCGAAGACTGGCTTGCCGCATCCACGACCGCACTGGCCGCAGGCAATAGCGAACAAGCTGCTGCGTGGACCGCGCGGTACCGTGAGGGCGGCAATCCGCTCGAATACCGATACTGGTCGGTGCTCGCGCAAATTAGCGTGGCCCGCGGCGATACGAGCGCGGCGATTGCCGCCTACGATCAGGCCGTGGCGTTGCAGCCGAACTCGGAGGATTACCGGCATCTCGCACTGCTGCACACGGATCTGCGCCGTCAGGTTGACTTGCTCGAGCGCGCCGTTCAGCTCGATGAAGACAGCGCCATGGCGCAGGCGCAGCTGGGCTACGCGTATCGCCGCGCCGGACTGAATCGCGAGGCCGAGGCGGCGCTGCGGCGTGCGGTGTCGCTCGATCCACAGGACGCCGATGCGCAACTCGCGCTCGGATTTCTCTATGTCGACATGGGACGGATGTATCAGGCGCGCCAGGCGCTCGAGGCTGGATGGCAGGTGGACCGGAGCAAGATGATTGCAGCCGAGCAGCTCGTCTACGTGAATCAGCGCCTGCACGCCAACGCCTCAGCTCGTTGGTACGCAGAGCAGGTGCTGGATGCGTCGGCATCGCCGAACGCGCAAACGACTGATGCTTTACAGACGCGTCATTTCGGTTTGCAGCGGCTGCATGAAGACCTCGGACGACGTGTGACGGTGAATTTCGACGGCTACAGCGGGACGAGTCTGGGCACCGGGACGAGCGCGTCACAAGCGGGAAATTATTACAGCAGTTACTCGCAGCTCGAGGCCGACGTGCGTCTCGGTGGACAACCGATTCGCGATGGCCGCACCGTGTCGGTGTACGCACGGCTGATCGGTGACGGTGGCGTCGAACGGAATGCCGTGCCGACGCAGCATCCCACGCTTGGCGTCGGTCTGCGGTGGAAACCGTGGCGGAATCAAATCATCTATTTCGCCGGCGAAAACCAGACGTCGCTGGACGATGCAGACCGCCACGAATTTCTGTTGCGCACGAGCGCTTCGTTCTTCAACGGCGGCCGGTTTGGCGACGACTGGCATCCGGCCGGCAGAGGATGGTTCTCGCAGAATCTGTATCTCGACGCCGCGCATTACATCGATGCGGACCAGAGCGCCGCCACCGCCGACTACCGCACCAGCTATCACCTCAAGCTCGCGAACAGCCTCTCCCTCGAGCCGTACGGGCATTTCCAGGCGAACGGGCTCCGAAACGATGACATCTCGCGTGATATCAGGGTCGGCATCGGATCGCGCTGGAACATCTGGTACGGAGCGAATCGCTACGATGCGCCGCCGCACAAGCTCTCAATAGGTGTCGAGTTCCAGCAGGCGATTGAGACGTACTTGCCGGAACGCAACGGCCTGTTCCTCAACATCAATTCGCGCTGGTAGACGCCCGGTGACGGCGGCCGCTCGACTGAGGCCGCGTCAACGGCTAGACTGACCGCGGCTTCCGAAATGAAGGAGAGCGGCGGATGCGGTTCCCTGCCTGTGCGATCGGAGCGGTGATGCTGGCGTCAGTCGTGGTCCACGCGCAGTGGCCGACCTATAAGGCCCAAGGCGTGCCGCGGACCAAGTCTGGCGAGATCAATCTTGCGGCTCCGGCGCCCAAGGCTCCGGACGGCAAGCCCGACCTGTCCGGGGTGTGGGAGAACCCCTCGACCCCGTCGACGGTCAATTCGAGCATCTCCGGGACCGGTGGTGCGCCACCGATCCCGGGCACGCCGCCTCGCGCCCCGCAAAGCCAGGGCGCGGCGCCAGCCGCCGGCGGCGGCCCGGTGCGGCTGTTCTTCGACATCGGCTCCGGTGTGCCAGGCGGCCTTCCGTTTCAGCCCTGGGCGTTGGCGCTCAAGAAGCAGCGCATGGCCGACAACATGAAGGACAACCCGGACGCTCACTGTCTGCCGATGGGAAACATGCAGTTCCACACGCATCCGCAGCCGCGGAAGATTATCCAGGCGCCGAAAATCATCGTCATCCTCTACGAGGGGAACGCCGGCATCCGGCAGATTTTCCTGGACGGGCGACCGCTGCCGGACAACGACCCGCAGCCGTGGTGGTACGGCTATTCGACGGGCAAGTGGGAAGGCAACACGCTCGTCGTGCAGACGAGCGGGTTCCGTGACGGGGGATGGCTCGACGTCGCAGGCAGCCCGATCACCGCGCAGGCCACGATGACGGAGCGCTTCCGCCGTCCGAATTTCGGCACGCTCGAGATCGAGGTGACCGTGAATGATCCGAAAGCCTACACGCGTCCGTGGACGGTGAACTTCACGCAGCGGCTGCTACCCGACGAGGAACTCATCGAGTTCATCTGCGGCGAGAACGAGACCTCGACGAAGCTCTTCGACAAGTGACGGGCGGGGCTGACGTGTCGATCGAGGGACTGCGAAGGAGGGTATGAAGATGTGGCGTCTGGCGTTCGGCGTGCGTGGACTCGTCGTCTGCTGCGGGCTGCTGCTGCCGGGTGCAGCGTCGATTGCGGCGCACCACTCGTTCGACGCGGAGTTCGACCGGAACAAGCCGGTGACCGTTACGGGCGTTGTGACCCGGGTGGACTGGTTCAACCCCCACGCACACGTATTCGTGGACGTCAAGGACGAGTCGGGGAAGGTCGTGAATTGGGACTTCGAGTTGGCCGGCCCCAACGGCCTGATGCGGCGGGGCTGGCGCCGCGATTCGCTCAAGCTGGGGGAGACGGTGACCGTGGCGGGATACATGGCCAAGAACGCTCCTCACGTCGGCAACGCGTCGGCGATCACGACGCAAGACGGTCGCAAGATGTTCGCGGGGTCGTCCATCGGTAACTGACGGCATCCGCGTCACCCAAAGGTCGGGTACCTGAACCGCAGCGACCCAGTCTGCGGGATGAGCGAACGCTGTCTGGCCCGGCACAGACGATCGATTCATACTCGCTGCTATCTGCTCTACAACCTGAGTTTTCGGGCCCGTTTCGTCCACTCATCGGCATGACTCCCGGGTGTTCGCTTTGCACAATCGGAGTCCATGTCCTCTGCGATCCCCGGTGTAATGGTGGTAATGGTGCTCTTCGCACCTGTCACAGCCAATGCCCAGCGGGTCCCCGCTGCAAGAGACGCGATCGCCGATGAGGGGGCTCGGGCATTCGAAGAGAAGCGGTTCGGGGATGCGCTCGAGGCGTTCACGAAAGCAGTGAACCTCGCCCCCGACGATGCTTCTCTCTGGTTCGGGAAGGGATTGTCCGCGTTCATGCTCGGGCAGAACGATGTTGCAGAAGCGGCGCTCACCGGCGCGTTGAAGCTCAAGCCGCGAATGGTGCAGGCGGCAATTCTGCTCGGTGAGCTGCAGTATCAGGCCGGCCGCGTTGCTGATGCCGTCGCGACGTACGAAAGCGTTGTGCCGTATGCGCAGAATGACAGCCGGTTGATCGCGCGTCTGGAACAATGGCGGAAGGACTCGCGCTTTGCCGCACGGCTCTATACCTCAAGAGGCGCACATTTCCGGGTGTTGTTCGAAGGGCCGGCTGACGATGCGATCGCGAGACGGGCGGTCGAGTACCTCGAGTCTGGCTACTCGCGCGTCGGCGCGGCATTGGCGGTGTATCCCGCGAATACCATCACAGTCGTGCTCTACACGCTTCAACAATTTCACGACATCACGCGAGCGCCGGCGTGGGCCGGCGGGATCTACGACGGGCAGATTCGCGTCGCCGTGAAAGATGCTCTTCGCGAGCCCGAGGAACTCGAGCGGGTGCTCGTGCATGAGTTCGTGCATGCCCTCGTCGCGCAAGTGGGCGGACGCAGCGTGCCGTTCTGGATAAACGAAGGTCTTGCGACCGCGCAGGAACCAGGCGGGAAGGAATGGGCAGCGTCAATGCGCCACGATGTGAACGGCCATCCGGCGCTCGATCAGTTGCATGGGAGCTTCTCGAAACTGGATCCGAGTGAGGTCACGATGGCGTATGCCCAAAGCGCGCTGGCGGTACAACGCCTGCTCGACATGCGCGGGGCAGCGGCTGTGATCACGCTCCTGCGCGATCTCCGAATGGGCGTCAGATTCGAAGCGGCGTTCCACCAGCGGCTCGCGATGCGCTACGACGACTTCGTCGCGATGCAGCGCTGACAAAATTACAAAATCACCGTGTCCATGAGCGGGCGTCGTCGAATAGGAGATCGCAGCTTTCGCAGTTCAGCTTGGCGTCGCGCGTGTCAGCCGGCAACGTTCGCCGCCGGCGATCGTTCCGACTCGGAATAGTGGCGTTCGTGCGTGGCGAGAACGCGAAGCTGGTCGCGTGTTTCCAGGAGGGTGCTGGCCACGTGATGTGCACCGTCGTCGGTCAGAGACGAGCGATCTTCATCAGCCAGTTCAGGGGGGGCCCATCGGCCGACGAGAATCTTCACCTCCGGTATAGCACTTCGCAGCTTACGCACCAGATAACGCGTCTTTGAGGGGGGACTCGGTGGCAGGTCGGCGATGCAGATGAGGCGGACGCCGCTGGTTCGGACCAGATCGATCACTTCCGACGAGAGCAGCCGGACAGAGGTCACGTCCAGCCGTATCCCATCGGCGTCTAGCAGTTGCGCCAGCATCTGCAACGCGGCTGCATCTGCCAGTCCGTTTGCCGGATATCCGAGCACGTTCACGGGTATACGCGGTTCCGTGTCTTCGGTGGGCAGGCCGGACGTCTCTTCTTCGGCTGTCTCGCGCGCCGGCAGCGTGCGCTCGAAGCGCTCGACGTCCCCAAGTAGCTCGCGCGTCTGCTCGACGATGGTCTGTTCTTCGTCCTCCGACAGGCGCCCCTCGATTCGATCGCGCTCCGCGTAATTGAAGGCGGGTAGCATCAGCGCGTCATATACCGTCTCCATTGGCTGACTGGACAGATGACGCTGAACGATCTCCGACGCCTCGCTCTGATCGCGCGCAAGCAGGCGCTGGTAGTAACTGACATCGGGTGCGAGGGCAGGCGAGTCGGCCATTAGCGTTGACAGGAATTCGAATCTGGGAACGTGCTTTCCAAGCACGACGAGACAGACGGTCAGCGGAGTGGCGAGCAGCAAGCCCATCGAACCCCAGAGCCACGTCCACGTGCCGACGGCAACGAGCAGCGCCACCTGCGATACGCCGGCCGCGCCGGCATAGAGCACAGTCTCGAGCACCAGATTCGTAAACAGCTCGAGCACCACGAACAAGCCAACGACCGACAGCGGTTTGGTCCACCCGGGGAGCGCCGCGAGGCTGATCAGAATCGGCCCGGCTGCGGCAACAATCGGTCCCAGATACGGGATGAATCGCAGCGCGGCGCCGAGAGCGGCCCAAAGCAACGGATAGGGCACGCCAATCCACCACACACCGACGCCGACGGCTGTGCCGTAGGTCGCGTTCACCAGTGTCTGCATCAGGAGCTGGCGGCTGACGCGACTGGCCGCCT
Source organism: Acidobacteriota bacterium (assembly GCA_046732795.1). Taxonomy (GTDB): domain Bacteria; phylum Acidobacteriota; class Vicinamibacteria; order Vicinamibacterales; family UBA2999; genus Gp6-AA40. Next base: position 17,354 of record JBKPNV010000239.1, read on the forward strand.
CGTCGAACGCCTTGGTGGTGACGGCCAGGTGGCCGTGTCCGACGAGACCGAAGACTCGCCCGCGCAGTTCTTCGCGTTCCAGCAGCATGAAGATGACGAGCGCGGCGACGAACCCCGCCGTCGACAGCGGACCGAGCGCCGGGCCGAGCCACGAAGGGAAGTCGGTCAGACTCGTCACCTTCTGCGACTGCACGATCACCGGTTCACCGGGCTTGCCGCTCGGAGACGGAGGTGCCGCGATCTCTTGTTGAATTTCCTTGACTGTCTTTTGAACCTGCTCGACCGAGCCGCCTTGGCTCACCCCGCGGACGTCCGTGATCTTTTGTCGGATGTTCTCGCGATAGCGCGGGAGATCCTCGGCCAGGTGCGATACCTGAGTTGCCACGCCCCAGGAAGCCAGTCCGAGACCCGTGAACACGAGAAGCACCACGACGAGGACGGCAGCAATG
>JBKPNV010000240.1:0-7428 GCA_046732795.1 Acidobacteriota bacterium
GCGCGCCAGCGGAAAGCCGCGCGCGTGCGGGGCGATCAGGACGTGCTGCAGGAGACGGGTATCCGCACGCTTCGGCGCAAGCCCGTCTTTCACACTCCAAATGTCTTTCCGATGCAGTCAGTTGCTGACGGCTTTGTCCCGCGGGACGTACGCGAAACTGACGAACCGAACCATGCACCGGCGGGAGTTTCGAGCCCCGAGTCCCGAGCCCTGAGCCCCGAATCCCGGGAGCAGCAGCACTGTTACGTCTGCAAAGAGAAATACACGGCCATCCACCATTTCTACGATCAACTGTGCCCGTCGTGCGCGACGCTCAACTTCGCGAAGCGCACGGAGCAAGCCGATCTGCGAGGTCGGGTGGCGTTGCTGACCGGCGGCCGCGTCAAGATCGGCTACCAGGCGGGGCTCAAGCTCCTTCGATCGGGTGCGCGTCTCCTCGTCACGACACGCTTTCCGCGCGACGCGGCCATGCGCTACTCGGGCGAGCCCGATTTCGCCGCGTGGGGAGATCGACTCGAGATCTTCGGTCTCGACCTGCGTCACACCCCAAGCGTCGAGGCGTTCTGCCGCGAGTTGCTCGATACGCGCGACCGCCTGGATTTCATCATCAACAATGCCTGCCAGACCGTTCGCCGGCCCCCTGATTTCTACGCGCACATGATGGCGGGGGAGACAGCGGCGTTGAGTCGGATGCCGGAGCACGTGCGCCGGCTTGTCGGCAGCTACGAAGGGCTGCGCGGCTATCACATGCTACCGGACGCGACTGCCGGCTCCGACGAGGAGGTCTCGCGGGTCGCGGGACTCACTGGCATCACGCACGCAGCGCAGTTGTCACAAGTCGCGCTGCTGCCGGAGGAGCTGACCGCGCAGAAGGATCTATTTCCCGAGGGACGGCTCGATCAAGATCTGCAGCAGGTGGATCTGCGTGGCCGCAACTCGTGGCGGCTACTGCTCGCGGAAGTCGCGACAGTCGAGTTGCTCGAAGTGCAGCTCGTGAATGCGGTTGCGCCATTTGTCTTCAACGCGCGCCTGAAACCGTTGATGGTCCGCACCCCTCAGCGTGACAAACACATCGTCAACGTATCTGCCGTCGAAGGGCAGTTCTATCGCAACTTCAAGACGACCCGACACCCGCACACCAACATGGCAAAGGCGGCGCTGAACATGATGACGCGTACGGCGGCGGCCGACTACCACCAGGATGGCATTCACATGAACAGTGTCGACACGGGGTGGGTCACGGACGAGGATCCCGTTGAAATCGCCACCCGAAAAAGAGCGGACCAGCGGTTTCACCCGCCGCTCGACATCGTCGACGGCGCCGCCCGCATTCTCGATCCCATCATCAACGGCTTCAATACCGGCTCTCACATGTGGGGCCAATTCCTCAAGGACTACAAGCCGGTAGATTGGTAAATGGGGTCGGGAGTCATTTGATGTGGACACTCCGCGTGTAGGAACTGTCCTGATCAAATGACTCCCGACCCCTTAGACATAAAATGACAAGGATATGAACACCATCAATTTCACACGCGGGGTACCGGCCAACGAATCGTTTCCCACCGCCGAACTGATCGACGCCGCGACGGCTGCGTTCACGTCGCATGGGAACCAGATGCTTCAGTACGGACCGTCGCGCGGCTTCGAGCCGCTGCGGCAGTGGATCGCCGAATGGCAGGGCGTCGATGCCGATCGCGTCATCACCTCGAACGGTTCGCTGCAACTGATCGAATTCCTCTGCCTGCACATGATCAAGCCTGGCGATCTCGTCTTCACCGAGTCGCCGAGCTACGACCGCACCATCGGCCTCCTTCGCCGCCATGGCGCTCGCGTTGTGGGCATTCAGATGGAACCGGATGGTCCCGACATCGACGTGTTCGAGAGTGCGCTGAAGAAGGGCGTCCCGAAGTTCTTCTATCTCATCCCCGACTTCCAGAACCCCGCGGGCGCGACGTGCTCAGGCGTCAAGCGTCGTCAGATCGTGGAGCTGGCCGCGAAGTACAACGTGCTGCTCGTCGAAGACGCGCCCTACCGAATGCTGCGGTACCGCGGGACCGAGGAGCCGACACTGTACGAATTGGCTCCCGATCGCACGCTGCATATGAGCTCGTTCACCAAGCTGATTGCGCCTGGCGTTCGCACCGGGTTCATGCTCGGTGACACATCGATCCTGGGCAAGCTGGCCAAGGTCGCTGAAGACACGTACATCTCGCCTGGATATGTCGCGCAAGCGATCACGTACGAGTGGTGCCGCCGCGGTCTGCTGCCGCCGCAGATTGAACGTCTCAAAAAGCTGTACGCTCCACGTCTCGACGCCTGTCTTGATGGGATCGGGAAGTACATGCCGGACGCGAAGACGACCAAGCCTGATGGTGGGTTCTTCATCTCGCTGACGCTGCCCGAACGCGTGAGCACGACGGCCGTCCGAGCGCAGGCGGCCACCAAGGGCCTGAATCTCGCCGACGGTCTCGCATTCTTCCCTGAAGGTGGCGGCGAGCGCTTCATCCGCCTGCCGTTCTGCGCGCTCTCGCCGCAAGAAATCGACGATGGCGTGAAGAGACTTTCCGAGGCGGTGCGCGAAACGCAGGCTGCGCCGGCTGCGCGGTAGCTGACAGTACGTTCAAAGGTGTCAACGCCCAAATTCCGACTCCCAGCTCCTATGCACCCCAGCCGTTTGGGCGTTGGAGGTTGGGAGTTGGGATTGACAGGATCGGGTCGGGGAACAGCTAGCGTGCGTCCGGCAACCCGAATGCGATGATCGCCTGACCCGACGCGACGACCACGTACTGCTTGCCGTCGTGCATGAATGACATCGGGCCCGCTCGCAGCCCCGCGCCGGTCTGCAGACGCCACAGGTTCTTGCCGCTCGCCGCGTCGAAGGCCATCACATTGCCGTCTTCCTCGCCCGCGAACACGAGGCCCGATGCCGTGCTCAGCGTGCCGCCGAACGATGGGCGTGGATACTTGAACTCCCAACGCACCAGTCCGGAGACCGGATCGATGGCGCGCAAGGCTCCGAAGCCAGGCTCCCCCGGTATGTTTTCGACCGCACCGCCCCAATACAGGTGGCCCGGGACGAACTCCTGCGGGAAGGCGTAGAATTTCGCGCACACTTCGCGAGCCGTGACGTAGAACAACCCGGTCCCCGGATTGAACGAGGGCGACATCCAGTTGGTGCCGCCGCCAACATCCGGACATGTCACAGTGCCCTCGGGCCCGATCCGATTGGCTTCGAGCAGAATCGGCTTGCCGTCCTGTCCAACTTCCTGAGCCCAGGTCGTGCGGACAAACGGGCGTGCGCGAAGGAGCGCGCCATTGGTCCGGTCCAGTGTGTAAAAGAAGCCGTTGCGATTCGCCGTCATCAGCACCTTGCGTGGTGCTCCGTTGATCGTCACGTCAGCGAGAATGGGCACCTGCACCGAATCCCAGTCGTGCACGTCGTGCGGCGTGAACTGGTAGTGCCAGCGTAGCGTTCCGGTGTCGGCGTCGAGCGCGACCACGGAATCGGTGTACAGGTTGTCACCAGGACGAACGTCGCCGAGTGAGTCCGGCGATGGGTTGCCGGTTCCCCAGTAGACGAGATTGAGCGAAGGATCGTAGGCGCCAGTCACCCACGTCGAGCCGCCGCCTCGCCGCCAGGCGTCACCCGACCAGGAGTTGCCGCCAGGTTGTGCCGGTTCAGGCACGGTCCAGAACCGCCAGACCTTTTTTCCGGTGTTCGCATCGAACGCATCGATGAAACCGCGAATGCCGTACTCGGCTCCGGCGATCCCGACGATGACCTTGTCCTTGACGATGAGCGGCGCGACGGTGGCGGTGTAGCTCCTCGTGTGATCGTCGATCTCGACGTCGAACAGCACATTTCCTGTCCTCGCGTCGAGCGAGAGCAGGTGGGCGTCGAGCGTCGTCATGTAGAGACGATCGCCGCGAATGGCGAAGCCGCGGTTGACACGCCCGCAGCAGATGTTCAGGCGCTCTGGTAATTCGCGCCGGTAGTGCCAGATCTGGCGGCCGGTTCGCGCATCGAGCGCCCAGGCGTGGTTGTCGGGTCCGGTCAGATACATGATGCCGTCGACGACGAGCGGCGTCGATTCGAGCCGTCCGGGAACGCCGGTCTGAAACATCCACTGCACGGCGAGCCTTCCGACATTGGCAGGTGTAATCTGCGTCAACGGACTATGACGCTGGGCGTTGTCGTCACCGGAATACGTCGTCCACTGGCTGGCGTCCCGCTGTTGCTGCGCCAGGACGGTGGAGAGACCAGCGCCCGCCAGGCAGGTGAGCACAACACACGATAAGGCGGCGTGCGAGATGCGGTGTCTCATGGCTACAAGGACCTGAGATAACGGATCACATCGTCGAGCTCGGCGTCGCTCAATCGATCGGGGCCGTAGTCGGGCATCAGTGAACGCGGTTCCCGGACGACCTCGCGCAAGTCACTGCGATCGAAAGACAGGATCTTCTCGCTTGTATCCATGATCTGCAGCGAGAACGGGTCCTCGTTCTTCCGCACGCCGCGCACGCGGCGTCCGTCTTTCGTGACGACGGTCACAGGCCAGTAGCCGTCGGTGAAGAACCCGCTCGGAGTGCGGATTTCGGTGATCAGCGCCGTTCGTGAACGTGTCGCACCGATCCGTGAGAGATCAGGACCCAGCCGTCCACCGCGGCCGCGAACCATGTGGCACTGACCGCACGTCGCCTTTCCAAAAAACAGTGTTTCGCCGACCTGCGCGTTGCCGCGCGTGTCGTCGGCCGATGCAGAGCTGCTCAGGGTTCGGAGATATGCGATGACGGCCCAGACTTGATCCGGTGTTGCGTCTGCGTTCTGCGCGCCGGGCATGTCCGTTCCCGCAATGCCCTGCATGATGGTCCGGAACAACTGCGCGTCGGTTCCGCCGCGCGCCCATTGACCGGTCGTGAGGTCGGGTCCCCGCAGGCCCTTGGCATTGAGACCGTGGCAACTCGCGCACGAGGATCTGAAGAGCTGAAGCCCCTGGCCGATCGCCTGGGCGTTTCCCTGAAACGGGTTGGTGGCCTCAGCCTGTTGTGCACGGGGCGCGCTCGCCGTCAGCGCGATCGCAAACGTCAACGTCCACCGGATCAGAGTGCGCATGACTGCCCTCTCTGTTGCCGCCGCGGGTGCACTGTGGAGAGCGGGAAGGATATCACCGAGTCAGGCAAGGGCGGGTCCAAAAGACACGCCATTACCTGACCGCGACGTACTCGAGCTTGAGGCAGCCTAACGTGCGCCTGGGCCTGATTGCGCCGGCATCGCGAAGAGGAACCGATCGCCGTCCTTACTAACGTTCTTCCATTGCATCGGGTTACCGGGCAGCGGGCCGGGCAGGCCGAACAAAAGGTGCGGTTCGCCGGCTTTGAACGTCGGCGTCGTGGTTACGTCCACGGCCATGACTTCCCAGTTGCGAGTCATGAAATACAATTCCTTCCCGTCCTGTCGCCACGTGATCATGCCGATGGAGCCATCCTTCGACACTCGCACCGCATCGCCCGGGCCCGGCGCCTCGGGCTTGCTGGTATCGAACGGGCGGACGTACACCTCAGCCCGATCCACGTCGGCCTCATTCGAGAGGTAAGCCAGGTAACGATTGTCGGGGGAGAAGCGCCCCTGCCCGGCATCGTAGTCCTCCCGCAGCCAGTCGATCTCTTTCCGCTCCAGGCCCTTCTTGTTGTCTCCAATTGGCACGACGACGATGACGCCGGTGAAGAACGTCAGGAACTTTCCGTCGGGTGACCAGTCGGTGAGGACCATTCCCGCTCCTGGGGTGTACTGGAACAGGAGTTCGGGTTCACCGGTTCCATCCGCGGCTTTCCGGTAGATGCCGGAGAAGCCGTCCTTGGTCGACACATAAGCCACCTGCTTGCCATCCGGAGACCAGATCGGCGCGTTTTGTGGAAAGACGTCGTTGGTAATCGGCGTGCCCTTGCCGCTGGCGAGATCGATCGTCCAGATGTCGACGTCGCCGGTCTGCGGATCGTTTCGCATGACCACGGCGCGCGTTCCGTCGGGAGAGAGATTCGGCTGGTTATAAAAGCCAGGTTGACCAACGGTGCTGACCACTTTGCCCTGCCGGTCGTACATCGTCAGCTGTCGTAGCTGTGGGCGCGGAACAGCGATCACGAATCGCTCGCCGTCGCGACTGACGCTGGCATTTCCCGGCCCGATAGCGGCGACGATGTCAGCCGGCGGGCGGAATAGCACCGTCGGCTTGCCGAACGTTGCCGTCGAACCGCTGCCCACCTCCACTGCCATAATCGCGCGATCCGCGGCCAGATAATAGAGTTCCTTGCCGTCGCGTCGCCAAAACACCATTCCGGTGCCACCTTGATTGGAGATCTGTACCGGTGTGGCTGGTGAGGCTGCGTTCGGATCGAATCGGATGGCGTAGACTTCGAAGCGCCCGGCTTCGTTGGACGTAAACGTCATGAACCGGTTATCCGGCGACAGGCGCGGTCCCTGCAGCTGCGATTTGCTGCGCAGGACCTCTATCGGTTTGCGCTCTCCCTGCGTGTTCAGCGGCAGCGCGTACAAACCACCTCCGGAGAGATCAGTGGAGAAGTACGTGAGATGACGCCCGTCCTGGGACCAGTCGGTGAGCGTCATCGGCGCGGAGTTCTTGAACAGGAGTTCTTCAGTGCCCTCGCCGCTCGACGGCTTGCGATAGACGCCAAAATACCCATCGCGCAACGCGACGTAAGCGACCTGGGTCCCGTCCGGCGACCATGCCGGCGAATTCGCGCCCTCGCGGGGTTTGCTGGACGTGATCTGAATACCCTTGGCCGTGGCGATGTCGATCACCCAGAGATCATTCGTCTCTTTGTCGAGGTCCGGTTTGATCACCGCCACGCGTGTCGCGTCCGGTGAAAAAACAGGCTGGTTGTAGAGGTCGCGAGGTCCGATGACGCCGACCGTTCGACCCTCTCGATCGAACAGGGTGAGCTGGCGCGATTGCGTCTCCATGATTTGCGAGATGACGCGAGCACGCTCAGCGGGGTCGCGTGGAAGTTGAGCTTGGCTGGTGAGCGGCGTCAGCAGCAGGGCTGCGACCGTGGTCGAACTCAACAATTTTGCGGACATGCCGACACCACCTTCCCATCGGGCAAATTCAGGGTGCGCAAGAGCCCGGCGTTGGATCCATCACGGGCGCGGCTGACCTCTGCGGTGACGACCTTGCCGATCGCCTGTTCCACGTCGACCTTATTGATGTTCCGTGTGCGGAAGAAGTTCGGTGGAGGTCCCTCGATCGACCAGGGTTGCACCTTGTCGCCAATCTTGGCGTCGACGTAGACGGAGATGTGCGGATTCCTCCAGTCCATTTTGGTGAGCGTGCCGGTCAGCGTGACTCGATCCTTGAAATCGAACAGGGCTGACATGTTGTGATGCGCCCATGCGGACCCGGCAAGCAGCAA
>JBKPNV010000241.1:0-4440 GCA_046732795.1 Acidobacteriota bacterium
TTGAATGCAATTCCTGATGCCGCATCGACTATACACATTTGCGACAGTGCATAGTCTGTCGATAACAGCTGACGAACGAGCTCAACTGGTGTTCTGGTAACGCGAACGGCTACCGATAACCGGCAGCGCGGGGTGGTGCGCGCTTGCACGAGCGGGGCTGCGATCGAAAGCGAAGGGCGTGAAGATGGCGTTCGAGATGCGCGACAATCCGGGCACGGTTCGCGTTGATCGCGACAGCGCCATAACGCGATCGAGCTGGTCGCGCCCAAGATATCCAGTACTGTGCCGGATTGCGTGACGGGCTCCGGCCGGTTAGAGCGGCACCGGCGTGAGTGCCACGGTTGTCTGCCTCGTGCCCTGGTGGTTGGCGGCAAATAGACGACGTACGCCTGTTGGATCCGCCGTGTTCCTACGTCGCGCGCACCGCGTTGATCTGGTCGATGTAGCCCTGCTCGTGTGGGAGGACGTAACCGTTATCAGGCCACATCGCCGCGATCGGCATTGCATGCTGGACGCCATGGTTCGTGTTGCCGTAGAACTCTCCGGCCCATTTGGCTAGGTCGTCGGCATGCTGGATCACGCCCTGCGTGGACGAGGTCGAACCGGCGTAGTTGACGTCGAGCACGAGTCGCGACCGGCCGGCACCGGGCGCATGAAACTCACGGCGCCGCGTGTCGGCCTTGTTGCTCGCCTTCCAGGCGTCGACGTCCTTGTCGCGCGGCCGCGACCATTCCGGCGTGAACGGTGCGTACAGCATGGGGCACTCCGGCGCGGACACGACCAGCGAGTTGAACAAGCCGCGGATCGTTTCCAGGTTCTCCGTCTTGGCGCCGATCTTACAGCCGCGGATGTGCACCGCCAGGCAGTTGGAGTCGTGCTTGCGGATCTTGTAGCAGTTCTGCACCAGTGCCCGCACTTCGGCCTCGGTGACGGCGTAGCCGGTCGCGTACGCCTTCACCATCTGCGTGTTCAGGCTAGGCCACTGATCCACCAGGGTCGAAAGTTCGCCGAGGACGCGGTTGTCGGCGCGGTCGTTGGTCTTGTCGGTCAGCTCCATCAGGAGGCCGTCGCTGTTGCCGTGAGCGACGATCACCACGTGCGAAGCCTGCTTCGACACCAGCATCCGCACCAGGTCCAGGAAGTTGCTGCGAAAGGCGTCGGTGCGGGAGATCTCGAGGTCGCCGCGGCGCGTTGGCTCGCGCTTGGCGCGGCGGTAGTATTCGTCGACGATCGCGAACTCGGGTTCGCTCTGGCGCAATGCGATGCCCATGGTGGCCCCCTGTGTGGAGACGAGTGACGCGACCACAAGGTCCGAGCAAAGCGCCCGTTCCTTGTGGTCTCCTGCGTGTCGTGTCGGCGAAGCGCAGCCGTGTTGCCAGCATATCTTCGAACACCATGTTCTTCTCGAGTACCGTGTGCGGCGGTTTCGTTGTCGCTCGCCCTGTCCCCGGACGGAATGCAGCTCGTATCTGTCGCCCCATCGGAGGGGCGTTCGCACCTTTGGATCCGTCCGCTGAACTCCACGCTGGCCCGTGTCGTTCCTCGGACGGAAGGGGGCGCAGCTCGAAGACGCGTGTGTCGGCGTTCGGCGGAGCGCAACCGCGCTGGAATCCAAACGGGCGTGAAATGTTTTACGTGAGCCTCGACAGCCGCCTTATGAGTGTGCCGATCCATGCGGAGTCATCAGGGGCCCTCCCCGTCGGAGAGCCGAAGCCGCTGTTCCGCCTCAACGTAGGTGAGGTATTGAACGAGTTGACCGGCGCCCTGTATATGGTGAGCCCTGATGGGCAAGATCGACAATCCAACTCTGACTCGTGCATCTCATTCAAGGAAGCTGACCGGACGTGGCGCAGTTCAGGGACGTCATGAACGGATCCGAGAAGAAGTAGACCTCAAATGGTCGGTCACCGGCGGCGACACATTTATCGGAGACTACATGCTCGTCGCTACGAAACCGTTGCCGGGAAGAAAATGCCGATGATGGCCGCGACGGCGAGCGACAGCAGCCATCCGAGGGCGCACACCGCGATAGCGCGGGAGGTACTGCGGTAGTCGAGCGCCTGACGTACAGCCACGACCATGGCGGCGAGCATCCATACCGACGTGACGGCGAAGGCAGGCCATCCCAGCGCCGGAACAACTCCCACAACGCGCAGGATGCCTGGCGCGGCGGCAAACGCGAGGGTTCGAAGCAGTTCGCCTAGGTCAGCTCGTGTCTGCGGCTCCGGGAGCAGGTGCGTCCCCAGCAGGTAGGTCAGCGCCGCCCACGACACCCAGGCGACGAACCCGCCGATCGTGCCGATGATGATTGCCCGCGCCTCGAATCCGGCAGTGCCTGTGCCGACACCGGCGGCAAGGCTGCTCAGAAGGACGACGAGTGCGGCCTGCAGGGTCGCCGACGGATTGGCCTCGAGATCTTCATAGACGCGGGCATCGAGCATCGTTGCCCCGACGACCCGTTGTGCAAATGTCACAATCGACTCTCAGGTGGAGGAGTGCAAAGCGCGGTCCGCGGCAAGAACGCGGCGAGGAAGCCGCACTTCCGCTTGTAGACCAATCGACTGGGCTGCCGTGCTGATATTTCGCGCAGCACGTACGGAGTTTTTCCCTATGATGACTAGATGCGTTTCCGCCTTGAACCCGGGGCCCCGCCCGGATGGCTCCACGGACCGGGCGGGGCTGCGAGATGCCGCTACGCATTGAAAAACCGTTCACGCGTGACGCGCGGGCCGTCTGCATCAAAAATCGAACTGCGCGCTGATTTTGGCGAGCCGCGCCGCCATGATCGACGCCGGGTCCAAGTACGTCGCACCATAGAACGTCTGGTACACGTCGGTGGTGTTCGTGTTGAATGCATTGAAGAGATCCAATGCCACCAATGTGCGCGTGCCGCCGAACCGCAGCAGCTTGCCGAACCGGAGATCGACTTGATTGAGCCGGTCGCCGTACTTGTCTCCCGGCTTGACGAGCCCCAGCAGAGTGACGGGAGCTCCTCCGGAAAGCGGACGCCCAAGACTCGGCGCGATCAAGGCGCTCGGCGTGACTGAATTTGCGGGAATGCTCTGCGACGCGACGCTGGGAAAGTTCGATCCCACGTACGGTTTACTCTGAATCGTCCCGCTGATCAGCACGTCGACCTTTGGGACGGTATACGTCGCCAATGCTTTGACGTTCGTCAGATACCCTGACTCACGATGGCAATAGCTTCGGGACCATTGGGCGATCGACTGGACGGCCGAGAGCGTACCGCCGCTGCCGGGCAGAATGAAGATCTCCGGCAGTTTCTCGCCGACCTCACAATCGTCCTCCGTCATATTGCCGGTGCTGAGGCCGCCCTGTATCGTCAGCGCGAAGGGAAACCGCGCATTCACGTTCACGTCGAAGCCGTTGAAGTGATAGATCTGCTTGCCGAAGTTATCCGAGAACGTGATGAAGTTGTCGAACTGTCCGAACTTCGCCGGGTTGACGTCGTAGAACTGAAGCGAATAGCCGCCGCCATTTGGCAACCGCTGATCCTGCGGCGCGACGATCGTGAACGGGTCGAAGTCGGCCGGCCCGACGGCGCGGTTGTCAGTCACCTGGAAGTTGCCCCACACGCGGCGCGCGTAGCTCAGCTCGACTGAGACCCGCGGCGCCAGCTGCTGGCTGACTGCCGTCGTTAAATCCCAGCTGTACTCGCGCTTGTTCCAGCCGGTGAGAAGATCGGGATCGTATGTGGTGCTGAACACCTCTTTCCCAAAATTCTGGTTCGACCAAGGTCCACACTCGCCATTCAGCGCCGGATTCAGCAGATTGCAGTCGGGCGCGAAATTGCGATTGGTATCGGTCCACGACCGGTTCGTCATCAATGCCACGCGGTTCACTGGATTCTGGCCGCCGGCGTATGCTTCGGTCGAGTTTGTGGGCGTTACGTAGCGGCCTAAAGACATCTTGACTGACGTCCTTCCGGTGCCAAACAGATCATATGCAGCGCCCACACGGGGCATGAGGTCCTTGACGCCGACTCCGCTGTCACGGGCGGAGAACGTGATGGCATTGGGTATGAACAGGTTGGGACCGATCTGTTGATCGGGAAACTCGGCACTCAGGTGTTCAAACCGAAGACCGCCCTGGAGCGTCAGTCGGCCGCGCGTCCACTGATCCTGGGCGTACAAGGATGCCATGCCCTGCGTCACAAGTTGCCGCACATCATGGTTGCCGTACATCGTCAACTGTGTGGGCGCGCCGTTCAGGAATGTGTACGAGAGTTGGCTGTCGTTGTAGAAGTTCACCCCCAGCGAATCGTTGTAGTGATATCGGCCGCCGAACTTCGCATTGTGCGAACCGGTCACATACGAGACCGACCCCTGCGCGACGCGAGTGAGTCCTCGCGGACGCGACCAGAACGCCGCTCGATACGCCAGGTTCGGAATTGCCCCGCCCTGGTCCGTAACCCGGATC
>JBKPNV010000242.1:0-19439 GCA_046732795.1 Acidobacteriota bacterium
TGATGAATCGCTTCTTGAACGCGAGTGTCTCCATCGGGAACAGGTCGTAGCTCATCACCCATGCATCCTGCAGGTGCGCCATCGTTGGAATCATGTCCGCAATGAAGATCGCCGTCTTCCCGCCTGATTCGAGATAGACGATCTGATGCTGGCCGGTGTGCCCGCCGGTGCGCTCGACGCGAACGCCCGGTCTGATCACACAGTCACCGGAGAAGAAATCGACGACGCCAGCCGCTTGGAGGGGAACGAAGTCTTCCTGCAGATAACTGGCGCGATTGCGCTCATGCGGATGGGTCGCGTCCACCCATTCGGCATCTCGAATCACATATCGGGCCCGGCCAAATCGCGGGCGCAGTCCGCCATCGACGTGCATCGTCGCGCCGCCGAAGTGATCGAAATGAAGATGAGTGGCAAGAACGACGTCGATCGAGTCCGCGGTGAGGCCGACATCGGCGAGCGCGTGGTCGAGGGCACGGCCGCGATCGAGACCGTAGATGTCGACTTGCTTGGGGCCCATCTTGTCCCCGGCGCCGCAGTCGATGATCAGGCGGCCCCAGGTCGCCTCGACGAGCAACGGGCGCATCGCGAGTTGAATCCGATTGCGTTCGTCCGGAGGGGTCAGTTTCTCCCACAGGGGACGAGGAACGACGCTGAACATCGCTCCGCCATCCAGCTTGAAAGGACCGTCGTAAAGAACAGTCAGCTCGAGATCACCTAGTGTCAGCTTCCGGACCTCGAGCCTGACGTCCGGCTCAGCACGTTGTTTCAATTCCACCAACACGCCATGCGCGGCCGACGGATGGATGAACGCGACCAACGATCCCCCGGCGCCAGGGCGCGGCTCGTTGTTGATGAGACGTATGCCCCGCGCGTTGAGATGCGCCAGCGCTGCGCGTAAGTCGTCGACCCGCAGGGTCACGTGATGGAGTCCCGGCCCGCGCTTGCCGAGATACATAGCGATTGCCGAATCCGGTGCCGTCGCTTCGAGCAACTCCAGCGACGACCCACCCACGGGGACAGCGCGCGCTCTGACGCGTTCGGTGATGACGTCCTCGGGCGCGTGCACCTCGAGCCCGAGGGCGTCGCGATAAAAGGCGAGCGCCTTGTCGATATCCTGAACAGCGATGCCGATGTGGTCGAGGGTGGCTTTCATCGGGACTCACGGCTCGAGACTCGGGATCCGGGATCCGGGACTTGGGGCTCGGGATCCGCGGCTCGGGACTCGGCATCCCGGACTCGGGATCCGGGCACCACGCGACTCATGAGTTCTTGGACCACTGAGTATGGATCGCGAGTCCGGCTGGCAACCGCTTCCACGTACTGATCGAATTCTCCCGCCGCAAGGACGCCGTCGACGTACCGAAGAAACGAAGACGCCAACACGTCGCGCAGACGGGAGACGTAACGCTGCTGACGGCGCTCCTGACGATGGACGGCCGCCCATTCACGGAATCGACCAATCTCGCGCCACAGCGCTTCGACGCCTGCTCCAGCCGTCGCCTCGGTCTTCAGAATCGGCGGTTTCCACTCGGCGGGCTCGTAGGTCTTGAGCGCCAGGTTCGCCGCGACGCCCTGCACCACACGATCGGCGCCGTCACGATCCGCCTTGTTGACGACGAAGATGTCGCCGATTTCCATGACGCCTGCTTTGATGGCCTGCAGATCATCTCCCGCGCCAGGCACCAGCAGGACGATCGAGATGTCGGAGGCGGAAACGATATCGACTTCATCCTGTCCAACACCTACGGTCTCGATGATCACGACTTCGTGGCCCGCGGCATCGAGCACGAGTGCCGCATCGGAGGAAGCGCGTGCGAGGCCGCCAAGGTGACCGCGCGTCGCCATGCTGCGAATGAACACACCTGGATCGGCGGCATGGGCGTTCATTCGCACGCGGTCGCCGAGAACAGCGCCACCAGAAAACGGACTGGTCGGGTCGACGGCGATCACGCCGACCTTCACGCCTCCCCCTCGGATCACTGCGATCAAGCGGTCGACGAGCGTACTCTTGCCGGTGCCCGGGGCGCCGGTGACTCCGACGAGAAACGCGCGACCTGTGCGGGGATAGATCTCGCCGATGATGCCGCGGCCGACGTCGCCATCGTCTTCGACGAGCGAGATCGCCCTGGCGATCGCACGCGTATCACCCGCGGCAACGCCGGCAGCGAGATCTGTGATGGGATCCGGGCTCATTTAAGAACTTCGCGGCGCCGGAGCAGGTCGCTGAGTAAGACAGGTCCGATGGGGCGAGCGCGCGCAGCTGTCCTCATCAAATGACTCCCGACCCCATTAACAGCTGCCGCGCGATCACCAGCCGCTGGATCTCGCTCGTGCCCTCGCCGATGGTCGTCAGCTTGACGTCGCGAAAGAACTTCTCCGCTGGGTAATCCTTGACGAAGCCATATCCACCATGAATCTGCACGCCGTCCTCGGCGACACGTACGGCGACTTCGCTCGAATAGAGCTTGGCCATGGCGGCCTCGAGTGTCGTACGCCGCCCTTCGTCTTTCATGGCCGCGGCGCGATACGTAAGCAGGCGCGCCCCCTCGATGCGGGTCGCTGCGTCAACGAGCTTGGCGCGGACGCTCTGGAACGCGCCAATCGGCTGGCCGAACTGTTTCCGCTGGAACGCATAACCGCGCGCCGCTTCGTACGCTCCTTGCGCCAGCCCAACGGCGAGCGCCGCGATCCCGATGCGACCGGCATCGAGCACCTGCAGCGCGTTGATGAATCCCTGCCCTTCGGCGCCTAGCAGGTGCGAGGCGGGCACTCGACACTGCTCGAAGATGACTTCACTGGTCTCACTGGCCCGCATCCCGAGCTTGTCCTCCTTCTTTCCTGCGCGAAGCCCTTGCGTATCGCGCTCGACGATAAAGGCGGAAATACCGCGACTTCCCTTCGCGCGATTGGTGACGGCCATCACGACCATCACGTCGCCCCCGCGCCCATGCGTAATGAACTGCTTGGTGCCGTTCAGCACCCAGCTGTCTCCATCGCGCGCCGCCGTCGTACGCATGGCCGCCGCGTCGCTCCCCGACGACGCCTCCGTCAGAGCCCAGGCGGCGAGTTGCTCGCCGGCGACGAGCGGCACGAGATATTTCTTTTTCTGCTCGTCGCTGCCGAACATGAAGATGTGCGCGGACCCGAGCCCGTTGTGCGCGGCGACCGACAGGCAGACCGACGGATCGACGCGGGCCAGCTCTTCGATGCAGATGCAGTAGTCGACGGCGGACATGGCGGCACCGCCGTACTGCTCCGGGAACTGGATCCCCATCAGGCCCAGGCCGGCAAGCTTGTCGATCAGCTCACGGGGAAACGCCTGGGCGTCGTCCCATTCCATCACATGCGGCCGCAGCTCGGCTTCTGCGAACTCGCGCACGGTCTGACGGAGGAGCTGCTGATCGTCGGTGAGGCAAACGTTCATCGGAATGTGCGCAGCCGGGCTTCCGGCCGATCGTATCATTCGACATGCGACTTGCTCGATTGCTGCTTCTTCTCAGCGTGATGCTGTCCGTTCCGTCGATCGCCGGGGCCGACGCGACGCTCTTCATCGGCGACGCAACGGCGCCCACCAATCGCACGGCACGCGGATTCGCACTCGGCGCTGGTCTACTCATCATCGGGTTCGAGTTCGAATACAGCGGCGTGGTCGAGGAACTCGGCGACGCGTCACCCTCCCTTCGAACGGGCATGGGCAACGTGCTCTTCCAGACTCCTGTTTCCATCCTGAGGATGCAGCCGTACTTCACCACCGGTGCCGGTGTGTACCACGAGAGTCTCGCCGACATCAGTGAGACGAACTTCGGCATCAACAATGGCGGGGGGGTGAAGATTTCATTGATTGGACCGGTCCGCGCTCGCATCGACTACCGCGTCTTCAACCTGCGAGGGTCACCGATCGAAGACACGGTTCAACGCTGGTATGTCGGCTTGAATCTGAAGTTCTGACGCGCCACGCGCGGCTGAACGCGAGGCCGGCCTCAAGACGCGCCTCTATTTCTCCTGTGGCGGCGGCTTCTCTTGTTGTGGCGGGGGTTCCAGCCCGCCGTCCTTCACCGGCGTCAGACTCAGGAGACTGCCGCCGCTCGCCAGCGAATCGGTGTAGAGCTTCCAAATCTCCTGCAGCTTGGCTTGATCGGGGTACGCCTCCGCCAGAATTCGGCCGAGACCGTAGTCCGCCCCTGGTACTGTCGGGTCGAGCAGAAACACATACACCACTGCTCCGTTCGGCCCGGGCTCTGACGCCTTGAACACACGCCATCCCTCCGCCTGCGCGCGCACGGTCGGATTACTCGATGCCGCGAGCGCGCTGCGCAAGAATCCGACGACCTTCTCGAAATCGGCCACGCGCTCGGGGCGAACCGCGTTGAGGATCATCCCGGCAGGCGCCGTAAATGTTCGAGACGATGACGCCGTGGCCGGAGGGGGAGCGGTCGTGGCAGGCGCTGCCGGCGGCGGTGGTTGTTGCTGTGCCTGAGGCGCCGCTGGCGCAACGATCAGCGCCAGAAGGACGGCGAAAACCACGCGCATCGAGGATCCCTCCACAAAAGAAAAGCCACGGGCGGCGAGAGCCACCCGTGGCTTGTCATTGTACGGCGCGAGCGCTCTACTTCGAGAAATCCGCGCTGATCGGTCCCTGGATCACGAACAGCGGTTTCTGCAGTGCTCCGCGATAGAGTTCGAAGAAAGCCTTCTGCTCGGCCGGGTCTTTGACGACCTCGTAGACAAGATTGGTGATCGAATAGTCGGCGTCCTTGACGACCGGCGAGATGACATGCACATAAAGAGCGCTGCCGTCAGGCTGGGCGGCCGAGTTCTTCACGATCTTCCAGCCGGCGAGCTGCTGCTTGGCCTCGGGCTTCGGCGACTTCGCCAACGCGTCCTTCAACATCGCGATCACCTTTTCATAGTCCGCTTCCTTACCGGCGTTGATGGTATAGGCCGCGAGCACAACGTCACCTGTGTAAGTCGTCTTTGGCGGCGCCTTCTCCTGAGCAAGCGTGGTCTGCGAGAATGCCGGCAAAAGGAGAATCGCGCCAGCCAACAAGACTCCGGACAATCGTCGCATCTTCAAGCCTCCTCGAAATGGCCGCCAATCCTAACGTACCGGCGGGCCTATGAAAACAGTCATCACTTCGTTTGCCAGCAGCATCCCATCCCGCGTCAGGCGGATGGCGCCGCCATCATAGATCAACAGCCGCTGCTCGATGAATGGAGACAAATCCTCTCCGTAGCGGTCCCAGACGTCGACCCCGTAGCGCGATTGCACTATTCCGAGGTTGACACCCTGCGTCAAACGCAACCCGGTGAAGAGCGCTTCCTCCAGGCGTTCCTGGTCGCTCAGCACACGGCGCTCGGTCTCGACCGATCTCCCCGCAACGATGGCCGAAACGTAGTCTTCAGTCGAGGCGACGTTCTTCTGCCTGATGCCTCTCCGCGTCGAGTGCGCCCCGCATCCGAACCCGAGCCACTCCCCATCACTCCAGTACTTGAGGTTGTGCCGCGACTCGAGCCCCCGCTTCGAAACGTTCGATATCTCGTATTGCGTGTACCCGGCGTCATCTAATCGGGACATTGCGCCAAGGTACATCTCCGCCGCGTCATCGTCAGGAGCCAGCGACCATCGCGAACGCGCCATCGTGTCCTTGAGAGGCGCGTTCGGATAGATCTCCAGGAGGTACAACGATGCATGCTCCGGGCCAAGAGCGATGAGCGCGTCAACCGACGAGAACCACTGCGCGACAGCCTGCTGCGGCAGCCACATCATCAGGTCCAGCGAGATGTTGTGGAAGCCGGCGTCGCGGGCCATTTCGAACGCCTCGCACGCCCTGGCGGAGGAATGCAGCCGGCTCAGACGTTGAAGCTCCTCGTCGCGAAAAGATTGGACACCGAAACTGAGACGATTGATGCCTACGTCGCGAAACGCCCGCAATCGGTCGCGGGTGACCGTCTCAGGGTTCGCCTCCAGCGTGACCTCAGCAGCCGGTGAGAGCTGAAAGGAGTTCCGGCACGCATCGACGATGCTCCGTACCTCGGAAGGTTCGAGCAACGACGGAGTCCCGCCTCCGAAAAAAATCGTGTCCGCGGGTGAACCGTCTGCCCGGCGACCTATTTCGGTTAGAAGAGCATCGACATAGCGACGCTTGAGGTCAGCGTCGAACAGACCGCGATTGAAGTTGCAGTAGTTGCAGATGGCCGAGCAAAACGGAACATGAACGTACAGCCCGAGCACGCGCTACCGCGAACCGGCGCGGCCCCCTGGCCATTTCAGATCGGCTTTTCCGTCGCTCTCGCGTTTCCTGAGCTGGGCCTTGGCCTGGCTGCTCGCCTTCGGAGGCAGCGACGCGCCGCGCCGATTCTTCGGCGATGCCGGCGACGTCTCGTGCCACCTGGCAATGTCTTCAGATGTGGGATACCGTGGCACTTCGCGCGCATCGACGGCATCGATGAACACCCAGTCGCACATCTCTTTGAGGCGCGAGCGCGTCCGGAGTCCCAGATGGTATGCAAAGGAGCCCGGATCCGTGTTGTCGGCGTCGCGAAGATTCGTGGTCAGCACGGTCAGCCTGCGTTCACTATACCGGGTGTTCACGACCAGCCCGATCGTCTCGTCGACCCACTCGGACTTCTTCTCGGCGCCAAGATCATCGAGGATGAGCAGATCGGCTTCGAGCACCGGCTTGAGCACCTCGAGCTCTGACATCGCGGTCGAGTCGCGGTAGGTGTCGCGCACGAGCTTCAGCAATTCACGAACTTCGTAGAAGACCGCGCGCGCGCCTTTTCGCACCATCGCGTCTTTCATCAGTGCGACGGCAAGGTGCGTCTTGCCGACACCGGCGTCTCCATAGAAGAGAAGGCCCTTGTCGATGACGGGGAATTGCTCAACGAGCCGCACCGCTCTTCGATGCGCGTCGCGTTGGGTGTCGGTGTGAATCTCGAAGTTACTGAGCTCGCAGTGCGCGTAGCGTCGCGGGATGCGGGCGTTCTTCAGCAGCGACTGCGATTGTCGCTGATGCCAGCAGTCGCACCTGGTCACTCGCGAGACACCATCGACCGTCATCGTCTTCCAGCCGGTGTCTTCGCAAATCGCGCAGGTCACGCGACATGGTAACTCGGATCGCACGTTGACGATCACACGACGCGAATATCCCGCTCGGAAATTGCACGGTCGGATGACAGAACTGTGCCGCGCGATCACGCCAAACAAGTGAATTGCGCGTAAACTCAAGTGGCACGTCCGTTGCCACGTTCCGATCCGTCGCATGCTGCAGATCATGAACCGCCATAGCGCGCGTGCACGTCATCGGCTGGGAATCACCACCGGTTTGTGCCTCGCCGCGTTCGCGATCGAGCTCGCGGCCGCAGCAACACTTGGTGGCGCACTGCCGACTCCGCTGCCACTCTTTCCATCCGACAACTGGTGGAATGTCGACGTGTCCGCGGCTCCCGCCGATCCGAACTCGAACGCGTACGTCACGTTCATCAACAACGGATCGACTCGGCGACTGCACCCGGATTTCGGCGGTGAGGCATCAGCGGGGAGCGTCTCGATCTATGGCTTCCCGTATGTCGTCGTTGACGGCACTCAAGCCAAGCGCGCCGTTCAATTTGATTACTCGGATGAGAGCGACGGTGTGAATCACACCACCAATCAAAGCTATCCCTTTTATCCAATCCCCGACGAAGCGATCACCCAGCCGCACTGGATCGAGGGCGGCGAGCCGGGCAACGTCGATCGGCGGTCGACCGATCGTCACGTGATTATCGTCGACCGTGACAACCGGAATCTCTACGAGCTGTACAACGTGTTCTTCGACGGAACGCAGTGGCACGCAGGGTCCGGTGCGTTCTTCGACATGACTGCGAATGGCCGGCGACCTGATGGCTGGACATCGGCGGACGCGGCAGGTCTGGCAATCCTGCCGGGGCTGGTGCGCTACGACGAAGTGTTCGGTCCAGACGAGATCAACCACGCGTTCCGCGTGACCGTGCGTTCGACGAACGGCTACGTGTACCCGGCGTCGCACCGCGCGGGATCCACCACTGGCGCGTTGCCGATGGGCGCTCGCCTGCGCCTCAAAGCCAGCGTGAACCTCGCATCGTTCCCGGCCGAAGCGCAGAAGATTTTCCGCGCGATGAAACGCTACGGCTTGATCGTGGCGGACAACGGCTCTGACATGTACATCAGCGGCACGTTCGACACACGTTGGAACAATGGCGTGCTCAATCCCGCGTTCAGCGGTCTGACGGCCAGCGACTTCGAAGTAGTTCAACTGGGCTGGAAGCCGCAGGCGGGGGCCGTTCCAGGAGCGCCCACCAGCGTTCGCGTCGTACCCGGTTCGTAGTGGAAAAACGACCGTCGGGCGAACATTGTCGATTGATTGACTTTGATTGGTGATTCGGTTTTTGAATGGTGATAGTTGCTGATCGCCTTCGGGGCGCCGTCAGCGCCGCCACCAAACAACCATCACGAATCAGCAATCAACAACGACTCGACAATCAATAATCCTCACATCGATAACGTCAGCTGTTGGTCTTCCGCTTGGCCTTGCCCTCTTCGACTTCGATCGCGTCGGCCGGGGGCGCATGCCGCACCAGATCGGTCGGCGACGACTTGACGAGAGCGGTGCCGAGACGCTGCTCCCAGTCGTCGATGCCGCGCGCCATCTCGCGCTTCACGTAGCCCATGAACTCGTTGACCTCAGTCTGCATCAACTCGATCTTCCGTCGCAGGTTGAGGATGATCTCGACCCCGGCCAGATTGACCCCGAGATCGCGCGTCAGCGTCAGGATGGTCTCGAGCTGCTCGAGATCTTCTTCCGAGTAGAGGCGGGTATTGCCTTCGGTGCGCGACGGCTTCAACAGCCCTTCGCGCTCGTAAAGGCGCAACGTCTGCGGGTGGATGTCGTATTTCTGCGACACCGCGCTGATCATGAAGTACGCCTTCCCGCGCTCGCCACGCTTTGCCATCGTGCTACTCCCGCACGGGTTCAACGTTGATCCGGCCGAACTCGCGCAGCAACTCCTTCGACCGCTCGTCGAGCAGCTTGGGGAGCATGATGCGCACCTCGACGATCAGGTCGCCGCGCTGTCCGTTGATCGTCGACGGCGCGCCGTGCCCACGCAGGCGGAAGCGCTGGCCGGTCTGAGTCCCTGGCGGAATGCGAAGACGTGCCGACCCGTCGAGCGTCCGGATCTCCACGCGCGCTCCCAATGCCGCCTCGTGTATGGCCACCGGCACGGACATATGGAGATCGTCGTTGTCGCGGCGGAACACCGGATGCGCGCCCACCTTGACCGTGACATACAGATCGCCAGCCGGACCGGGTCCGACGCCAACGTTCCCTTTCGCCGGCAGACGCAGCCGGTCGCCGTCGGCGACGCCGGGCGGAATGCGAATCGTGACCGTCTCACTTCGCGTTTCCTGGCCCGTTCCGGCGCACGGCTCACACGGCATGGGGCGCTGCCGGCCCGTGCCGCTGCACGCGCCGCAACTCCGGGAAAAAATCATGTGCCCGCGGACCGACCGCACCGCGCCTGTGCCCTGGCATAAGTGACACGGCGCGGTCGTCGTCCTGGTCCGTCCACTCCCGGCGCAGACACGGCAATGATCGCGACGGGTGACGGTCATCGCCCGTTGACCGCCGGCGAGCGCCTCCTCGAAGGTGACCTGCATCTCGACGTGCAAATCGGCACCGCGTTGCGGCGGGACCTGCCGCCCGCCTCGCTCGGTCAGCACTTCCGCGAACAGATCGCCGAACGTGGCCGAGTAGTCGACGCCGCGCGTCGAGAAGTCAAATCCTTCGAAACCGCTTCCCGGCTGGACATGGTCCGCAGCGGAGGGATGACCGGCGTCGTAGCGGGATCGCCGTGCCGGATCGATCAGGGTTTCGTACGCTTCCAGGATCTGACCGAACCTCGCCGCTGCCGTCTGATCACCAGGATTGATGTCCGGATGATACCGACGCGCAAGACGACGATAAGCCCGCTTGATCTCGGACTCGGTCGCTCCCTGCTGCACGCCCAGCACGATGTACAAATCCATTAACCGATCTTTGATCTTTGATTAATGATTCGTTGTTGATTGGTGATGCTTGATTGGTGATTGCGGGTTCACTCGAACATCACCAATCAACAATCAACAACGATTCACAATCAATAATCGCCAAAATCACCGATGCGCTTATTTGTCGTCCACGACTTCGGCGTCGATGACATCGCCGCTGCCGTCGGGCGAACCCGTTGAGCCGTGTGGCCCTTCGGCGCCGGGCGAACCGGCTGAACCCGCTGCGCCCGGTGAACCCTGCGCGCCCGCAGCTCCTGCCCCGGTATTCTTGTAGAGCGCTTCCGCCGCCTTGTGCTGCATCTGCGTCAGCAGATCCATGGCCCGGTTGATGGCGGCCACGTCGTTGTCGGCGATCGCCTTCTTCAACCCCTCGACCGCGTTTTCGACTGCCGACTTGTCCGCTGGCGCGAGCTTGTCGCCCATCTCCTGCAGCATCTTCTCCGCGGCATACACCGCCTGGTCGGCCTTGTTGCGCGTTTCGATTTCCTCGCGCCGCTTCTTGTCTTCTTCCGCGTGCGACTCGGCGTCCTTCATCATCCGCTCGACCTCGTCCTTGCTCAGGCCGCTCGACGCGGTGATGGTGATCTTCTGCTCCTTGCCCGTGCCCAGATCCTTGGCGGACACGTTCACCATGCCGTTGGCGTCGATGTCGAAGGTGACCTCGATCTGCGGGATGCCGCGCGGCGCCGGCGGAATGCCAACCAGCTGAAAGCGCCCGAGCGTCCGATTGTCGCGAGCCAGCGGCCGCTCGCCCTGCAGCACGTGCACTTCCACGCTCGTCTGGCTGTCCGCTGCCGTCGAAAACGTCTCGCTCTTGCGCGTGGGAATCGTCGTGTTACGCGTGATGAGGGTCGTCATCACGCCACCGAGCGTCTCGATACCCAACGAGAGCGGCGTCACGTCCAGCAGGAGCAGGTCCTTCACTTCGCCGGCGAGCACGCCGGCCTGAATCGCCGCGCCAACGGCGACGACTTCGTCGGGATTGACGCCGCGATGCGGCTCCTTGCCGAACAGCTCCTTGACGATCTGCTGCACGCGCGGAATACGGGTGGATCCGCCCACGAGCACGACTTCGTCGATTCGGGATGGATCGACGCCGGCGTCGGAGAGCGCCTGCTTGGTGGGGCCGACGGTTTTCTGCAGCAGGTCTTCGACGATCTGCTCGAACTTCGCGCGTGACAACTTCAGCTGCAGGTGCTTGGGTCCGGTCTGATCGGCGGTGATGAACGGCAGATTGATGTCGGTCTCGACGACGGTCGACAGCTCCATCTTCGCTTTCTCCGCCGCCTCCTTCAACCGCTGCAGCGCCATGCGGTCCTTGCTCAAGTCGATGCCGTCGCTCTTCTTGAACTCGGCCACGATCCAATCGATGACGCGCTGATCGAGGTTGTCACCGCCAAGGTGCGTGTCCCCGTTCGTCGCCTTGACTTCGACCACGCCCTCGCCCACTTCGAGGATCGAGATGTCGAAGGTGCCGCCGCCGAAGTCATACACGGCGATGGTTTCGTCTTTCTTCTTGTCGAGACCGTACGCCAGCGCCGCAGCGGTCGGCTCGTTCACGATGCGCATCACCTCGAGGCCCGCGATCTTCCCTGCCTCCTTGGTGGCCTGGCGCTGCGCATCATTGAAGTACGCCGGAACGGTGATGACCGCCTTCGTCACCGTCTGCCCGAGGTACTGCTCTGCAGCCTGCTTCAGCTTTTGAAGAATCATCCCGGAGATTTCCGGCGGCGCGTATTCCTTGCCTCCAGCCTTCACGCGCACGTCGCCGTTGGGCGCCGACACCACCGTGTACGGCACCATCTTCTGCTCCTCGGTGACCTCGGTATGGCGACGCCCCATGAAGCGCTTGATCGAGAAGACGGTGTTCTCCGGATTGGTCACCGCCTGGCGTTTCGCCACCTGCCCCACAAGCCGTTCACCGGTCTTGGTGAAAGCCACGACCGACGGCGTCAATCGGCTGCCTTCGGGGTTGGTGATCACTACGGGCTCCCCGCCTTCCATGACGGCCACAACAGAGTTGGTGGTGCCCAGGTCGATGCCAATGATTTTGCTCATGTCTCTCGTATCCTTTGTCTGTCGACTTTAGCTTTCTTTTATTATTAAATCTGAGTGCTACGTTGTCAATGTAAGGCTCGATCACAGACAATCCGATGGCTCATAAATCACGGTGTTGCAATGATTTCTGCGTATACTGTGTGAAAGACACAAGGCGGGTCTAAAAGGCCTCAGGCAGGTTGAATACCCTTCAATCTGCCTGGGTCCCGAGCCACGGACGACAGACCGATAACCACTGACGTGACCGAATCAAGCAGTTCTGCGCTTCGCCCGGGCACCAGGGTCGTCATCCGTTTCGCCCGTCGTGCGGGCCTCCTGGCGCTCTTCATCGTCACGGCCCTTCTCGGGACGCTCGGAGGTCTCGTTTTCGTTTACGCGGACGATGTCGCGGCGATCAGCGCCCTCGACGACTACAAGCCGAGCACGATCACACGTCTGATGGCGAGCGACGGTCAGCAGATCGGCGAGTTCGCCACCGAGCGGCGCGTGGTCATTCGCTACGATGACATCGCGCCGGTGTTACGGCAGGCGATCATTGCCAGCGAGGACGCTGAGTTCGAGAGCCACTTCGGCATCAGCGTCTCGCGTCTCGTCGTGACCGCCATACGCGATCTCGGTACCGGCCATCGCATGCGTGGCGCGAGCACGATCACGCAGCAAGTCGCGCGGATGCTCTTCCTGCAGGATTACATGCGCGGCGGCGTGTTCGCGCGGTCGGGCACGCAAGGCCTCGAGCGCAAGATCAAGGAATGGATGATCGCATTCCAGCTCGAGAAGCGCTACACGAAGCACGAAATCCTCGCCTTCTACGCGAACCACGTTCCACTCGATCACGGCGCCTATGGGGTCGAGGCGGCATCGCGGATGTACTTCGACAAGTCCGCAAAGGATCTCTCCCTCGAGGAAGCGGCCTCGATCGTGGCGATCATCCCGACGCCGTCGCGGCTGAGCCCCTTCCGGAACCCTGATCAAAACCTTGCGCGTCGCAATACGTACGTTCTGCGGCGAATGGCCGAGGAGGGGTACATCACGGCGCAGGAAGCGGCCGATGCGGCGAAGCGTCCGCTGGTGCTGCAAGGACAACCCGCGGCCGCGCAATCGATCGCGCCCTATTTCGTCGAAGAAATCCGCAAAGTGCTGGAGCAGAAGTACGGCGCCGACGCCCTGTATCAGGCCGGGCTTCGCGTGCAGACCACGCTCGACGTAAAGCTGCAGGAAGCCGCGAACATCGCGCTCGATCGCGGGCTGCGGCGCATCGACAAGCGGCGCAGCGGCTATCGCAAACCGGCTCACAACGTCCTTGCCGAGGGGAAGGACATCGCGACGTATCGGCCCGAGCGCTGGTCGCAGGCGATCCTCGCCGGCGACATCGTTCCCGCCGTGGTGACGTTCGTGCCTGAACCGAAGGAGAAAGCCAACGCTCGCGTGCGCATCGCGGGTAACGAAGTCGAGCTCCCCGCCGCCGCGTTTCAATGGACCCGGCGCACGGCCGCGACCAGTCTCTTCAAGCTTGGCGATGTGATCGAGGTCGAAGTGCGTCAACTGGATGGGGACGTCCCCAAGGTGCTCGCACTCGAGCAGTCGCCACTCGTCGAGGGGGCGTTGCTCGCAATCGACAACGAAACCGGCCAGGTGCGCGCGCTGGTGGGCGGGCTCGACTTCACCCGCAGCAAGTTCAATCGGGCGACGCAGGCGCGGCGACAAGTGGGCTCTCTGTTCAAGCCCATCGTCTACACGGCAGCGATCGATCGCGGCTTTACACCGGTCTCGATCTTCGTCGACGAGCCGGTCTCATACGAGCCCGGTCCGAACCAGCCACCCTACCAGCCGCTCAATTACGACCGGAAGTTCGAGGGACCGGTGACGCTGCGGCATGCGCTCGAGGATTCCCGGAACATTCCCGCGGTCAAGGCGATGGCCGAAGTTGGTCCGGCTGAAGTGGTCCGATACGCGAAGCAGTTCGGCTTCAAGGGCGATTACCAACCGTTCCTCTCTCTCGCGCTCGGCGCCGCCGAAGCAACGCTGCTCGAGGTCACGAGCGCGTACTCGGCGTTCCCGAATCGCGGCGTTCGCATGGAGCCGTACTCGATTGTGTCGATTGCCGATCGCGATGGAAACGTTCTCGAAGAGACACGACCGAGCGGCCACGAAGCCATCAGGGCCGATACCGCCTACGTGATGACGAACCTGCTGCGCGGTGTCGTGCTGCGCGGTACCGGAGAAGCGGCCAAGGCGCTCGACTGGCCTCTGGCGGGAAAGACCGGCACGATGGACGACTACACCGACGCCTGGTTCGTCGGCTTCGATCCGAAGATGACGGTTGGCGTCTGGGTCGGATACGACGAAAAGAAGCCGCTTGGCAACGGCGAGACGGGGGCACAGGCCGCCCTTCCGATCTGGATGGATTTCATGCGCGCGTACATCGACGCGCACGGCGATCGCGACGCGCCGCCCACGTTCGACGCGCCGGGAAACATCGTGTTTGTCACGCTTGATTCGGGTCTACCTGAGGCGTTCATCAATGGGACGCAACCGGCGGGCCTGATTCCCTCTGAGCCGCCGGTCACACCGCTGCCCCCGCCGACGGTTCCACCTGCAGTTGAGTAGAAGGTAGAGGCAGGTCTTTAGACTGCCTCGATCAGTGTGTTTGGGCGGGTCTGAAGACCCGCCCAAAATCAAATGTGTGTGGGATGCTTCTTCCGCCAGACGACGTAGCCCTCGTACCCGGCGAAGCTCACGACGGCAAGAACCACGACAAACACCAAGACCTGTAACGGATAGAAGAAGGCAGCCATGATGAGCGGAACAGCCAGAAGGCCGTCCATCATCAACAAAGCAAGACCACCGTCATAGCTGACCAAGTCGTTCCAGTAACGACGCAGGAGTGAAATCATCGTGGACCTCCGGTCGTGGCCACCGGCCGTTCGGAGGTGTCAGGGTGAGGTGCGGAAACCTCAGGCTGGCAGATCTGGACGCGCCGGCTGAAGAGAACGGCGACGCAAACCGCTTTCAAGGCCACTATACGGCCGGGTCAAGCGAATGGCAAGGTGATTCGCTCGCCTCTAATCCCCGTCGTCGGCCGGAGCGGCGCTGCCGAGCGTACCGCTGGCCTTCTGCATCAGATATGTTTTGATGAACGGATCGAGGTCGCCATCGAGCACACGATGAACATCGCCCACCTCCATCTTCGTGCGGTGGTCCTTGATCATCTGGTAAGGCTGCAGGACGTAGCTTCGGATCTGACTGCCGAATGCGATGTCGCGCTTTTCGCCGCCGAGCTGCTCAAGCTTCGCCGCCTGCTCCTTCTGTTTGAGATCGAAGAGGCGCGCCTTGAGCACCTTCATTGCCTGCGCGCGATTCTTGTGCTGCGAGCGTTCGTTCTGGCATGACACGACGATGCCCGTCGGCAGATGCGTGATGCGGACCGCCGAATCCGTGACGTTGACGTGCTGACCGCCGGCACCGCTCGAACGATAGGTATCGACTCGCAGGTCCTTCTCGTCGATGTCGATGTCGACGTCCTCGGGAAGCTCAGGCCAGACGAAAACCGAAGCGAACGAGGTATGGCGCCGCGCCGCCTGATCGAAGGGCGAAATCCGAACCAAGCGATGCACACCGGCTTCGGCGGACATCAGTCCGTACGCGTAATCCCCCATCATCAAGAGTGTGGCGCTCTTGATGCCTGCCTCGTCACCATCCTGGTAATCGATGATGTCGCGCTTGAAGCCACGACGTTCCGACCACTTGAGGTACATGCGCAGAAGCATCTCTGCCCAGTCCTGCGATTCGGTCCCGCCCGCGCCGGGGTGGATGGTCACAATCGCGTTGGTGCGATCGTGCTCACCGCCGAGCATCTTCTTTGTCTCGGCCGCTTCGACCTCCTGTCGCAATTCCTGGAGGCCGCGCGCCACGTCCGCCGCCACATCCTCGCCGGACTCTGCCCATTCGAACAGAACGTTCAGGTCATCGCTGCGGCGCTGCAGCGATCGCAGCAGCGCGAGGTCGTCGTCCACTCGCCGGCGACGCTGCATGACTTTCTGTGCCTCGGCCTGGTTACTCCAGAACGACGGGTCGGCGATTGTCTTTTCGATGTCAGCCAGCTGTTGCTCGGGTCGAGCCGCTTCAAAGATGCCTCCGCAGCTCGAGGGATCTTCGGTTGAGGTCATCGTGCTGGCGGATCAGTTCGTCATCGAGGGGCACTTATGTCTCCTGTAAGTCGAAAGTCAACGGTGAAAGGTCAAAGGTGACCTTTGACCCACGACGAGCACCGCCATCAGCGTAAGTGCCATGGCGATGTAAGCCGCCAAGTCACCGATTTGCGAGTAGATGGTTCGGACGGTGAGCAACCGCGCCTCGACGACGAGCCCGACCTGTTCAAAGATAGCCGATGCCTGCACGATGCGTCCGTACGGATCGACAACTCCGCTGATTCCGGTATTCGCGGCGCGCGCCAAGTAGCGGCCTTCCTCGATCGCCCGCATGGACGCCATCTCGAAGTGCTGATAGGGCGCTGACGAGGTCCCGTACCAGCCATCGTTCGTGACGGTCGTCAGCAACTCGCTTCCCTGCAGTACGGCGTCGCGCATCAACGACGGAAAGACGACTTCGTAGCATATCGCCGTGCTCGTCGGGTGCCCCTTGATCGGCAGCATCACCACACGATCGCCCGGCGTAAACGGCAGGAACCGCTTGACCAGCGGTGCCGCAAAGGTGAGCCACTCCTGCATCGGAAAGAACTCGCCAAACGGCACGAGATGGATCTTGCGATACACCGCGAGCGTGCTCCCATCCTCGCCGAGAAGAAACGCGGCGTTATACATCCGCAGCTCAGGAGTCGCGACGATCTGATCGCTGCCGACCAGGATTGGCACCGACACCTCGCGCGCCAGATCGCGGAGCGCGGCATCACCCACGGGGTCGTGGCCGAAGGTGAACGGCGTCGACGATTCCGGCCACATGACGTACTCGGCTCCGCGGCGTACCGCATCCCGGGTCATCGCAAGATATGTCGTGAAGATGCGCCGCGTCGACTGCGGTGTCGGCGACATCTTCTCCGCCTGGGCGACGTTTCCCTGAATCAGCCCCACGCGAATCGCCGTCCCCTCACGGGTCAGTGATCCCTCCGCGACCCGCCACGAACCCCACACCGCGATGCCGATCAGAAGCGCCGCGGTTGACGCGACGGCCGACCATCGAGTGCGTCCCGTGCTCAGGAGCGCGAACGCGATCGCAGCGCTGACGAACGCGACGAGGGTGGATAGACCGTACACACCGAACACGCTCGCGACCTGCGCAACCGGCAACACCGTGACCTGGCTGTTGCCGAGCGGCACCCATGGAAATCCACCGAACAGAAGTCCCCGCAGGTATTCGGTCGCGACCCATGCGGCCGGCGCGAAGAACAATGCGGATCGACCTCCGCGCGCAATCAGCCGGGCCAGCACCATTGCCGTCACGGCCGGGTAGATGGCCAGGTAAACCGCGAGCAGGAGCATCGCGAAGACCGCCAGGATCATCGGCATCCCCCCGAACACCGCCAGGACGCTGCTGGTCCAATACACCGTGCCCGTGAAGTAGACGATCCCGGTCACGAGACCCAACCAGAATGCGCGCCGTAGCGGCTGCCCGGGCAGTTGTCCGGCCTGCCCCGTCCACCCGCTCAATGCGAGCAGCAGTGGAACCAGCGCAACCCAAGCAAATGCTGGATGACCGTAGCGAGGGAAACTGAGCGCGAGAAGCGCTCCTGAGAGAATTGAAAGGATGTAACTCAGCGGGTAATCCAGGGCTTGAACTGTTCTTCCTTTTCCAGCCGCCTGGCGATCGTCTCCGCCTCCTTTCGGTCCTCGTACTTGCCGACGCGGACGCGGAACACGCGCGGGCCGCTGGACCCGGGCGTGGTCACGAAGGACGGAAATCCCTTCGACGTGAGACGGCGCGCAATCGTGTCTGCCTCGTCGCGGGAACGAAGCGACGCGACCTGCACCACGAAACCGTTCCCCTTCGGTTCGCCCGGGTCCACGGCTTTGGCGGCCGTGGTGACGACGGGCGGTGCCTGTACCTTCGGCTCTGCGATGGCAGCGACGGGTGCTGGCGTGACCGGTTCGACCGGCGGCTCCGGCGGCGGTTCCGGTGCCTCGAGCCGTTTCGCGTACGTCAGCTCCTTGAGGTCTTCCTGACTGGAGACCGGCTCTCCCGACGATGCCGCATCAGAGGATGTTCGCGAAAGCACCTGGGATGTTGATGTTGGATCGACCGTGGGCTCAGTCGTGACTGCGGTGGTCGCCGATGCGTGGGTGATGTTGACCCCACGTCCTACCATGACGCCGCAGAGGAAAATCACAACCGCAGCAACAGTGGCCGTCATGAACATGAAGACCAGCTGTTTGCCGTTCAGTTGAATCTCGCGAACGCCCTGATCCGACATCAGTTAGCGCAGATTGTACCACGCGTTCGATCGCGCGGCGCACAGATTTTGTGATGCGGGCGCTTCCTCACCGAGCCCTCAGTTGATCCAACCGGCGACGAGCCTCCTGGTCCGCTGGGTCGCGCTTGACGAGTTTTTCCAACTCCGCCCTCGCTTCGTTCACCATCCCCGCCTTCTCGTAGGCTTCCGCGAGAACATAGCGAGCTTGCACGGTATCGCTGCTCCAGATGGAAATCTTCAACGCGTCGATTGCGTCCTGGAGTCGCCCGCTGCGAAGGTAGAGGCGGCCGAGCAGCAGATGCGCCTCGTGATCGTAGGGCGCGAGATAGATGGCCCGTTGAAGTTCGGAGACTGCCTCGGCGTCGCGTTCGCCCTCGAATGCCCGACGCGCCACGTCGAGATGAAACGAGGCCAGCTGGCGCTGATCGCGCTGCCCTGCGGCACCAATCACGTTCTCCACCCGAAGAACGTCCGGCAGACCGAGGTCCATGCGCAAGCGCTCCAGCCCACGCGGGACAGCTCCCGACGGAGACTTCGCCTCCCACTCTGCGTAGACCGAGGAAAGCTGCCGGGCGAGATCTTTCTCCCGGCCTGCCTCCGTCTGACTGCCAAGCGCGGCGAGCGCCACGCCAAGCACGAAGTGTGCGGCATGGTCGGCCGGATTGCGCCGCACCGCCTCGCGCAGCCACGAAGAGGCGGCCGCGGCGTCACCGTCGAGCCAATAGGCGTAGCCAAGGTTGAAGTACGAATCGACGCCTTGGAGACTCGCCGCCTCGTTGAAATAGGTGACGGCTCGGCCGGCCGGGTTGTTCTCCGCGGGTCTGCGCAGTTGAACAACACCGAGGTTGTTGAGAAGCGTGGCGTCCGCCTGTTCTTTGTTCAGCTTGGTCA
>JBKPNV010000243.1:0-16346 GCA_046732795.1 Acidobacteriota bacterium
CCGGTGACCACGGATGACGGCGCTGCACTGACGCACGCGCCACGTCGAGCAGGTGTGCGGCGTACTCCGAGCCGCTGATACCGGAAGTGAGCACGAGGTCGTCGCATGCGCGTTCGCCTTCGTGGCGCAGCCGCCGAAACGCGATCCACATCAACGGGTTGAACCAGTAGACAGCCCGGAGCAGAGTGGCGGCCAGGGCGATCGTCCAATCGCCGCGGCGGACGTGCGCCAGCTCGTGATGCAGAACGGCACGAATACGATCGTCACTCCATCGCAGGGCTTCGGACGGTAGCAGGATCGTCGGATTGACGGCGCCCCACGTCGCCAACATAGCCGGATGCGGACAGGCAAGCAGCCGAATGTATCGCCGGATCTGATAGCGTCGCGTGACTTCGTCGGCGAGATCCCGCCAGGCACCTGAGGACACCACGTCCGAGTCAGCCGCGAGTGTGCGCAGCCGCCACAACCCGGCGATAAGGATGGCAACGCCGACGAGGACGCCGGCGATCCAGATTGAGGCGGTAACGATCGTGAAATCTGGTAGCCCCGTCCTTCCGCCGGCAGACCGCTCGTCGGCCCTCGTCCCGTCCGGCCGGGGCACCAATGATGGTGCTTCGCTGACCAACCGGATCGACGAATTGCCCGAGGACGAGGAGAACGTCACGGGCAGCGGAATCGACCATGCCGGCACGAACAGTTCCAACGCAGGAATGCAGACACAGCCACACAGTGACGTGGCCAGCACCAGATGCCTGAGAGCGGCGGATTGTCGACGCAGGAAGGGCATGGCGGCCAGCGCGGCGAGGGTGAGCAGAGCACTCTTGACCGTGACGCTGAGAAGGAACGTCATCGCGGGCCGTCCTTTCTTGCCTTCTGCGCAAGCTCGGCGATCCTGGCCTTCGCAATCAGCTCGGCGATGCGATCGAGTTCCTCGCCGGAGACGCGCGTGGCTTCGCCGCCGAGGAGCGCGGCTACGGCTTTCTCCGCCGACCCATCGAAGAACGTCTCCACGAGGTGCTTGAGGGCCGACTTGCGCGCGGCATGACGCCTGATGGCCGGCATGTAGACGTACCGCACGCCTTCTTCTTCATGGCGAACATGCCCTTTTTCCTCGAGCACGCGCAGCTGCGTGCGCACGGTCGAGTAGCTGGGCGACCCGGGCAAATCCGCCATCACATCGGCGGCCGTGGCGCGGCCGCGCCGGAACAGTACGTCCATGATCTGCCGCTCCCGTCGCGTCAGCACCGCGTGCAGCTTCTCGGACATGTTATATACCTCGCACTAGTGTTATAAAAATAACATCAACCGCGGCGTGCGTGTCAAGCCCGTTTTGTGAATCGGGTATCCTGTCGTGCGTGCAGCTGGGCCTTCCGTTCAGTGAGGCGGGAGCGCGGACGCCGATTCTCGGGGATGGTGCCGGTCCGGCACCCGCCACCACCATTGCACCGGTGTACTTCGTACGCCATCGGCGAGCGCGACGGTATCTGCTCCGCGTCGAATTCGACGGCCGCGTCCGCGTCACGATTCCGCGCGGCGGCTCGCGCCGGGAGGCCGATGCGTTCGCGCAGCGCCATGTTGAATGGGTCGCGCGCCAGCGCGCGGTGCTCTCGCGCGGCCGTTTTTCCGCTGACGACCGGCAGCGGCTCCGGCAGCAGGCGCAACGAGAGCTTCCGGAGCGGCTGCTGCAGCTGGCAGACCTCCATGGCCTGGCGGTCGCGCGCATCAGCATTCGCAATCAGCGGACACGATGGGGATCATGCGGTCGCGACGGGCACGTCTGCCTCAACTGGCGCCTCGTTGCGATGCCGCAATGGGTGCGCGACTACGTGATGATTCACGAGCTGATGCACCTGAAGCGACTCGATCACTCGCCGGCGTACTGGCAGCTCGTCGCTGCAGCTTGTCCCGGGTATCGTGAAGCTCGCCAGTGGCTTCGCGCTCATGGGCCCGAATTGCGCTGACCAGCCAGCGGCTCCGTCCGACAGACCAGCGGAGCTCAGGGCTGGTCGACACGCGTTTCGCTGTCGGGTTTCGGCGCGCGCCGTCCGTTAGGCGCTTTCGTCGTAACGAGCACAAAATTAGTGCTTCGAAGCGCATAACGGACTAACCTGTCTGAATCCGGATTGCGTGGCCTGTTGTCCAAGTAGATGGAGGCCCCTGCATGAGCGTCTCGAGGCGGCAGGCGATGGTCGTATTGGCGGCGGCAGGAGTGCTGGGACCCCTGTCCCTGTGGTTCGCGAGTCAAGACGCAGGGGCGTCGATGGATGACGCCGCGTTTCCGTTACAGAAGAGCGACGCCGAATGGCGAGCGGCGTTGACGTCCGACCGGTACCGGATTCTGCGCGGTCACAGTACCGAGCGGGCGTTTTCGAGTCCGCTGAATGCAGAGAAACGATCCGGAATCTTTGTCTGCGCTGCCTGCGGTCAGAGGCTCTTTTCGTCGGAGACCAAGTTCGAGAGCGGAACGGGCTGGCCGAGCTTCTGGCAGCCTGTCGACGAAGCCGTCGGGACCAAAATCGATCGAAGCTGGTTCATGGTGAGAGTCGAAGTGCATTGCGCGCGATGCGGCAGTCACCTCGGACATGTGTTCGACGACGGACCGGCGCCCACGGGATTGCGCTACTGCATCAACGGCTTGGCACTCAATTTCGAAATGGGGTCGGGAGTCATTTGAAGAGGACACCCACGTAGGCGTGGGGAAGTGTCCACGTTAAATGACTCCCGACCCCATTTAGGAGTCTGTATGCGAACGCAGCGTTTCGTCCTGATCGCGGCGGTCGTACTCGCTGTCGGATATGTGTGGCTTCGTGGCGGCTTCATCGGGTTGTACGCTCACAGCCAGGTGGCCGCTGCGAATCCCGTCACGCAGAACGCGCAGAACGGGCTGCAGACGGCAACGTTCGCCGGCGGATGCTTCTGGTGTGTCGAAGCCGACTTCGACAAGTTGCCTGGAGTGGTGTCCACGACATCTGGCTACACTGGCGGCCGCGTCCCGAACCCCACCTACGAACAGGTTTCGCGCGGCGGCACCGGGCACGCCGAGGCTGTCGAGATCGTCTTCGATCCCGCGGTCGTCACCTACGATCAGCTGCTCGATCACTTCTGGCGGAACGTCGATCCGTTCGTGGCTCATCGTCAGTTCTGCGACGTGGGCGACCAGTATCGACCTGAGATCTTCGTGCACTCCGATGCGCAGCGGACCGCCGCCGAAACGTCGCGCAAGCGCGTCCAGCAGCGCTTCAAACAATCGATTGTGGTGAAGGTCACCAACGCGACGGCGTTCTACCCGGCGGAGGCGTACCACCAGGACTACCACAACACTCACGCGGTCCAGTACCGCTTCTATCGCTGGACATGCGGACGCGATGCCCGCCTGCGCCAAATCTGGGGCGATAGTTAAGCCAAAGGTCAAGAGTGCCGAGGGTATCGGCGTCTCGATCGCGAGATCGTTGTACTGACGGAAAAGCTCCGCAAGTTTCGTTGAAAGGTGCGGGCCGACGGACGACTGCGTGCCCGTCGCACAAAGCCGGGTAGAATTGACGCATGTCCTACCCAGAGCACTTCATTGCCCCCATGCGGGCCGAGCTGACCGATGCCGGTGTCCATGAGCTTCGGTCATCATCCGATGTCGATCAGGCATTGGCCTCGCCCGGAACCGTGATGATCGTCGTGAATTCCGTCTGCGGATGTGCCGCAGGGAAGGCGCGGCCGGGTATCGTAATGGCCCTCGAGCACGAGCGTCGGCCCGACATGGTCGCAACCGTGTTTGCGGGCGCTGACATCGAGGCGACCGAGCGTGCCCGCCAGGCATTCCTTCCGTACCCGCCATCGTCGCCATCAGTCGCGATTCTGCGAGACGGCAAGCTCGTCTACATGCTGGAGCGGCGGCAGATTGAAACGCGGGATGCGCGCTCAATTGCCGAGATGCTGATGCAGGCCTTCGACGAGCACTGTCAAGCGGCCACCGCATAACGGTACTTAGCGGCAAGGCTTCAGAGAGCAGCCGGATCAGTCGCGGCTACCCGCCCCGCGTATGCATCTCGAGGTGCGGGTCGCGTCGCAGCCGATCGACGGGAATCAGGGGAGATCGATCGCGCGAGCCGAGGCGCTCCTCTGCGCCTCGGTCGCTGCGAACTTCCCAGGTCGCGCGGATCAATTGCGCGAGATGCTCGGCGCTCGCACCGGACCGCAGCGGACGACGAAGGTCCGTTCCGTGTGTCGCGTACAGGCAGAGATACCAGACTCCATCCGCCGTCAGGCGGCTGCGATCGCAGGTCTCACAGAAGGGTTCGGTGGTCGACGAGATGATCCCGAACGTCGTTCCGTCCGGCAGCGTGTAGCGATCCGCGGGCGCTGACGACTCCTCGACGACAGGCGTGATCGGCCCGTAGTGGGTCGTCAGCATGTCGAGCATCTCGCGACGGGATACGACTCGCGGCATCGACCAGTGCGTCGCCCCTCCGACGTCCATGTATTCGATGAAGCGCACTTCGGCGCCATGCCGGCGGCCGAATTCCAGCAGATCGACCAGCTCGTCGTCGTTGACGCCGCGAATGACCACCGTATCGAGTTTGAGGCCGGGGAACAGGGGAGCCGCAGTGCCGATGCCGTCGAGCACGCGATCGAGCTCGTCGAACCGGGTGAGCCGCTGGAAGCGATCGGGCCTGAGACTATCCAGACTGACGGTCAAGCGGTGTAGACCTGCTTCGCGCAGTGCCGCTGCCTGCGGAGCCAGCAGAACGCCGTTCGTGGTCATTGCGAGATCGCGGATTGCCGGCCGAGCAGCCAATCGGTGAATCATCTCCGGCAAATCGCGCCGCAACAGCGGCTCACCGCCTGTCAGGCGGACCTTGTCAACGCCGAGCGAGGTGAGGACGTCGACCAGCGTCTCGATCTCCTCGAAGTGGAGGATGTCCTCGCGCGGTAGCCACACATAGTCCATCTCGGGCATGCAATAGCTGCAGCGCAGATTGCACCTGTCTGTGACGGACAGGCGGAGATTCCTGAGCGGCCGCTGGTGTCTGTCGAGGATCACGCCATTAATTATGACGTGGGTCTGGCTAAAGGCGGACACTGCGTCTCCGTCCGGCCTAAAGTTGGACATTACGTCTTGGTTCGGCTAAAGCCGGTGACTGCTTGGTCCGGCTGAAGCCGGACACGACCTGGCTATTCGTAGTGTCCGCCTTCAGGCGGACCTCAAATCACGGATAAACGGCGGCGATCGTGGGGCACAAACGGCAAGGACGTTCTCTGGCCAACGAACGCCCGACCCCATCGGCCCGGCACGGGCACTCCGCAGGACGGACAGTGGCCCTCGGACGTGAGCGCGTACTTCTGTACAAGGTAACCGTATCGCGCAACCAGCAACTCGCCGCATTGATGGCAATACGTGTTTTCCAGGTCGCCAACTCGCCCCGGCAGGTTGCCCGCGTAGATGTATCTCAAGCCGGCATCACGGGCGATCCGCGACGCGCGTTGCAACATCGCTGACGTGGTCGCGCCGACATCGGTCATCCGGTAATCGGGATGAAATGCCGTCACGTGCCACGGAATATCTGGCGAGACGCCGGCGAGAAACCTCGTCAGGCTCCGCAGCTCGTCCTCGCTGTCGTTGAATTCCGGGATCAGGAGCGTGACGATCTCGACCCACACGCCAGACCGATGCAGCCACGCGATCGTGTCGAGAATCGGCTGCAATCTGCCACCGAGATCGCGGTACCTGCGATCGTTGAAGCTCTTGAGATCGACCTTGTAGAAATCGATGTGTGGGCGAAGATACTCGAGGACGCGCTCCGTTCCATTGCCATTCGACACAAACGCAGTGAGCAACCCTCGACGACGTGCCTCCTTGAACACCTCGACGCCCCACTCGACGGTGATGAGAGGCTCGTTGTAGGTCGATACCACGACCTGCGCCCCGAGATCGACCGCCTCGTCGGCGAGCGCACCCGCGGTGATGTCTCGCGGCTGCGATAGAGCAACAGGGTCGCGCAGCGCCTGCGACGTCACCCAGTTCTGACAGTAACTGCAATGGAGGTCGCAACCGAGCATGCCGATGCTGTAGGCGAGTGCTCCAGGGTAGGCATGAAAAAAGGGCTTCTTCTCGATCGGATCGCATTGCCGGCCGCCCACATATCCGAAGGGAACGCGCAGGCGTCCACCCTCATTGAATCGCACCTTGCACACGCCGGCCGCGCCTTCTGGAATCGGGCATTGATGGCCGCAGGCATAGCAGCGCAGACGTGCCCGGTCGAGGCGCTCGACGAGTTCCGGGGCGGCATCGATCGTTCGCGCGGCGAGGACGTCCTGCAGCGTCATAAGTACACTTTGGACTTTGCGCTTGCTAAGATCAAGTGCACATGCCGCACATTCTGGTGACCAATGACGATGGTGTCCATTCAGAGGGCATCAAAGCTCTGGCTGATGCATTGAGGCCGCTCGGCGACATTGCCGTGGTTGCCCCCATTCAGGAAGCGAGCGCCATCGGCCACGCGCTGACGCTGCGACGGCCTCTTCGGATCGACACCATCGGGGCGGGCGTCTTTGCCGTCGACGGGACGCCGACTGACTGCGTCAATCTGGCGATCGCGCACGTGCTGAAACGCAAGCCCGATCTCATCGTGTCCGGCATCAATAAGGGTTGGAATCTTGGCGACGACGTGACGTACTCAGGGACGGTATCGGGCGCGCTCGAAGGGGCGCTGCTCGAAATCCCGAGCATTGCGATTTCGACACAACGCATCAAGGATGCATGTGAGTTCGGCCCGTCCGCGACGGCGGCGGCCATCGTCGCACAGGCTGTGCTCGAAC
Source organism: Acidobacteriota bacterium (assembly GCA_046732795.1). Classification (GTDB taxonomy): domain Bacteria; phylum Acidobacteriota; class Vicinamibacteria; order Vicinamibacterales; family UBA2999; genus Gp6-AA40. The sequence goes on from JBKPNV010000243.1 coordinate 6,811, forward strand.
GAGGTCTCCCGAAATTTACGCTGCTCAACATCAACGTCCCGATGGGCCCGACCAAGGGCTTTCGCGTGACGGTGCAGGCAAAGCGCAATCATGTGACGGTTGTGAGCGAGCGCATGGACCCGCGTCATCGCGAGTACTACTGGATCGAGGAAGGCGAGAACGAGTGGGAACCCCACGACCGCTCCGACTACCAGGCAGTTCGCGACGGATATATTTCGGTCACGCCGCTTCAGCCGGACATGACTGCCTACGATGCGCTCGCGTACGTGGAGGGGTTGACGCTTCAGCCGACTGGCGAGGCGCAGCCCCGCTAGACGTCAGTGGCCTTCCTCGTGGTGCTTCTTCTCGTACTCCGCCTGAGCCACGTCTTTGTCGCGCTGCACTAGCTTGGCTCGTGCGCGCGCCTTGTTGAACGACACTTGACGAGTGTGCTCGGTGCTGACGGACGTATGTGAAAGCAGACGCTGCAGATCGTGTCCGTGACATGCGGGGCATTCCGGAGTGTCTCCCGTCCGAATGAGTTGCTCGAACTCATGCCCACAGCCGCGGCACTCGTACTCGTATATCGGCATGTCTCCCTCGCGCTCTCAGCTCAACATGCTACACTAGCCTTTCCGTCGGGGCGTGGCTCAGCCTGGTAGAGCGCTCGGTTCGGGACCGAGAGGTCGCTGGTTCGAATCCAGTCGCCCCGACCACTTTTCACCGATCCCTTCCATCCTGCTTTTCCTTCTTGCCTGCGCCTGAGCGCGCCACAGGCGACTCGAGCGACTGCATTACCGGGAACGATCGCGAGCGGCGTGGTACGTGACCTGCTTCTGACATGGTGCAACGCCATCAGGCGTGAGGTGCGCATGGAAGAAACAACGTTCTCGCTTCAACCGCAGCAAGAGACCATCAGCTACGCCGAAATCGAACGATGGGTGAGTCTCGCGTCCGCGACCGCGCTGATGGCCTATGGCATCAGCCGGCGCACGCTGCCGGGTTTCTGTCTTGCCGTGGCAGCGGCACCCCTGGCAATCCGGGGCGTATCCGGAACGTGGCCCCACTTCAACGGCTGGGGAAGCGACGACACTCGCGTCGCTCTGTCGCAGAGCCGGGGGATCCACGTCCGCGAATCGATTCGTCTCGAAAAACCGGTCGCTGAGGTCTACCGATTCTGGCGGAATCTCGAAAACCTGCCTCGCTTCATGACCCATCTCGAGCGCGTCACGAATCTGGATAACGGCCGGTCCCATTGGGAAGCCAAAGGACCAGCTCACATGAAGGTTCAATGGGACGCTGAGATCATCAACGAGGTTGAGGACAAAGTGCTCGGCTGGCGCTCCCTGCCGGGCAGCGACATCGTTACCGCGGGCGCCGTCAACTTCTCGACGGTTCGCGGCGGGCGCAGCACGCAAGTATCTGTGCATCTGCAGTACGAACCGCCCGCTCGTCGCGCCGGTGCGCTGGTTGCGACGCTGTTCGGCCGCAACCCCGCCAGCATGATCCGAGAGGATCTCCGCCATCTGAAGCAACTGCTCGAAGCAGGTGAAATTCCACGAGCCACAGGCTCTCTGACGTGAAGGATTCGCAATGAAAGCCGTTCGATTCTATGGAACAGAGGATGTTCGGGTCGAAAGCGTTCCGGATCCCGAGATTCTCAACCCGCGCGACGCCATCGTCAAAGTAACCACGACCGCTATATGCGGTTCCGACCTTCATATCTACGACGGATATATCCCGACCATGGAAAAGGGAGACGTCCTCGGCCATGAGTTCATGGGTGAGGTTGTCGCTGTTGGTCGCGACAACCATCGGCTGCAGGTCGGCGACCGCGTCGTGGTTCCATTCACGATAGCGTGCGGCCGCTGCTTCTTCTGCAAAGAACAGTTGTGGTCGCTCTGCGACAACTCGAACCCCAATGCCTGGATGGCGGAAAAGCTGTACGGATATTCCGCGTCGGGGCTCTTCGGCTACTCGCACATGTACGGCGGCTATCCGGGCGGACAGGCAGAGTTCGTACGCGTCCCCTTCGCTGATGTCGGTCCGCTTAAAGTGCCCGCGACGCTATCCGACGAGCAGGTGCTCTTTCTCTCTGACATCTTCCCGACCGGTTATATGGCCGCTGAGAACTGCGGCATCAAAACCGGGGACACCGTGGCGGTCTGGGGCTGTGGGCCCGTGGGCCAGTTCGCCATTCAAAGTGCGCGTCTGCTGGGCGCGGAGCGAGTCATTGCGATCGACCGGTTTCCCGAGCGTCTGGCATTAGCGGCGTCGAAGGGTCAAGCCGAGGTTCTCAACTATGAAGACATTGACGTCACCGACGCGCTCAGGGACCTCACTGGCGGCCAGGGACCGGACGCGTGTATCGACGCGGTCGGCCTCGAGTCACACGGCACCACCCTGGATGCGTGGTACGACCGCGCCAAAACGTCGATGTTCCTCGCGACTGATCGACCCCACGCACTGCGTCAGGCGATTAGCGCGTGTCGCAAGGGCGGCACGATTTCGATTCCCGGTGTCTACGGCGGCTGGCTCGACAAGTTCCCATTGGGCGCAGCGTTCGCGAAAGGGCTGACGCTCAAGATGGGGCAGACCCACATGCACAAGTACATGCCCGCGCTGCTCGAGCGGATCGAGCGCGGCGAAATCGATCCGTCCTTCATCATCACCCATCGTGTCACGCTCGACGATGCACCCGAGATGTATCGCACGTTTCGCGAGAAAGAGGACGCCTGCATCAAGGTGGTGATGAAGCCGGGTGAACGACCTCTGGCACAGTGACCTACGAAGGAGACCGACTATGGCGGAAAACGGCACACTGCACGATGCGTTTCTCGATGAATTGCGTGACACCTACGATGCGGAAAAACAGTTGCTCAAGGCATTGCCGAAGATGGCAAAGGCCTCGACGTCCGAGGAATTACGGGCGGCGTTCGAAGCTCACCTCGAGGAGACGCGTGGGCACGTCGACCGCCTCGAGCAGGTGTTCCAGAGCCTGGACGAGAAAGCTCGCGGAAAGCACTGCGACGGCATCGCCGGCATCATCGACGAGGGCAAGGCGATCATGGAGGAGGACTTCGATGATGCGACCATGGATGCTTGCCTGATCGCTGCCGGTCAGCGCGCCGAGCACTACGAGATGGCGGCGTACGGCACCCTGGTCGCGTGGGCACGCGGCATGGGCCACACCGACGCAGAGAGACTCCTACAGGAAACGCTGGACGAAGAGAAGGCTGCGGACGAAAAGCTGACCTCCATCGCAGAGGGAGGCATCAACCAGGAAGCCGCCGATGCCGCTCATCCGTCCGAGGAGGACGAGGGCGAAGAAGAAATGTCCACGCGTACAGGTCGAGGCGCCTCGGCGTCAGCCGTCGCAAAGCGGCCGCGGCGTCGATAGTAACTGCGTCCCGCCTTTTCAGACCCGCACCGGCTCGAAGCACAAGTTGCAAACGCAATTGACAATGTGACACGAGCCGGTGCGACTAGCAGAGCCGCCACGAGACCTTCCCGAACGCGACGCGACGACAAAATCCTGCAAAGTCATAAGACCAGTGGCTTTTTCTGTGAACTTCATTCGGAGAGGCAGTGTCGGAAAGCTCGAGAGCCTTCCGACACACAACGGTGGGGCACTTGGGATTCTGCAGAGTGCAAAATCCGCCGGAGTTGCCCGAGGGAACAGCAACTCCGGTGCCAGCTTCAGGCAGCGCGGCTGTTTGTCATTCGGTGGCGGCCGACGATCGATCTTCCAGCCACGCGAGCAGCCTATCGATCGGCCAGCAGTTCACGATTCGCTCGGAAGGGATTGCGGCCAGTCGCGCGTGAGCCAAGGCTGTATCGGCGTAGCGCAGTTGCTCTGTCGTGTGCGCGTCGCTATCGAGCGCGAAGACGCAGCCGGCGGAGAGCGCGCGTGCGGCCAATGTGTAATCGAGGTCCTGCCGCGCCGGATCGCCATCGATCTCGATCGCGACACCTTCGTGAGCGGCGCGCGCAAACACAGTGTCCCAATCAGCAACAATCCCCGCGCGAGAGCCGGCGATGCGGCCTCGCGGGTGCGCCAGGATGTGGACGGCGCGATTGTGAATTGCCGTCGTCATGCGCTCGGTCTGGTCCTCCGCTCTGCGAAGCTTTGAATGTGGCGCCGCGAGCACCAGCTCGAACTGTTTCGCCTCTTCGGGGGACAGATCCAGCGCCCCCTCGGTCCCGATGTTCGCCTCGATGCCGCGAAGCAATCTGAATCGGCTGCGGTACGCCGCGTTGAGCACGGCAATCGCATCGTGCTGTCTAGCCGCCTCGGCCATCGACATTCCGCCGGCGATTGCGAGGCCGTGCGAATGATCGGTGACCGCGGCATGGGAGTAGCCCCGTTCGAGGCAGGCTTCGACGATGTCGGCAAGCGTCGGAGCTCCGTCGCTCCACTCCGAGTGCATCTGCAGATCGCCGCGATAGTCCCGCGGGGCTGGGCCGCTCACGTTGGGATCTCTGAGCAGCCGGACGACTTCCGCCCGGCTGAGGAAATGGGTGCGGAGAACGCGCCGCCGCTGAATATCATCTCTTCGAGCACTCGCAGCGACGGCAGTTTCCACTGTTGAAGACGCGCCGGTATCGAGAACCTCCATGATGACGCGCAGAGAACCCGGGCCGATGCCCGCGATTTTCGGCAGCGTCCCGTTGGATCCACGCAGTGCGGTGAGCTGCTGCTCGAGCGACAGGACGATCGATGCGGCTCGCTTGTAGCCGAAGGTCTTCTGCGGCGACGTCTGAGCAAACGCCAGGTCACGAAGCAGGCCGCCAACCACGGCGTTGACATCCATGCGCGCATGGAACTTGCAAGCCAAGGGCCGAGGCGCGCGCTGACCATGAACTGTATGCGTTTCAGAACCCTGCTGTTCGACGTCGACGGGACACTGATCGACAGCAACGCCGCACACGCCGACTCGTGGACGACGGCGATGCGAGAGTACGGCATCGAGGTCAATGTCGATCAGATTCGACCAATGATCGGCATGGGTGGCGATAAGATCCTCCCTGCACTCGCTCATGTTGGCGAAGACTCGGATCAAGGACAGTCGATAACGCGACGAAAGAAGCAAATCTTCAATTCGCTGGTCCCATCCCTGCAGCCGACACGTGGCGCGCGATCGCTTCTCCAATATCTGCGCGATCAACATATCGATCTGGTGATCGCCACGTCGGCTGACGATCGCGAAATGGCGGCACTGCTCCAGCGCGCCGGGGTGGCTGACCTGATCCCCGAGCGGACATCGAAAGATGAAGCGCAGGCGTCGAAACCCGATCCGGACATCGTGCATGCGGCACTCGTAAAATCGAACGCTCATCCGAAATACACCGCGCTTATCGGTGACACGCCATACGACATCGAAGCCGCAGAGCGCGCGGGCATCGATGCGATCGCGCTGCGCTGCGGCGGCTACTGGACGGACGACAGCCTGCGTGGCGCGGCGCAGATCTTCGATGACCCGCAGGCATTGCTCGCCTATTGGCGCAGTCACTAACGACAACGGGAGCGCGGTCCCGAGCGGCTCGATGCCGGGACTCGGGACTCGGGATCCGGACTCGGGATCGGCAATGAGACCTAACCGCCGCTTTCGGCCGGACTCTCGCAACGGTCAAACCGTGCAATCGCATGGCTGAGTTCGGTTCCTGGAATCCCGCCGTTTACCAGGGTGTGAGCGGATTCCGGGACGGAACCAATCGGGCACTCGTGAGCGCCAGGACCACCTTGTTGTCGCCAACAAGTGAGGGATACCATGTGCACCACGACGATGCGGGAGATGGAATTGCCTGACCGGCCGGTCGGGATGCTGAGCACGCTCGACCTCCTGGAACGGTTCAAGCGGGGAGATGAAGACGCAGTCAGCCAGCTCGTCGAGCGGTCGATTCCGCCGCTCCAGCGCTGGGCACGGGGCCGGCTTCCGCAATGGGCGAGGAGTCTTGCCGAAACGCAGGACCTCGTGCAGAACGCCGTCCTGCGAGCGCTGCCGCATCTGAAGAAGTTCGAAGCGAGGCATCCCGGCGCATTGCAGGCCTATCTCAGGCAAGCGGTTCACAACCACATTCGCGATGAGATTCGGAAGGTCAAAGGGCGCCCTGTCCCGACGGAGTTACCCGACGAGCAGCCAGACGAGGCACCATCGCCGCTGGAACGCGCGATCGGGCAGGAGTCGCTGGACCGCTACGAAGCTGCGCTGAAAACGTTGCGCGAAGTGGATCGGGAGGCGATCATCGCCCGCGTGGAATTGCAGCAAAGTTACGACGAGATTGCCATTGCACTCGGAAAGCCGAGCGCCGACGCAGCCCGGATGGCGGTCGTGCGCGCCCTCAAGAATCTCCTCAAGGCGATGTGCCGTAAGAGCGAAACACCTGGCTCGCCGGCACAACAGGGCGGAGCCCCTGACTCGTCGGACCCCCGCTGACCATCAACGCGTAGTATCGTAAGCCTCGCCCACACGTAGACAGCCAGGCTGTCGCCGGAGTGTTGGTCATGACCCCTCCGGTGCCGTTCGACGACTCGTTTCGGACCGGCCATGCGTGATTGGAGCCGTGAGGCATGGCGGGAGAGTCAGACGATCTCGACAAACTGTTCGAGTCGGTCGCCGACGGGGAGTCGATCGATTGGGATGCGCTCGAACGGGCGGCCCATGACGAAGAAGCACGAGCTCTCATTCGACAGCTTCGTCTCATCGCCGACGTTTCCGAGGTCCATCGATCGCAGGTCGACGACATTCCCACGCCAGAAGGCGTGGTCACGGCCCCGGCGACGGTGCCGGGACATGGGTGGCCTCCGCAGCCGCCGCGCCCGCCGGTCGTGGTGGCGGCGGAAGCAGCGTCGGATGAGGGAGCGGCGTGGGGACCGCTCCTCCTGGTTCGCAAGATCGGCGAAGGCTCGTACGGCGAGGTGTATCAGGCACACGATACCTGGCTCGATCATCCTGTCGCGCTGAAACTCCTCAAGCGCGAGGCAGAAGATCGCGTTCAGCCCTCTGACATCCTCCACGAAGCCCGCAAGCTCGCCCGCGTACGTCACAGCAACGTCGTCACAGTGCATGGCGCCGACCGGCACAACGGGCGTGTCGGGTTCTGGATGGACTTCGTTGACGGCGAGACCCTCGCGGCCCGCGTCGCGAGGGGAAGGATGAGCGCCGGCGAAGCCACGAGCGTCGGTCAGGAGGTGTGCCGGGCGCTGGCGGCGGTGCACCGCGCCAACATCATCCATCGCGATGTGAAGGCGCAGAACGTGATGCGCGCGCACGACGGCGGCCGGATCATCTTGATGGACTTCGGCGCCGGTCAGTTCGTCAACGATCCGTCGCTGGGGAAGCGCGCGCAAGGCACGCCGCTGTATCTGGCGCCTGAGGTCCTCCACGGCGGCGATGCGACCGTGCGCAGCGACATCTATGCGGCCGGAGTGCTGCTCTTTTACCTGGTCACCGGACGGTTCCCGGTCGAGGGCTCGACCCCGAAAGAATTGCTCGATGCGCATGCCCGCGGGCGGCGACGCCGGCTGCGTGACGAGCGTCCGGACCTCAGCGAGTCGTTCATTACCATCGTCGAACGCGCCATCGATCCGGATCCAGAGCGACGGTACGCGTCGGCTGGCGAGATGGAGGCGAAGCTCTCGGGCGAGCCCGCCACGCGTCCCGAGTTTGTCGCCCCTCCTCGACCGATGCCGCCTCCGGGCCCGAGCGGCTGGGACTATGCCAAACGCGCGGTGGGCATCGCAATCGGTCTGCTTGCGTTAACGGGAGTGATCGGGTTCATCGCCGCTCGCGTCTTCGACGTGGCGCTTCAAATCGATCGTGATTTCACGTTGGGAATAGCTGATACCGTGGCAGTCGGGGTGAGGGTCATGATCCCGTTCGCCTTGATGTGGCTCGTAGGAGGCGCCGTGCTCGCGGCGCTCGCGGCAGTCGCCGTATTTCTTGGTGATCGTGTGACGGCGCCGCTGAAACGCATCATTGCCGTGACGAATACGTGGGATCCGACGATTACGGCAGCCGTCATTGTCGTCGCGAGTGTGGTGTGGCTGTTTGTCTTGAACCGTGTGGTGTTCGCGAATTTCCAGAATGCGCTGTTGGAACTATGGAGTAACCCGTCGACGACTGCGGACCTGACGATCTTGAGTTCAGCCAACAGGGGCATGTACACAAATCACTATTTAGCCTCGGCCTACTCCAGCATGCTCATGGCGCTGATTGTGTGGCGCTGGTTTCCGCGGCTCGAAAAGCGCGCGCGGGCGTCGCCCACCATTCGTCTGTGGAAGTGGGGTGCCATTGCCGTCGCCTGTGCGTTTATCGCGTGGACAGGTGCGCCACGCCGGCTGGTCTTGGAACGCTTTCCCGTCGTCCAGTTCGATGATCGACCAGCTCTCGTTATTGGTAGTGCCGGCAGCGAGTTGCTGCTCTACACCCCGACTGAACCAGGTCGGCCGCGTCACCGTGTACGCGGCGATGATCCCCGTTTACAACGAACCGGGGAAACTCGTTTTCTGTTTGACTCTGCGCCGGCCAGGTAGAGCCGCGGGGAGTTCGAACACACGGAATCGCTCAGGAGGGTTCGATGCAAGGAAGTCGACTCTGGATGACGGTGTGTGTCCTCGCTGTATTGTTAGCCTTTCCTCGTACGGGAAGCGCCGGACTCTGGGATTTCATCGTCGAAATGAGCGGCCCTCAATTGGCCGGCGGAGTGAGCGGATGCCTGCTTGATCTGGACGGGACACTCCATCACTGCTCGATTGCTGGTTTTCCCGTGCAGAAGGGAGAGAACGGCGGGTTGGACCTTGGCTGGCCTTTGAAGTACGAGCCACCGCACGTGTGGTTCTTCCTGCACGGAGGCACGTACATCTCGACAGGGCTGGACCCTGGCAAAGATTTCAAGTTCGGCCACGCGTACATGGTCTCTGCCGACCCGATGTTTGCCTTCAGAACCAAGTTCGGCAAATACCACGCGGTAGGCGCTACCTTGAACCTAATCGCCAGCCAGGACTTCCGTCGTGTTGGCAACTACGGGCTGAAGTTGCAGCCAGTTACGTGGCACATGCTCGGGTCGGATTGGGAAGTCACGCTCCGTATGTATAAGAACGGCTTCGACGTCGTCGAGGGGTCTGATCCAACCGTGCTTGTAAAAGGCAAAGAGTTTGAGACCGTTCTCGGCTTCGGCGCCTCAATCCCTATTTTTCGCTGAGGCACGCCACATTCAGGACAGCATCCGTATGCGATGCTCAATGAACCGCCGTTCAGTATCCTGATGGGTTAGGCCCAGGGCGCGCTCGTAGGCTGCTCTGGCGTCTTCCGTCCTTCGTAACCTTCGGAGCAATTCGCCGCGCGCGGAATGCGCGAACTGATAATCAGTCAGCTCACCGCGCGCGAGGATCGCGTCGATGAGGGCAAGACCAGCGGCGGGGCCGTCGCGCATCGCGACAGCAGCGGCGCGGTTCAGTTCCACCACCGGTGAAGGGTCGGCCCGCACGAGCAGGTCGTAGAGTCCGACAATCTGCGGCCAGTCGGTGTCTTCCGCGCATGCCGCCTCGGCGTGCA
>JBKPNV010000244.1:0-6825 GCA_046732795.1 Acidobacteriota bacterium
GCGTTCGCGAAGGCTACGATGGACAGGCGTCGCCCGCCGAACAGGTGCCCGCGCGCCGACGTGTCTTGACGATCGACAATCGGTTTCTTCCGCCGATCCTGATCACGTTCATTCTGCTGGGTGCCAACCTGTCCTTCGGGATTCTCGAGGGCTGGGAACGGACGGCGTTGTCAATTGTGGTAGCGATCGGAACCGAGCTGCTGCTTGGGCGCATCACCTACGGCAAGTGGCCGCATCCGGCCAGCGCCTACATCAGCGGTATCAGCGCCGGCATCCTCATCCGATCGCCTTTGTGGTGGCCGTACTTCTTCACGAGCTTCATTTCCATCCTCTCCAAGTACGTCCTGCGCCTCAAGGGGCGGCACGTCTGGAATCCGACCAACTTCGGCGTCAGCGCCATGGTGCTGCTGGCTCCGGCAACGGTGACCGTACTGAGCATTCAGTGGGGCAATGCGGTGGCGCCGATGGCCGTCATCTGGTTGCTCGGCGCCGTGATCGTGTGGCGAGTCGGGCGTGCGCACATTTCGGCGACCTACGTGATTGCGTTCTGCGTGTTTTCGTTGGTCCGGAGCGCCGTCACCGGTATCCCGTGGCTTGCGGCGATTGCCCCTATCACCGGTCCGATGTACCAGCTCTTCATCTTCTTTATGATCACGGATCCGAAGACCACGGTCCGATCGAAACGCGGCCAGTGCGTGGTGGTCGTCATTGTCGCCTTCGTCGAGATGCTGATGCGGTTGGTGGAAATTCTGTACGCGCCGTTCTACGCGCTCTTCCTCGTAGGATCGACCGCGATGGTCGTTGAGATCATCCGCGACGCGCGCAAGCGGGCCTGAACACCCCGCCTCGACATTCAGAACCGTGCCAATTCCCTCGATGTGAGATGGTCGGGGTGTTTTTGTGTGCACGTGTCCAAATCGGGCCGGTCGGGCGTTAGTACGAAGCGCGGTCGCTTCCAATCTCTTGCCGGTGAGATCAGTTGCGACCCGCTGAAAGAGGACCCTGTTGGCAATCCGACCCTCATGAAGCTGGACACTGCGTGGATTGCCATAACGGTACTCGCTATCGCCAGTATCGGTCTCCTCGCGTCTCTCGCGCTTCGCTATGCGGCCGAGCTCAGGCGCGCGAGGCAGGCATTGCAAGACACCCGGGAGCGCATGTCGACGGCGCTCACGTCGCTCGGGGTCGGGGTTTGGGAAATCGACCTGCGAACGCGCGAAGTCGTGTGGGCCGAAAATGCGGGCGGGCTGCTGGCCTCCCCGGGTACCATTCGCACGATCGACGACATCCTTGATCGATTGCATCCCGACGATCATCCGGTCGCGATGGCGGCGGTCGAGCGTGCCAGCGCCACGTTCGTCCCTTTCGATGTCGAGTCACGGGTGATCCTTCCCGATGGCGGAATCAAATGGATGCGCACGACGGGCCGCACGATCTCAGATCAGGCGGCCGGGACGGCGCGGTTGATTGGTGTGACAGCTGATGTCACGAGCCGGCACGTGCTCGAGGCCCAGTTCCTGCAGGCTCAGAAGATGGAGGCAATCGGACAGCTGGCCGGCGGTGTCGCGCACGACTTCAACAACCTCCTGACTGCCATTCTCGGCTACTCGTCACTGCTCAAGGACGGGTTGAGCGACCCGGCGCGGCGGAGAAACATCGAGGAGGTCATCAAGGCGGCGACGCGTGCCACGGCCCTGACGAAGCAGTTGCTGGCCTTCAGCCGGCAAGAAGTGCCGGCCGTTGTCGTGTTGAACGCCAACGACATCATCCAGGATTTGCTCGACATGCTTCGCCGGTTGATCGGCGAACACATCGCGTTGACGACGTCTCTGGCCGACGACCTGGAATCCATTCGCAGTGATCGCGGCCAGCTCGAACAGGTCATCGTGAATCTGATCCTCAACGCCCGTGATGCAATGCCACAGGGCGGCTCGATTCGCCTCGAGACCGCGAACGTGCGGATCGATTCGGAGGTGTTTGCTCAAGGTGGCCGAATCGCGCCCGGCGAGTATGTGATGCTGGCCGTTCACGATTGTGGCGTGGGCATCAGCGATGCGGTGCGCGCGCGATTGTTCCAGCCGTTCTTCACGACCAAGGATCGAGGGAAGGGAACGGGGCTCGGTCTGGCCACGGTCTATGGAATCGTGTCTACGGGACACGGCTACATCAGCGTCGACAGCGCAATCGGCAAGGGCGCCGTGTTCCGCGTTTACTGGCCACGAATCGTCGATCTGCAGCGCGAGCGCGAGACGTGGGATGTCGAGCCCACGAGCCAGCGCGCCAGATCGAGCACGTCCTCGGTGCTCATCGTCGAGGATGAGGAAGCCGTTCGGTATCTCTCTCGCGTCATCCTCGAGCGCGCCGGCTATCGCGTGTTCGAGGCGGGCACGCCCGATCAGGCTGAAACGGTGCTATCGAAGGCAGGGCCGGTTGACGTGCTGATTGCCGACGTCATGCTGCCCGGCGGTCGTGGGCCGGAGCTCTTCGAGCGTCTGCGGCCCCGTTATCCGGCGCTTCGCGTGGTGTTCATGTCCGGGTACTACGACGACACCATTCCCGAAGTGGTCCATGTCGACCCCGCGATGCGTTTTCTTCAGAAACCGTTCGTAGCCGAGGCTCTTCTCGGCCACGTAGCGGATCTGTTGTCGCCCGCTAACGCCGGCCGGTGACGTCGTTGGCGTCAGAGCCTTTACATTTCATCGGAACGGATCTGATCAGAAAGCAACGGACGTGATTCACTCAGCCAACGCAATCGAGGTACGGATATCCTGAAACCAGCGACGTTGTGTCGCATGGATTTCCTGCCGACGGAATGGGATCACGGCTGCAACGATTCAAAGACGCGCAGGACCAGCCGATCGCGGGGTTCGAATCGGCGCTGGCGGAAATTCGAGCGGGAGGGAAGCGAAGCCACTGGATTTGGTACGTCTTCCCGCAGTTGGCGGGTATGGGCCACTCGGCGATGTCGCAGCTATACGGCGTCGACGGGATCGATGAAGCCGAAGACTACCTTCGCGATCCGCTTTTGCGTTCGCGCCTTCTCACGATCAGCAGCGCCATTGTTGAACAGCTCGACCGGCAGCCACGTCGGACACTCGGCAGAATGATGGGCGCATCGATCGACGTCGCCAAACTGGTGTCGTCGATGACGCTGTTCGGAGCCATCGCGAAACGGCTGCATGCGGCTGACGGACTCGACGAGTACGCGGCGATCGCGAACGTGGCGGACAGCATCCTGGCGGCGGCAGCAGCAGAAGGGCACCCCGCCTGTCAGTTCACGTCACAACGGCTTCGCTGAGTCGCTGCCGCGACGGTCGGTGTTCGTCGCCGCGATTGCGACGCCGTGTGGCGGAAGTCAGGTCCCGGCGGCCGCCTGGCATCAGTACATCACTGCATAGACATCAACGCATCAAATCGATATCATCATGATGTGCGTACGACCGTGACCCTGGACGATGACGTCGCGATTCGGCTCGAGAGGGAACGGCGCAAGCGCCGCGTTTCGTTCAAGGACATCGTGAACGCCGTGCTCAGGGCCGGATTGGATACGCTCGCCGCGCCCAAGCGCCGCTCCGATCGATTTCGGACCAAGGGATTCAGCCTCGGGTCGAGCCTTGTGGGCAGTCTGGACAACATCGAAGAAGTGCTCTCCCGGGCCGAGGGCGAACGGCACCGGTGATCATCGTGGACGCCAATCTGCTCGTGTATGCGGCCAATCGGTCCGCACCGGAGCACGAGCACGCGCGTCCCTGGCTGGACGAACGACTGAACGGAAGCGTGCGTGTCGGGCTGCCGTGGCCTTCACTCCTGGCATTTGTTCGAATCGTCAGTAACCCCGCGGTCCTTCGCAACCCGGTGTTGCCGGTCGAAGCATGGCATCAGGTGGAGGACTGGCTCGACTGCGATCCGGCCTGGGTCCCGCTTCCAGGCACGCGACACACCGAAGTGCTCGGCGAGTTGCTCGCGGCGTCATTCATGACGAGTCGACTGGTGCCGGATGCGCACCTTGCCGCCCTCGCCATCGAGCACGGATTGACGCTGTGCTCGACTGATGGTGACTTTGCGCGATTTCCAGGACTCAAGTGGGAGAATCCGCTGGCCGCTCGACGCTAGCCAGTCTCGACGATGAGTCGAGGCCGCGACGATGCGCCGCGCGTTCGAATCGTTTGCCACCGAGCGGTGTCTAAGCAGCAGTAGGACGATGGCTGTCATCGATGCGGTCATCCTGAGCCTGACCGAACGAGCTTGTCGCCGGTTCCAGCGGCTGACGGGCAGGACGAACGTGTGGCTGGCCGCTCAGCTCACCAATCTCAGCATCATCGTGTACTTCGTGTGGGCCGGTTTGTACTCGGTCACCATCGATCCGGTACTGAGGACCGTAGCTGCGCTCTTTGGCGTCGCTGTGCTCTACGCACTGACGCAGACCATTTTCAAAGTACCGATCGAGACGCACGAAACGGCCGCGTATCGGCGTGTCGCCAAGGGTCTCAGGAACCCGCGACAGATTCGAGACGCCGTTCTTCGTATCTCGTTCCTGACTCTGGCCCTGCTGCTTGGCTATCCCGTCTGGTTCGTGTACGTCAACCTGCGTGTCCCTCTGGTTCTCCTCAGCTATCTCCTCATCGTGCTCACGACCGTCGTCTTGTACCTGGTTGCGTGCGATCCGCTTCCACCGTGCGTCGGGAAGATCACGGTGTGGGTGCGCGGGTTTTCTCCATCACGACTGGCGGATTCGGAATCGAATCCGTCGTGAAAAGCGGTCCGGTGGGTGTCAGGCAGTGAATCGTGAACGCTCATCGAGGTGTCCGGGGGGTGTCAGACACCGAATCGTGAATGTCCGTTCGGCGTCAGCACTAACAGGGTCGCCCGGCTACACGGTCGTTAACTTCTTTACTCCGAGCGCAACGCCGAAATCGGCTCAACCCGTGACGCGCGCGCCAGGCCGGCAGCGCGCACGCCACCAGCGCGATCAGCATCAGCATGAGCGGTACGCTGCCGAACGTGTCACGTGGCTCTCGGTCTGATAGAGAAGCGCCGCTACGAGATGCGCGGGGGTACGAAATCACGATGCCGGCCCAAGCCGATCGACACGAGCGTCGATCCCTGACCGACGACCATCCGAAGAATCGCCGGCGGTGCGGCACCGAGTGCGAGCCGGAAGGCGATCTCACGACGACGCTCGGCGACGGTGAAGGCGAGCAGGCCGTAGAGATCAAGTGCTGCCAGCAGCAGCGAGCCGGTTGCGAAGGCTCCAAGCGTCATCGCACTGAACCGCGTCGGGCCACGACGTCACCGAGGCGACCGTTCATCGTGGCAATCAAGTCGATGGCGAGCTGCGGATCGATGGCGTTGATCTCCGAGCGGCGAGCGCGCGCGGGTCGGCGTCGGTCCGCACGGCCAGCTTGACGTGTCGTCCGAACTCGTTGGGAATGTTGTTGAGCAGGAAGTCCGGAACTGGCTCGACGGGTTTCCGGCGAACCGGGTCTGCCACAATCCCCAGCTCACCATGGCGACGTCAATCGCGCTCGAAGTCGAGCAAGTCTGGCGGGAAGAGCGGACCGTGGGAAGTCGGGCAGCGGTTTCGTGAGGCGCGACGAGCCGCTCGGGTCGCGCAAACTCGAGTGCGGGCGGGTGCTGACGGGGTGTCAGGCAGTGAATCGTGAATGCCGAACCGACCGTCTGATCGCCAAAAGAGGCTCCGCGAAGAGCAATTGACGGACCAGGACGCGTCAGGCGTCAGTAAATCGGGGTATTCGGTGGTAGCCCGCACAACACGCGCCCGTAGAGTTCGAGCGCGGTCTGCGTGTGCATGATGGCATGGTTCGCCAATGCCTGTACATCGCGCTGGAAGCGCTGAATGGGCACGTGCGTCTGGATCGAAGACGCGCCGCTCGCATAGAAGAGCGTGTCGACCGCCTGGCGCGCCAGCCCCATCGCGTAGGCGATGTGCGCGCGCGACGTCACGCGAGCTTCCATCGACATCGGCCCGCCGGTATGGCCGTCCAGCAGCGCCGAAGCCCGGCGCACGTGCGAGTCGACTGAATCGAGCATGAGCGCCGCCTCCGCGACCTGCAGATGCGTGACCGGCGCCTCGGACTTGTTCGTGTAATAGGTGTAGGCAATCCCGCGCCCCGGCAGGCGAGCGAGAAATCCCTCGAGGGCTCCCTGTGCCATGCCGAGCGGCGTGCCACCCGCGTTAACAGTCAGTACGGGCGCGAGGGGGTAGTTGAAATACCGATTCGCGGCGTTATGTCTCGGCGGCAGACGCGCTTCGAGCATGTCCGGCAACGGCATGCACCGATGGCTGGGAACGAACACATTGTCCGCCACGATCGTGTTGCTGCCGGTGGCAGACATCCCGGTGGCATACCAATCGTCGACGATGGTCAGCTCGCGGGTCCGGGCAATCACGCACGTCGGCACCGCATCGGCGCCCGTGCCGACGACGGCGTTCAATACCGTCCACCGGGCGCCATGGCAACCGGTGTTGAACCCCCATCGACCGCTGACCACGAGGCCCCCGTCTTTCTTCACACCGGTCCCGGTTGGCGAGAACACTCCGCTGATGCGCGGATCGCCGTCTCCGAAGATTTCCTCCTGGGCGTGATCGGGAAAAGTCGCGGCCAGCCACGACATAGCGCTGAAAATGGTGGCCACCCATGAGGTGGAAGGACATCCGCGTGCCAGCTGCGCGAGCACTTCGGACTGCGTCTGGAAGTCCGTTTCGGCTCCGCCGTACTTCTTCGGCGCAGTCATCAGGAACACGCCCGCCTGGCTCAGTGCATCGAAGCTTGCGTCGGAGACGCGACGGGCCTGCTCGGCCGC
>JBKPNV010000245.1:0-4992 GCA_046732795.1 Acidobacteriota bacterium
ATGGCGAAAGAGAAATTTGATCGGTCCAAACCGCATGTGAACGTGGGGACGATCGGGCACATCGACCACGGGAAGACGACCTTGACGGCGGCGCTGACGAAGGTGGCGGCGGACAAGGGGTGGGCGAAGTTCGTGCCGTATGACGAAGTGGCCAAGGCGTCGGAATCGCAGGGGCGGCGCGACGACACGAAGATTCTGACGATTGCGTCGAGCCACGTGGAGTATTCGACGGCCAACCGGCACTACGCGCACGTGGACTGCCCGGGGCACGCCGACTACATCAAGAACATGATCACGGGGGCGGCGCAGATGGACGGCGCCATCCTGGTGGTGAGTGCGGTGGACGGGCCGATGCCGCAGACGCGGGAGCACGTGCTGCTGGCGCGGCAGGTGAACGTGCCGTATCTGGTGGTGGCGCTGAACAAGGTGGACGCGGTGGACGACCCGGAGCTGCTGGATCTGGTGGAGCTCGAGGTGCGCGACCTGCTCAAGACCTACCAGTTCCCGGAGGATTCGCCGGTGGTACGGGTGAGCGCGCTCAAGGCGCTGCAAGGCGAGGCGGATGGGGTGGAGAGCGTGGTGAAGCTGATGGAGGCGCTCGACAGCTATATTCCGTTGCCGCAGCGGGAGGTCGACAAGCCGTTCATGATGCCGATCGAAGACGTGTTCTCGATCTCGGGGCGGGGGACGGTGGTGACCGGGCGCATTGAGCGCGGCAAGGTGAAGGTGAGCGAGGAAGTCGAGATCGTGGGCTTCAAGCCGACGGAGAAGAAGGTGGTCACGGGCGTGGAGATGTTCCGCAAGCTGCTGGATGAGGGCGTGGCGGGGGACAACGTGGGGGTGCTGCTGCGCGGGGTGGAAAAGACGGACGTCGAGCGCGGGCAGGTGCTGGCCAAGCCGGGGTCGATCAAGCCGCACACGAAGTTCAAGGGCGAGGTCTACATCCTGTCGAAGGAAGAAGGCGGGCGGCACACGCCGTTCTTCACGGGGTATCGGCCGCAGTTCTACATCCGGACGACCGACGTGACGGGGTCGTTGAAGCTGCCGGACGGGGTGGAGATGGTGATGCCGGGGGACAACACGACGATCACGGCGGAGTTGCACACCCCGGTGGCGCTCGAGAAGGGGGCCCGCTTCGCCATTCGCGAAGGCGGCCGCACGGTCGGCGCTGGCACGATCACGGAAATCATCGAGTAGGACCTGAGCAATGCGAGACATCGTTCAACTGGCGTGCGGCGAGTGCAAGCGTCGGAACTACAGCACGACGAAGAACAAAAAGAAGACGACCGAACGGCTGGAGTTCAGCAAGTTCTGTCGCTTCTGCCGGAAGCACACGGCGCACAAGGAGAGCAAATAAGCATTGGTGATTGCGTGATCTTTGATTCTTGATTCGGTTGTTGATTGGTGATTTTCGATTGTCGATTCGGTTGGCCGACGGCGCGAAGCCGCTTCAACAATCAAAGATCAACATTCAACGACGATTCAACAATCACCGATCACGAATCATTGATGATTCGAAGGTCAGTAGCTCAATTGGTAGAGCATCGGTCTCCAAAACCGAGGGCTGGGGGTTCGAGTCCCTCCTGACCTGCCAATAAACCGGGGCTCGGGATCCGGGGCTCGGGGCTCGAAATCCGGCGACCTCGAGACGCTGGAGCACGGAATTGGCAACGCAGTTCGAATTGGGCAACGACTCCAGTCCCGGGCCCCGGAGCCCGAGGCCCGAGTGAGATACAGAGAATGGCCACGATAGAGCAAGTCAAACCGGCGAGCGGGAGCGAAGGCAGCGGCATCACCGGATGGTGGAACAATGGCCGCACCTTCCTGACCGAGGTCCGCAATGAGATGAAACGCGTGACGTGGCCGGCACGCAAAGAGGTGTACGCCACGACGGTCGTCGTCATCCTGACCTCAGCGTTCTTCGGCATCTATCTCTGGGGTCTCGATCTGGCGTTGAACGCAGCGGTGAATTGGATCTTCCGGCGCTTTGGTGCGGCATGACGGACGTGGCGACGAACGAACCGGGCGGGCACGCGAAGAATTGGTACATCGTGCACACCTACTCGGGCTTCGAGAACAAAGTGAAGGAATCGCTCGAGCAGCGTGTCCAGGCCTATGGGCTCCAGAACGAGATCGGTGAGGTCCTGATTCCCACAGAGGACATCGTCGAGAAGCGTGGTGGACGCGAGGTGAAGAGCGCGCGCCGGTTCTTTCCCGGCTACATCCTGGTCGAGATGACGATGTCCGACCATGCGTGGCACGTGGTGAAGAACACGCCAAAGGTGACCGGGTTTGTCGGCGCAGGCACGAAGCCGACACCGCTCAGCAAGGAAGAGGTCGACCATATTCTCGAGCAGGTGAAGACGGCAGCGGAGAAACCGAAGCCGAAGTACACCTTCGAGAAGGGCGATCACGTGCGGATCAACGAAGGGCCGTTCACCAGCTTCAACGGCGTGGTCGACGAGGTCAACCTCGATCGCAACACGTTGAAGGTGATGGTGACGATCTTCGGCCGCGCGACGCCGGTGGAATTGGACTTTTTGCAGGTGGAGAAGATTTAGCCACGACGTGCACGAAGACAATTTGGCCGCGAAGAACACGATGACCACGAGGCACAAATCCCTTGGTGATCTTCGTGGCCTTCGTGGCGATCCTTCGTGAGCCCCGTGGCCAATGTGGTCTGGAACCGATGGCTAAAAAAGTACAGGCAATGGTGAAGTTGCAGATCTCCGCGGGCAAGGCGACGCCCGCTCCGCCGGTCGGGACCGCGCTCGGTCCGCACGGCGTGAACATCATGGACTTCTGCAAGAACTTCAACGCGAAGACGGCCAAGGACGACGGCCTGATCATTCCCGTCGTCGTGACGGTCTACAGCGATCGCAGCTACAGCTTCATCACCAAGACGCCACCCGCGTCGGTGCTGCTGAAGAAGGTGGCGAACCTCGCGAAGGGCTCGCCCGAGCCGAACCGCAACAAGGTCGGCACGGTCACGGCGAAGCAAGTCGAGGACATCGCCAAGCAGAAGATGCCGGATCTCAACGCCACGGATCTCGCTGCCGCGGTGAAGACCGTACGCGGCACGGCGCGCTCGATGGGGATAGATGTCATCGGGTAACACGATCAAGACACCGGGTGTGATTTCGTGCGAGTAACCCAGAGGAAATCACACCCGGTGTCATAGCAGTGGGAGGCACGCGAGCGCGTGCCGCCAGCACCACAAGGAGGCACATGGCAAAGCACGGCAAGAAATTCACGGCGGCCGCGGCGCAGGTGCAGGACCGTTTGTACTCGATCGAAGAGGCGATTCCCCTGATTCAGAAGGTGAAGTACGCCAAGTTCGACGAGACGGTGGAAATGGCCATGCGGCTGGGCGTCGACCCCAAGCACGCGGACCAGATGGTACGCGGCACGGTCGTTCTGCCCCACGGCCTGGGAAAGAGCAAGCGGGTCCTGGCAATCGCGGGCGCCGACAAGCAGAAGGAAGCGCAGGATGCTGGCGCTGACTTCGTTGGCGGCGACGACGTCGTGGAAAAGATCCTCGGCGGGTGGATGGACTTCGACGCGGTGGTCGCGACGCCCGACATGATGCGCGGCGTCGGTCGACTCGGAAAGGTCCTCGGCCCGCGCGGGCTCATGCCGAACCCGAAGACCGGCACCGTCACGCCCAACGTGGCGCAGGCGATCCGGGAAATCAAGGCTGGTAAGGTGGAGTTCCGCGTCGACAAGACCGGGATCATCCATGCGCCGGTTGGGAAGACATCCTTCGCGTCGAACAGCCTGATTGAAAACGCTCACGCGCTGGTCGATAGCGTCGTCAAAGCGAAGCCGTCAGCCGCGAAGGGCAAGTACCTGAAGTCAGTCACCGTGTCCTCCACGATGGGGCCGGGCGTCACCATCGACACCGCCCACATCGATGAGCGGCAGAAAGTCTAGGGGGAGCGATGGCTGTAACCAAAGCTGAAAAAGAGCAGGAACTTCAGGATCTGTCTACCGCGTTCAAGACGGCCGACACGGCGGTCCTCGTGGACTACAAGGGGCTCGACGTTCCAGGGGCGACCGAACTGCGTCGTCAACTGCGATCGGCGAAGGCGCAGTATCGCGTCGTCAAGAACACGCTCGCGAAGCGCGCCACGAAGGGCACGCGGCTCGCCGCTCTCGAAGCCCACTTCGAAGGAACGACGGCTGTGGCCTACACGGACAACGACGCGGTCGCGCTCGCGAAGGCGCTGACGACGTTCATCAAGGCAACGCCGAAGCTGGTCATCAAGGCGGCCGTGGTTCAGGGGCAGTCCGTTCAACCGGCCGCGGTGAACGATCTGGCCACTCTGCCCGGCAAGCCCGAGTTGTATTCGAAGTTGCTGTTCCTGTTGCAGGCGCCGATGCAGCAGCTTGTAACGGTGTTGTCCGCAACGCCGCGCAACCTGGTGACGGTGCTCAACGAGGCAGCGAAGAAGAAGGAAGCGGGATCGTAGGGCGGGATCGAATTCGCCCGTAGGACGGGTCCTGGTTTCTGGGCTCGTCGTATCCGGCGGGTCTCCATAGCACCCGCCCTACAGGAGTAGAGGAAAACATGGCCGAATTGAATCAGCAGCAGGTGATTGACTACATCAAGGGCATCAGCGTGCTCGAGCTGTCGCAGCTCGTGAAGGCGCTCGAATCTGAGTTGGGCGTCTCCGCCGCGGCGGCCGTGCCGATGGCAATGCCCGGGATGGCCGCGGCTGGTGGCGGCGCCGCGGCGGCTCCGGCGGAGGAGAAAACCGAGTTCAACGTCACGCTCACAGAAGTGGGTGCGGACAAGATCAAGGTCATCAAGGTCGTTCGTGAAGTCACCAACCTGGGCCTGAAGGAAGCAAAGGACCTCGTCGAGAGCGCGCCCAAGCCGATCAAGGAAGGCGCGACCAAGGATGAGTCAGAAGCGATCAAGAAGAAATTCGAAGAAGTCGGCGCCAAAGTTTCGATCTCGTAAGGGAGTTCGAAACCAAGACCCAATTC
>JBKPNV010000246.1:0-22121 GCA_046732795.1 Acidobacteriota bacterium
GTGAACTCAGTTACCGAGATGGTCGTGACAACCGAACCAGCGGGAGCGCGCGTCACCGTGAATGGCATCGCGTGGGGCGTGTCGCCCGTCACCATTCGCCATCTGCCGCCAGGTGACAAACATATACGCGTGACGCTGGAAGGCTACGCCTCGCAGGAACGAGTACTGAAGCTCGACGCCGGCCAGCGGCGCGCGCTCGATATTGCGCTCGAGACTACGCCTTAGTGCAGGCTTTAGTAAGGATCAACGCCCAAATTCCAACTCCCGAAATGCACCGGTTCTTGGGAGTTGTACCTTGGGAGTTGAGAGTTAGGAGCTGGCTGCTCACGCCTCGTCGCGCTCGCGCGACGCTTCCACCCATCGCGCCTTCTACTTGTGAGAGGCGAATACGGTTATCTCGCCAGCCTTGCTGAACGCGAGGACGTCGTACGGCTGCGGCTTGACGCTCGCGACCTCCATGCCTGGAGATCCGATCGGCATACCCGGCACACCAATGCCGGCAACAGCCGGTCGCTCCTTGAGAAGACGCTGCACATCCGCGGCTGGAACGTGACCTTCGATGACGTAGCCGCCGAGGATTGCGGTGTGGCAGGACCTCGCCTGACGCGGAACACCGTGCTTCGTCTTGATTGCGTCTATGTCTTCGACGTCAGAGACGGTGGCAGAGAATCCCGCCTTGCGTAAGTGTTCGACCCACAGCGAGCAACAGCCACATGTCGGGTCCTTGTAGACCTGAACCGCCGGTCCCTGTTGCGCCCCGGCCCGAACACCGGTTGCAGCCACCATCGAGAGGAGTCCCAGGAGTTGTCGACGTGTCATCCGGTTAGGTTACATGTAAATAGGGGCCGTGCCAAACGTCGACATGCTGCCCCGGTGATAGCATGCGCGCCATGGGACTACACTGCAGCTCGCTTGTGTTGGGAACTTCTGCCAAGGCCAAGCCGACACGAACGGCTGGCCTTTCTGAGGACGAGCGCTCGCGAAATCACCGACACAAGCGAGTCGCGGGAGTAGATGATCGACGAACGTTTCTCAAAGTTGCGGCGCTGACCGGCGTGAGTGTGGTGACGGAGCTCGCGACCGGCTCCAGTGCGCAGGCACAAAGCGCCCCGCCGGCACCGAAAAGCGTACAGACATCGGTGCTATCCATCGCGTACGAGGAAGCCGGCGATCCGAATGGATTCCCCATCATTCTTCTGCACGGCTTCCCCGACGATGTCCGCGCATTCGACGGGGTGGTGCCGCCGCTGACCAAGGCGGGATTTCGTACGCTGGTTCCCTACCTGCGCGGGTACGGTCCCACACGATTTCGCGATCCGGCGGCACCGCGCATGGCCGAACAGGCCGCCATCGGCCAGGACGTCATCGACTTTGCGGATGCGTTGCGGATACAGCGGTTTGCAGTGTCTGGATACGATTGGGGCGGCCGCGCGGCGGCGATCGCCGCAGCCCTTCATCCGGATCGCGTACGCGCGACAGCTCTGATCGGCGGCTATACCGTTCAAAACACCACCGCGCTGCAACCGCCTGCTGCGGCGGCAGCCGAACACCGACTCTGGTATCAGTACTACTTCAACACCGAGCGCGGGCGTGCCGGCTTGCAATCGAATCGACATGAGATCTGCCGCTACCTGTGGCAACAGTGGTCGCCGAGCTGGCACTTCACCGACGACACCTACCAGCGGACGGCGCCGTCGTTCGACAACCCGGACTTCGTTGACGTCGTGATTCATTCCTACCGGCATCGCATCATGAACGCGCCGGGAGAGCCACGTTTCAAGGAGGTGGAAGCCCGACTCGCAGAGCGACCGCGGATTCAGGCTCCTTCAATCACGTTGTATGGTGCCGAGGATGGTATCGCGCGGCCACCGATGGAGTCACCACCTGCCGAACGTGCGGCATTCGAACACCTCGTCGCTCGCCGCGTCGTTCCCGGGGTCGGCCACTTCATGCCGCGCGAACGGCCCGAGGCGGTGTCGTCAGCGCTGCTGGAATTGTTGGCATCGACAAAGTGATCAATGGGGTCGGGGGTCATTTGATCAGGACACTTCATGATCAGAGCTGTCTCCTTTAAATGACTCCCGACCCCGTTTACCATCAGAAGTCGACCGTGACTCCGAGCTTCGCGACGCGGGCATCCAGCACGTCCTGCGGATTCAGCCACGTCGTGGTCACCGGACTATAGATCTGGTTGTAGGTGAGCACGGTCGACACGTTCAGCAGGTTATAGAAATCGACCTGCAGTTTCGTTCGCGCGCGACCGAATCTCACCAGCTTCGCCAGACGCAGATCGAGCTGATTGACACGATCGCCATACAGCGTCCCCGGCTCGATCAAGTTGACCGTGACGTTGGCCACGCCACCAGATGGCGGACGGCCGAGCGACTGCGCCACGACGGCCGCGGGAACGTTGTAGTTCGCCGCCAACTGCACGCCCGGGTTGCTGCGGAAGGTCGTGCTGACCTCGACGTCCACTTTGGGCACGAGGTACGTGCCGAGGCCGCGGAACTGCGTGAGGAATCCGGACGCGAGGTGACAATACTGCAGCGGCATCGCGCCCGATTGATTGACACCCAACGCGCTCGGACCTGGAATCGACACGCCGATGGTGACCGTTTGCGGTGGAACGAGGCTCTCGGGGACCTTCTCGGCAACCTCGCAGAAGTCCATCACGGTCTGCCCGGTGCTGGTGCCCAGCTGCAACGTCAGGCCGTTCAGCGTGCGCGCGCTCACCGTGAAATCAACGCCGTTCCAGTGGTGGGCGTACTTGCCGTAATCGCTGGCCGCCTGCACCTGATAATCGACGACCC
This sequence comes from Acidobacteriota bacterium, assembly GCA_046732795.1. Classification (GTDB taxonomy): domain Bacteria; phylum Acidobacteriota; class Vicinamibacteria; order Vicinamibacterales; family UBA2999; genus Gp6-AA40. The sequence goes on from JBKPNV010000246.1 coordinate 2,811, forward strand.
CGAAGAGCTGAGGAGCGACGTCGTGCAGACCCGATACGACATAGCCGCCCCCACCCGGGAGTCGCGGATCGACCGGGGCCGTAATGTCGTATCGCGTGAAGTCCGAGGCATTCACGGCGAGATTGCGAGTGATGTACTGGCCGTACCACCACCGCTTGTTGAACTGAACTTCCGCCGCGATGCGCGGGAGAATCTCGTGCTGCAGCGCCACGCCTATCTGTGTGTCCCACGGGCGAAGGCCGTTGAGCAGTTTATCCGCATAGCTCAGGCCGGCATTCAACGTCCCGAAGTTCGTATTGGCAACGCCGCCGCACGAGTCGCCACCAGTCGAACGAAGATCCTGCGCTTTGGGATTCAACAGATCGCAGTCGGGGATGAAGTTTCGATTCGCGTCCGTCCAGCTTCGGTCGGCACGAGTTGCGATCTGCGATGTCGGTGCCGCGCCGGTGAAGATGCCGCCGTTCTGCGCCGGATACAGGTATCGTCCCCAGTTCGCCTTGACGGAGGTCTTCCCCGTTCCGAAGAGGTCGTACGCAGCACCGACCCTCGGGCTGACATCATGAAAGTTCACGCCGTCAGCTTTGTCGATGGTCGTCACGCTGGGGAAGAAGCGGGTCCCTCCAATCCGCGCGCTGGGGTAGTAGCTCCACGCGTGGTCGTATCTGACGCCGCCCTGCAGTGTCAGCCGCTTCAACGTCCATTGATCCTGGACGAACAGGGCATCGAAGCGCGTGCGCCACTCACTCTCGAACATGCCCGAGAACTCAGTGATCTGATTCGGGATCCCGTTGTTGAATCGGTACTGGACCGCATCGGGCGGCGCCGGGTTGGACTCCTGGCTGTCGTAGTTCCACAGGCCGTTGTAGCCGAACTTCATGTTGTGCGCGCCGGTCACGTAGGAGAAGTGCGCCTTCCACGTGTTCGACGAGATCCAGCCGGTCGATTTGTCGCCACACGCCGGACTGTACGAGCGATAGCACAGACCCGGGATGCTCCCGCCCTGCTCGGACACGGCGATCAGATCGGTGGTCGGATTGCCGGGCGCGGCTCCCCCTCCCCATCGGTTGTTGTACGCGCTCCACCCCACGTCGAGCAGCGCCTTGTTCGAGATCGTGTCCACCCAGTTCACCTGCGTGATGCGATTCGGTGGCGTCGAATAGGTTGCGGTTTCGGGTGCCGTCGTCGCGCTTCCACCGATAATCCATCCGTCGGTGTTGTCACGACAGGCGCTGCCGACCGTCGAACCGGGCCATCGCGCGCCCGAGCATCCCCACTGTTCGTCCCAGAAGCCGGTGAGCTTGTTCTTCTCGCTGATTTGCCAGGTCAATCGCACGGCTCCGGAGCGCGTCTTGCCCGCGCCACGCGCTGGCCTGCTCTGATCGGCTTCGTAGCTCCATGAGTTCGGGTTGCCGGCGTTGAGATTGGCCCACATGCCAGGCACCGACATCGAGTTGCCCTGATTGCGCAGCCATGAGAAGAACCACAGCTTGTCTTTCTTGATGGGACCACCCAGGCTGACATCGGCATCCCACAGTTCGAGCAAATCACCGGGCGACCGCAGACCTGCAGCCCGCAATTCGTCGGTGAAATTGCTGCTCTGCAACGAGTCGTTCGAGTAGAAGAACGAAGATCCGCCGGTGAAGTTGTTTCCACCCGTCTTCGGGACGATGTTCATGTAGGGGCCGCCGGTTTCCACTTCGCCGAGACCACCGGAGGTGGCAAAGGTCACTTCTTCGACGTTGCCGGTGTTGACCTGGTATCCCGAGACACCGCCACCGCCACGCGAAGCACCCACGTTCATGCCGCCGACAAGCAGCCGCCCCTCGCTCGTCGGACCGCCGTGAATGCCGAAGGTGATCATCGACGGCGTCAATTGCATCGAATTGGGAGTACCGGTCACGCCGGGCATCAGCAGCAGCAGACCGTTCCAGCTCCGGGCCGCCGGCACGCTGGCCACGAGCTCTCCGCTCAACACCGCCTGCCGGGTGGCGTTCTGCACGTCGACGACGGGGGTCTCACCTGCGACGGTGATCGTCTCCTCGAGTCCGCCGACGGACATCTCGATGTTGACGGTCACAGTGCCTGATCCACTCAGCTCGATGCCGGTCCGCGCAACCGTGTTGAATCCGGGGAGCGTGAAGGTCAGTGTGTACGTGCCGGGCCGCAGATCGACGATGCGGTACTGCCCGGTGCCGTCGGTCACCACCGAACGAACTCTTTCGATCAACGCCGGGCTGGCGGCTTCGACAGTGACGCCCGGAAGAATGGCGCCGGACGGATCTCTGACTGCGCCTGCTAGCGCTTGAGCATGGACGATGGATGGTAGTGACGCGACGAGCCCCACTAACAGGAGCACTCTCAAAGCTCGTTGTTGCATGTGTCCCCCTGAAGCCACGCAGTATAGTCACGCTGCTCAGCAACTGAATCCCCAGAATCGGGTAGACGCTCAGATGCGAATGCTGATCGGATGAGCCAGCTGTAGCGGCTAGCGAGCCTTGCTTTTTTCGCGCCGAACGACTGAGATCACTCGCATGATCACGATTCGCAGGAGCGGAGACCGTGGCTATACCGACGCCGGGTGGCTACGCTCCAACGCCACGTTTTCTTTTGGCGCCTATCAGGATCCGAATTTCATGGGCTTCCGCGTCCTGCGCGTGCTCAACGAGGATCGCATCGCGCCCGGCAAGGGATTCGGCCCGCACAGCCATCGCGACATGGAAATCTTGACCTACATGGTCGAGGGCCGCCTGGCCCACCGCGACAGCCTGACCGGGCCGCACGTCCTCGGACGCAACGAGCTTCAGGCGATGACTGCCGGCGATGGCATCGTGCACAGCGAGTTCAACGCCTCGGAAACGGAGTCGTCACACTCGCTTCAGATCTGGATCGACCCGCGAGCCGAAGACCTCACTCCTTCGTACCAACAGATCGCGTTTGCCCCGCAGGACAAACGCGGGCGCCTGCACCTGCTGGCCGCGCCCGAAGCCGCCGACCCGGCGCACACAGCCGTCATCAACCAGGATGCGCGCGTGTATGTGACCGAAGTCGGCGGAGACCACCGCGTGACCCACGCCCTGCCGGAGGGACGACACGCCTGGATTCAGGTGGTACGGGGCGACATAGACGTCAACGGCACGCCGCTGCAGCAAGGCGACGGTGCCGCCATCAGTGACGAGCGCACCGTCACCGTCTCAGGGAACGGCGAGGTCCTGCTCTTCGATCTCCCCTGAGCACCTTCATGGCCCAACCTGGTGTTGTCGTCGCGTTCTCGTCCCGATGTGGGGCCACCGAAACGATCGCACATGCAGCCGCGGTCGGCGTCGTCAACGCGCGCGCGCTTCCGCGGTTGCGGCGGCTCGCGGATGACGGGCGCCCGGCCCCAGCCGAGTGCGCTGATACATTGCGCCGGCTGCAGAAAGAGTACGTGGCGCCCACCGAGAAGGACCTGGCCGGATCGCCCGCGCTGATCATCGTGCCCACTGCCGGTATGACGCCGGCGTCGCACGCGTGGCAGCCGTTCATTGCGCTGCTCGATCGGCTGGCGTCCGCGGGCACGCTGACGGGAAAGGTGGGCGCCGTGATCGACGCCGGCGACAGTCGGACAGTGGCCAGTTTTTCGTCGGCGCTCGCTGCACGCGGGTTTGCGCTGGTTACAGCCGTCGGCGGCGATGCCAGGGCACACGGACGCACGGTCGGCGCAGCCGTCATCGGGGCCGAAAATCAATCGACGCGCTGACGCCGCATCACTCGTTCCTGAGGGCGGTGTCCGGCTGGAGCCGCACAGCGCGAAGCGCAGGTATCACGCAGGTCACAACGGCCACGATGAAGAGCAGTCCCGCGGCGCCGGTGTACGCCAGAGGATCCAATGCCCCGATGCTGAATAGCAGACTCGATATGAGCCGCGTGCTCATCCAGGCCGGTGCAAGGCCCACGACGTAACCGCCCCAAGGACTCCGATGCCCCGGCCGATGACGAAGCGGGCCACGTCGGCTCGACTGCCGCCCAGCGCCATGCGAACGCAGATCTCGTTGCCTCGATACTGCACGGAGTACTCCATCACCCCGTAAGTGCCGATGGCCGACAGGAGCAACGCCACCGTCGCGAACTGGCAACGAGCAGGGATAGCGATTGCGGGCGTACGAGCGACTGGTCCACGAGTGCATCCATGGTCGCCACATTGGATAGTGGAACCGAGGGCCCGAGTTCCCGGATCACCTGTCGCAACCCTCAGCGATCGACGTTGTTCACGTTGCCCACGTTGTTGGGCGGCAGTCCATCTTAAAAGGCGACCGATCTGACTCCAGGCAGGATCTCCAGCCGGCGTTTCGCTTCATCGCAGAACACGCCGACCTGCGCATCGTCGCTGAATTGCGCCCCGCCAGGCGAATCGATCCGTCAGTCCGCTCGCCGGCTCGTCGCGCGCGCGATGAGCAGATTCGATGCGTTGGCGCACGTGAGGGGATGCCGGCAATGACCTGCATGACCCAGACGAGCACATCGAGAAGTCCATTTTATTGACAAACGCATTCAGAGATCGTTGAATGCCGGCGTCGTACCTCCGTCGGGAACACCTCGCAGTCGTCGTCTGGGACCTCGGAACTGAAGGAGGACTACCATGCGTCGAGCGTCCAAGGTCGTTCTGATCCTCACGACGGCTTTCCTGCTGCCGTCCGTCGCGTTTTCACAAGGCACCCTTACAGGCACAGTCAGGGACGAGTCGGGCGGCGTGCTGCCGGGTGTGACCGTCGACGCATCCAGCCCTGCCCTCATCGAAAAGGTGCGCACAGCCGCCACGGACAGCGCTGGGCAATACCGCATCACCGGTCTCAATCCAGGCACATACTCGCTGACGTTCAGGTTGCCCGGCTTCACTATCGTTAAGAGAGAGGGGGTCGAGCTCAGCGGGACCATGACGCTGACGATCCCGGTCGAGATGCACGTCGGGGCAGTCGAGGAAACGATCACGGTCGCAGGTGTAACGCCAGTGGTCGACGTCCAGACTGCGCAGCGCGAGACCGTGCTCAACGCGGACGTCGTAGCCGCCATCCCCGGAAATCGCTCCGTCGGCACTCTGCTGAATGCCGTCCCCGGTCTGGTCGTCAACGACGGCGCGCTCGCTGCGTCGCCGACGATGACGTTCTTCGCGGCGCGCGGGGGCCCGATCAACGAAGGGCGCATGACGATCAACGGCATGACGATCGCGGCGCCGTTCAACGGTGGCGGCGTGTCGACCTACATCCTGGATTCAGTCAACGTCGACGAGATATCCGTGGCCGTTGCCGGCGGCCTCGGCGAGTCGGACATCGGCGGGCCGATCATGAACCTGGTGCCGCGTTCGGGCGGGAACACGTTCCGCGGCCAGGGATTCATCAACAATGCGGGCGACTGGTCACGAGGTAATAACCTGAACGACGAACTGCGCGCCGTCGGCCTCACCGAGACGCCCGGAATCATCAGCTCTTACGACACGAGCATCTCGTATGGCGGCCCGATCAAACGCGATCGACTCTGGTTCTTTGGCAGCTATCGCAATCTCAACACGACATCGCCGGTACAGGGGGTGGTGGCCAACGCGAACACCTTTGATGCCTCACGCTGGGATTGGGTCGCAGATCCGACCGTCACGGCACGCCAGGTCCAGGGACGTGTCTCGTACGTCGGACGGTTCACCGCGCAGGTGTCCAACAAGCATCGTGTCTCATTCAATTACGAGTACCAGCGCCGCTGCGAGGGGTCGCCGTTGAAGGTCGAGACCGAGGAGGGGTGCCACTCACGCGACCCCGGCTGGATCGCGGCGGGAACGGCAACGACGTCGCCGGAGGCCAATCCAAACTATTTCGGAAACACTCCATACCACGTGACGCAGGCCATCTGGAATGCGCCGATGACGAGCAAGCTGCTGCTCGAGGCCGGCTTCACCAGGTTCATGTTCCGCGGCGGAACGACGGGCAGGGTACCGCCGGACGGGATATTCGATCTGATCTCAGTGACCGAGCAGTCCACTGCGATCAACCCGGCGACGGGCCTCCAATATGCTCCGCGGGCGAACTTCGTCTATCGAGGCGTCCCGACCGCCAACCCCAACTACGCCAACCCGAACAACTGGCGCGCGTCAGCCTCGTACGTTACAGGGTCGCATGCAATGAAGGTCGGCTATCAGGGCGCCTATATTCGCGTCAACAATTGGTACCTCGTCCCCGAGTCTCAGCTGTCCTACCGGTTCAACCAGGGCGTGCCGAATCAGTTCACGTTCCGGCTACCGGAGTGGCACCAGGCAGACCGGACATCAACGGCGGCGTTGTACATCCAAGATAGCTGGACGCGCCGCCGGCTGACGCTGCAGGGTGCGCTCCGCTACGACCGCGCGTGGAGCTTCAGCCCGGCGGAGTTCAACGGGACGGATCTGACGTCGAAGTTCAACGCGGCGCCGATTACGTTCCCGCGCACGCCGGGCGTCGACGCGTTCAATGACGTCACGACGCGTCTCGGCGCCGCCTATGACGTGTTCGGCACGGGCAAGACGGCCCTCAAGTTCAATCTCGGGCACTACCTCGATGCCGCGACGAACGACAGCGAGTACACGAGCAACAGTCCGGCCGCCCGCATCGTTCGCATGGCGAGCCGGAACTGGCAGGACACCGATCGCGACAAGGTCATCGACTGCGACATCATGAACTTCGCCGCCAACGGTGAGTGTGCGGCGTTGACAGGCGACGCCGTGAACTTCGGCTCCGTCTCAGGCAACCTCACGCAGGTCAACCAGGCGACGCTCCGAGGCTGGGGTGTCCGTCAAAGCGACTGGCAGTGGGGAATCACCCTTCAGCAGGAGGTGATCCCGCGCGTCTCGGCGGAGGTCGCTTACAACCGCCGGTGGTTCAAAGGCGCCAAGATCACTGACGATACATTGCGCGGGCCCGAAGACTATCAGCAGTTTACGATCACGGCCCCGCAGGATCCCCGACTGCCTGACGGCGGCGGCTATCCAATCAACCTGTCCCTGGTCACGGCCGCGGCTGCCGCTCGCGGCACACAGAATTACATTACCTTCGAGACCGACTTCGGGCCGGAGCGCGATCTGTACTGGCACGGCGTCGATTTCACAGTGAACGCGCGTCTTCGTGAGGGATTGACACTGCAGCTCGGGACGCAGACCGGCCGGTCGATCGAGGACACATGCGAGACATCACGCGTGAGCGATATGGCGGTCGCTGTAAACATGCAGCCAGGGAGAGGTGAAACGCTGACAAACTCCGCCACGATCAAGGATCTGCGGAACTGTCGCGACGATGATCCGTTCCAGACGACACTGCGGGGATTGGCCTCGTACCGCATTCCAAAGATCGATGTGCTCGTCGCCGCCACGATGCGTTCGCAGCCGCCACTGGAGCGCATCGCCACGTGGCAGGTGCCGAACGCGGTAATCCAGAGCATCACCGGACGTCTGCCGCCTGGGGGTCTCGCCACCGGAAACACGAATATCGAAATCCTGGACGCCGACCATCGGCTGTACGCCGACAATCGGCGGACCCAGCTCGACATGCGATTCGCGAAGATTTTCCGGTTTGGCTCGCGGCGCGCGGATGTGGGCCTCGACCTCGGCAACCTGCTGAACACGAACTACGCGACGACGTACGAGAACACGTATCAGTACAGTGTGGGCAATGCCGCATCGGGCGGCACCTGGAACAATCCGACGGCCATCTACACGCCGCGGTTCGTTCGCTGGAACCTGACGGTCGACTTCTGACCGTCTCGTTGGATCGCGCGCGCGGCGAACGCGTGCGATGAGGCTCGTGCCCGATGGATGAAGAGAGCACGGTGTCGAGGCTTGTTGCGACGTGATTCAGCTCGTCGCGATCGCGTGAAAGCTGGCGATCGCACTCCACGCGCCGAGCCCGATCCCGCGCGCCATCTGACGCAGCTCCAGCATGTTGTGTGACAGGAAGATCAACACCGAGCGATTCGTCGGATCGGCCTGCCACCAGCTGCCGTACGCGCCCGGCCAACCAATGGTGCCGGCGCCGCCGCGGCAACGCAGCGGATCCGCTTTGTCCGGTTCCGTGACGACAGCGACACCCATTCCGTACCCGTGTCCCAGCGCGAAGATCGGCCGGCCAAACATGCGCGCGTCGGCGCGTTGTCCTGTCGTGAGCTGATTCGTCGTCATCATCGCGAGTGTTTCCGGTCGCAGGAGCGTGGCACCACCTGCGGCCTCGCCGATCAGCATGCGAGCGAAGGCGAGATAGTCGTCGAGCGTCGACCACAGGCCCTGACCGCCGGACTCGAAGGTCATGTCGTCCGGCCGCTCATCGAGCGCGTGGCACCCCGGCGCAGCCGTAAGCCCCGTCAAGCGCCCCTCGTCATCGAAGCCGCACAGCCCCGCGCGCCGATCTCGCTTTTGGCGTGGCACGGCGAAGCTCGTATCGCGCATGTCGAGCGGCTCGAAGATGCGTCGCGCCAGGACGCTACTCAACGGTGCGCCCTCGAGACGCGCAATCAGGAATCCGAGCAGATCAGTTGAGACGCTGTAACGAAAGCCAGTGCCCGGCTGATCGATGAGCGGCAGCGTCGCGAGGCGTGCGATCCACTCGTCCGGCGTGAGCGGGTTGTCAATCTGCGCGCCCAACGCCTCCGCATACGCGCTGCCGATCGGGCCGCGATGAAAGTCGCCGTACGTCAGACCCGAGCGATGCGTCAGCAGATCTCGAAAGCTGATCGGACGAGTCGCACTCTCGGTCGCGTCGAGTGATCCTTCCGGATCGAGTAAGACGCGCATATGCGCCAGCTCCGGGGCGCAGATTGAGATTGGGTCGTCGAGCGCGAATTGTCCTTCGTCGAGCAACATCAGCGCCGCGGCCGTCGTGACCGGCTTGGTCATCGACGCAATCCGGAAGATCGTGTCGCGCTCCACCGGCAGACCGGTCGTCAGGTCGCGCCGGCCAGCGGTCATCGTCTTAGCGACTTCGCCGCGACGCCAGACGAGGGCCGCGGCTCCAGCCAGCTGTCCGGACTCGACGGGGGGACGAATGGCGTCGGCTATCGATTTTTGCTCTGGCATATCGACTTTTTGTATGAAACCTATAAAATAAATGTACTATATTTAAACGGATGGCAAGCAAAATCGCGCCGCCAATGCGCCGAAAGCCGAAAGGCGACAAGCGGGAACGGACACGAGCCGCTTTGCTCGCTGCCGCGCGCAGTCTGATCCGGGAGAAGGGCTACGAGCGAACGACGCTCGAGGACGTGGCGACGCGCGCAGGTATGACGACCGGCGCGATCTACGGAAACTTCAAGAACCGCGACGAGCTGTTCATCGCGCTCGGTCAGACCTACTGGGCGCCAGTGCGACCGAAGATCAAACCAGGCGCGACCTTCGAGGAGGCGATGCGCGCGCTTGCCAAAGCCACACTCGCCGCCGTCGACGAGCGAAGACCAGCGGTCGTCGGACGACTCACGGGACTTGCCTACACGATGAAGAACCCTGAACTGAGATCGCGCGTACACGAAATCACCAGGAGCAGTTACGAATTTGGGGCCGAGTGGCTGGCCACGTTCGACGCGAGAGAGCTTCCAATGCGTCCCAAACATCTGGTGTGCGTACTTCACGCCTTGATCGAAGGACTCGTGATGCAGCGCATCCTGACACCGGAGTTGTGTCCGGACGAGGTGTTCTACGCAGCGTTCGCCGCGTTCGCACGCAAGTGAACAACGGCAACTCCGACATCCCTGTCGAGAAAATCGCGAGTTCTTATCCGTACAAGACAGCCGAGGAGCATTACAACGCGGGTCTCGCCGAGACGAAGAAGGTCGGGCACGCGGTGACCATCCTGAACTTCAGCAAGCGTCTCGATGACCCGGTCATGCGACACACCTATGTCGAGTGCCGCGTTGCGAGCACGATCGTCAACGGCCCGACGGCAGACCGGTGCAGTTGACGTTCGGCAATCCGGGTTTCATCGACGACTTCGGGCGCCCGTGGGGCAGAACTGGGAAGAGCACTTCGAGAAGGGGTGGGAGAAGCCGCGAACTAAAACGTTCAGACGGCTTCGGCCCAAACTCAGAAGTCGAACTGACCACCAAACTTCAGCAGCCGCGCTGGCAGGATCGTGCCGGGCCGGAGCCAGGTCGCGCCATTGGTGCCGTAGTTGCCATTGCGCGTCGCCACGAAGTTGGCGTTGAACACGTTGTAGAGATCCACGTTCAGCTGCACGCGGCTTTGTGCGAGCCGGAACAAGCGTGTGAAGCGCAGGTCCATCTGGTGCGTCCGCTTGTCGTACTGCTCCCCCGCCGGAAGCAGATTGATCGTCACGTTCGCCGCGCCGGAGAGCGGGCGGCCGAGCGACGGCGCGACGACGGCGTTGGTCGCAACGTAGTTAGCGACGAAACCCAGATTGCTCGTGCCGTTGCTGATCGGATCGAGCACGAGCGTCTGGTAGGTGCCGCTCACACGGAACCCCCACGGCAGCGGGTGCGATCCAATCAACTTCGCTTGGGGCAGCCAATCCCCCTGCTTGTGACATTCGGGGTCCAGGATCGCGGGTGCGGGTCCGCCCGCGGCGTTGGTGGGCTGTGACATCTGGCTCGGGTTGTCCAGTTTGCCGACGACGTCGCACCAGTCAGTCGTCGTCCTTCCCATGTTGAAGCCGCCCTGGAGCAGGCCGCCGTTTCCGAAACGTCCGTTGACCGTGACGTCCACACCGTTGTAGTGCTCTTTCTGCGCGCCGTAATTCGACGAGCTCGTTTGAATCGTATCCACGAGGCCAATCTTGCTCGGATTCAGGTCGTAAAGACCGCACATCTGACCGCCACCCCCACCCGGGAGGCGCGCATCGGTCGGCACCGTGATGCAGAACGGATCGTAGTCCGCCGGCGACGTCAGCAGATTGTCGGTGACGATGAAGTTGCCGAAGACCCTGCGGTAGTAGCCGGCCTGCAGTGAGAAATTCGCCGCCAACTCCGTCTGGACCGCCCCCATGAACTCCCAGTTATACGGACGGTTCCCGAATCCCCTGGCCCAATCGGGATCGAGGTGGAAGTTCGTGACCTGCTTGCCGAAGTTCGCATTCGGCGACGGCCCCAGCTCGCCGTTGGTCGCGGGGTTCAGTGGATCGCCGTCGACGATGTAGTTGCTGTTTCTGTCGGTCCATGTGCGGCTGACCTGACTGACGGAGGCGCGCGTCGGCACGACGAGCGCAGTCGATTGCGTCAGCCGCTCCTGCATGATGTAGCGGCTCGCCGCGAATTTCAGAGCGGTCTTCCCGCTGCCGTACGGATCGAAGGAGATGGCGATTCGCGGGTTCAGATCTTTCCAGCTCAGAACGTCGGCACCCTCGAAATGCTCGGCAACTGGCACATAGCGACGGGGAGCGACATCGAACGCCGGGTAGCTCGAATTGAGGTAATCGAACCGGAGACCGGCGTTGACGGTCCACTTGTTCAACGACATCTGATCCTGCACGTAGACGCCGGCCGGATTCATCGTTTGCGGATCGGGCCACGGTGTGGTGTAGAACGTGACCTGGTTCGGCACGCCGTTGATGGTGCGGTAGCTGGCATCCTCCGCCAGGCATTCGCTGCGGGACGCGCCTGTCGTGCCACATTGCGCGCGGGTGCCCGGCAGCGAGAACGTCATAAAGTCGTCCGGCTTGATCTGCGCCGCCCAGTCCCACCCGGCCTTGATATTGTGGGCGCCAGAGCTATAGGTGACGGCCGCCCGCGTCGTGTACACGAGCTGCCCGGTATAGGCCGACGTGGCCAGGCCGCCGAACGTGATGCCCGAACCCTGATCCACGACCTGCGATCGCGTTGAGGTGTCCGTAGGATCGCGCACGAAATCGTGGAAGTAGCGCGACCCCGTGACATCAATCAGGAGGCGGTTCGAGCGCGTCGAGGTCCACTTGACGAGCTCGACGTGGCCCGGCGCGTACCACTGCTGGCCGGCTTCAGGCGCCACCGTGCCGGTGACCGACGAGTGATACCAATGCGTCACGTTGCGCATCAGCAGGACGTTCACGCGATCCTTTTGCGATGCCTGCCACGTCGTATTGACATTGAAGTCATAGCTCAATTGATCCGCGTTGGCTGGCCGGTCGAGATCCGCTTCGTAGATCCAGTCGGACGGGTTCTTGTCGTACCACATCCCGCCGATAAAGCTGTCGGTGTACTGATAGCGGAATCCGCCGAAGAACCAGATCTTGTCTTGAGCGATTGGACCGCCCACGACCGGGTTGAAATCGACCATTTCCTTGACCTTGGCTTCCGCCGTCAACCCCTGCGCGCGCAGCTCGTCGTCGAGGTTGCTGCCGTGCAGCGCGCTGCCGGTGCCCGTGAGGAAGATCGTGCCTCTGAAGACATTGCCTCCTACCTTCGGGATGGCGTTGACCGTGAAGCCGCCATACGCGAGCTCGGCCGGCAGCGAGGAGTAGCGCATGTCGTACTCCTGCACCGTGCCGTCCGGCAGATTGATGCGCGACTTGCCGATGTTGTCGATGAGGGTCATCGGGATGCCGTAGGTACCGATTGTCTGGTCGTACTGGCTGCTCCCGTGAATCTGCGCCGCCGCATAGGTGTACCCGGCCGTGCCGCCGGCATCCACGTTCGGTCCACCCGCGGTCGTAATCGTCACGCCCGGCACCAGCGTCATCAGGCTTCCGATCACACGTGCCGTGGGCGTGGCGTCGAGCAAGTCGCGCGTCAGGACCTGCGTCTGCGCGACATTGCGAACGTCAACCATCGGACTGGCGCCGGTGACCGTAATGGTTTCGTTGAGCGTGCCGGCGCTCAGCTCGACGTTCAGCGAGGCGGCAAAGCCGGCTGTCAATGTGATGCCCTCGCGCCTCACGGTCGAGAAGCCTGGCAAGGTAAACGTGACGGTGTATGTACCGGGCAGCAGATCGAGGAACTGATACCGGCCGTTGCCTTCGGAAACGGCCGTGCGGACCTTCTCGATCAACACCGGGCTGCTTGTTTCGATCGTGACTCCGGGCAAGACCGCGCCCGTCGCATCGGTCACGACACCACTGATCGTCGCACTCTGCTGCGCCATGGCGATTGGGGGAACCGCCAGCGCGCACACCAAAGCCCAGCCCACATGCTGTAGAGCTTTCATGATCCGGCCTCCTGTGGCGTTGCGTCCGAACACGAATCCCGCGATAGATCGAACCGGCCCGGTTCGGCTGTCGATGCTGCTGACAGTTGGGCGGCGCATGTGTAGACCATTTGGTCGAGCAAGCGCAACGTCCCAAAAGAAGGTATGTCATAGTCGAGCTGCAACAATCTCGGAGGCGCCGATGAAACGCGGGCTGATGGTGATCGCAGTGCTGATGGTGGCGCGCGCGGCCGCGGGCCAGAACGCAGACGACTATCGCGGCGGCTGGAGAACGGACAGCGGCGAGGCGCACACCTATGAATTCTCGATTCGCGGCACGACGGTGAGGGGCGTCTACTGCACCTACTGCGCCGACGCGACAACGCTCGCGTTTGTCGATGGGACGTTCGGCCGGGATGGGATCACGTTCGAAGTCACCCACGTGAAGGCGGATGGCAGCACGGCTTACAAGGACAAGGCGATTGCGAGGTTCAGCGACGGCCGGCTGATCGTGAAGGGCACGAGCGGCGCTCCCGGCCGCGGATCGTTCGAGCGTGTGCTCATCAAGGACCCGCGTGGACCGGATCCGATACCGGCGCTGGTGTCCGTTCTCCCGAAGAGCCGTCCGTCCGTGCCGGCAAACCCGCAGCGTCGAAACCCCGACGGCGCAGACGGCTTGCCCTACATTCAGCCGGGTCCCTGGAAGTCGAAGCTGTCCGAAAAGGACGTGGTCGGCGTGTGGCTGGGATTCGGCGTCGGCGCACCGAAACAGTTCTTCATCATCAAGAAGGTGGGCAACAGACTCCGCGGGATGGTGTGCGGCACGTGCGACAACCCGTACACGATGGCGGCTCTCGATGACTTCGTGATCGAGGGAGACACGCTGCGGTTCAATATCCTGCACGAGGATTGGGCAGACGGCGAGCTGCCTACGTTCTACAAGCACGTGACTGCGCACGTGGGGTGGAACGAGATGCGCTGCACGACCGCAGCTGATCACCAGCCGCCACCGCCTGCGCCGCCGGCAGGTCGCGTCCCGGGATTTTCGCTGCAGGGTCCGGTTCCGATCGAGGCCACATCCGGCAACGTCTGGCCCGAGTGGCCGCCGAAGAACACCTCGTCACCGCGATAGCCACGTTAAGGTCATCGCAGCCGTTCGATCGCGACGCGCATTGATGATGGACGGCCGATTGTAGTCGCGAGTCGGATCCTGAACCGCATCGCGAGCAGCGACGTCAAGAGTGCGGACCGGCGCATCGCTAACCTGGTAAACAGATGCGCTCGGAGTTGACGGCGTTTCGTTTCGGGTGACCCGTGCGCCGGCGCGGTCAGTTACGATAGGCGGATGCGGCATCGATCACATCGATGGATCAGCGCGATCGCGATGACGGCAGCGATCGCGCTCGCCGTCAGCACCGCGCGAGCGCAGTCCGCGGCATCCAGGGCCTCGGCGCCACAGGCCGTACCCGACACGCCAGCACGCATCGGCGGGCACCCGAATTTCAACGGTGTCTGGCAGGCGCTGAATACGGCGTACTGGAACCTTGAAGCTCATTCCGCAGAAGCGCTGAACGACTTCTGGCAGCTCGGAGCAATCGCGTCCATTCCAGCGGGCCCCAGCTTCGTGCGCGGCGGCACGATTCCCTATCGCCCTGAAGCGCTGGCGAAGCGCAACGAGAACCGCACGAAGTGGCCGGCGGCCGATCCCGAGGCGAAGTGCTACATGCTCGGCGTGCCGCGCGTCACGTATCACAATTTTCCGTTCCAGATTTTCCAGGGCGACGGCGACGATCTCCTGATGGTGTACCCATTCGCGGCGGCGAATCGGGTCGTCTACATGAAAGATCGCTCGGAGCTGCCAGTCGATTCATGGATGGGCAAGTCCGACGGGACATGGGACGGCGACGTGCTGATGATCACGACGAAGTGGCAGAACGGCCAGTCGTGGCTCGATCGCGCCGGCAATCATGCCAGCAACAAGTTGACCGTAACCGAGCGCTTCACGCTGCTGGGACCGAACCACATCTGGTACGAGGCCACGCTCGACGATCCGCTGACTTACACCCGTCCGTGGACGATCGAGATGCCGCTCTACCGGCTGATCGATCAGCAGGCGCAATTGTTCGAGCACAAGTGCGTCACGTTTACCGACAGGCTCCTGTATCAGGATTTGATTACAAAGGACAAGGAGTCGAAATGAGGTTTACGACGCGTCCTTGGTCCCTGCTGTTTCGTGCCTGGTCGGACCTTGGTCCCGGGTCCTTGGTCCGCACGGCTTTGCCTGAGCGCGATGACCAAGAGCCATACACCAAGTATCGGAGACGACACGCGGCGGCAGCGGTCGTGCTGTTATTTGCAGTCGTACGCCCGCTTGTTGCCCATCATTCGTTCTCGGCCGAATTCGACGCCACGAAGTCGGTCACGCTCAATGGCGAGGTCGTGATGATGGAGTGGGTGAACCCGCACTCCTGGCTGCACATCGATGTGAAGAAGCCCGATGGATCCATCGAGCGCTGGAAGATCGAAGGAGGATCGCCATCGGTGTTGTTGCGTCTAGGCTGGAATCGCGACTCGCTGCCCGCGGGCACGAAGGTCACGGTCGTCGGCTTCCAGGCGAAAGACGGTTCACTCCGCGCCAGCTCACGCGAGCTGCGCTTTCCCGATGGGCGGCGCATGGATCTCGGTGGATCCGGATCCGCGACGCTCGATCAGAAGAAATAGAACTCAGCAGAGCTCGATGTGCCACGGTTGCCCGCTGATCCGATGCCCACTTCCACCGCACTGACGGCATGGCTGGCGCTCGCTCCGGTTCACACCGTGGAAAAACAGCAAGCTCCAGCGCCGGACGGCTCGATTTACCACGCTGCGAACGGGAGCCGCGGTACGGTCGACCGCTGAGCCGATGCCACCTGTCGGATCAGCGACGAGCAAAGCGCGAGTGATCACTCGTGCCGGAGGGCGTGCAGCGGATCGAGTCGCGTGGCGCGTCGAGCGGGAATGATGCACGCGACGGCTGCGACGATCGTCAGTAGCGCGACGATCGAGACGAGTGTCAACGGATCGCGCGGGCTGGTCTGAACGAGCAGCGCCTGCAACAGCCGGCCGACACCGAACGCGCCCGCCACGCCGATCACGAGGCCCATCCCCAGCTGAATGGCGCCACGTCGCAGGAACAGCGCGATCACCGCGCCCGGTGCAGCGCCTAGCACGACGCGTACACCGATCTCCCGTGTGTGCTGCGTGACTGCGTACGCCGTGACCGCATACAGCCCGACTGAGGCGAGAATCAACGCGATCCCGGCAAACACACTGAACATCGTGCTGAATACCCGGTATATGAATCGCTGCTGGCCCATCACTTCGTCGAGGGTGCGGAGATTGAAGAGCGCCTGGTCGGGATCGACTGCTCGCATGGCCTCGCGCAGTGTCTGTCCCGCCCCGGCCGCGCCCGCGCGCGTCCGCGCGATCAGCGTCATGCCATTCGTCAGCGTTGGATCCTGCCGGTGCGGAATGTAGACGATCGGGTCCGCCTCGGCTGACTGGTTGTCGATGCGTTGACGCACATTTGGCGCGACGCCGACGATGGTCAGCCACGCGGAAGGCGGCTGACCCGGTCCCGTCGGGATAAATCGGATCTGTCCGTCGAGTGGGTTCCTACCCTTGAAGTGCATGTCGACGAGCCGCTGGTTGACGATCGCGCTCTCGCGTCCTGGCAGGCCGTCAGACTCGTTGAAGGCACGCCCTCGCAACACCGGCGCGCCAATGGCATCGAAGTACCGAGATCCGACAGAGAGCTGGGTGACGCTGGGCCGTTCGTTCTCGGCCACGTCCGGCCGTCCCGCGAACTCGATCTGCCCCGAGCCGCCGCCTCCGCCTGGCAGGTTGGTGGCAAACGATACCGCCTCGATGTCGGGAGCGGCTGAGAGCCGCTCCTCCGCCCGCTGCATGAGCGTGGTGCGGCTTTCGGTCGTCGGATATTTTCGCACCGGCAGAATCAGTTGCATCGTCAGTACCCGCGACGTCTCGATTCCGATCTCGCGGTTGTACATCTCGAAGAAGCTGCGCATCATGAAGCCAGCGCCCGCCAGGAGCACGAGCGTCAGCGCGAGTTGCGCCACGATGAGGCCGTTCGCCCAGCGACGCGCGCGAATCCCAGTCGATCCGCTGCGTCCGCCCTCCTTGAGCGTCTCGTTGACGTTGGTGCGCGAGACGTGGAGCGCCGGTGCGAGACCAAACAAGACGCCGGTCACGATGCAAATGGCGAAGAGAAATCCGAACGTCGCCCAGTCCATCGTGAAAACCATCCACCACGGGCGGCCGACGTTCTGCAGTTCCGAATCGAACCACCGGATGCCTGCCAGCGAGAGCAGAAGACCCACAGCACCGGCGACAAACGCGAGCAGCACGCTCTCGGTCAGCAGTTGGCGAACGATCTGCCAGCGGCTGGCGCCAATGGCGACTCGCACACTCATCTCGCCGGTTCGCCGCGCGGCGCGTGCGAGCAGGAGGTTGGCAACGTTGGAGCAAGCAATCACCAGTACGAAACCAACCGCGCCCAACAACGCCCAGAACAGCAGCCGGATCTGCGGTCCAACGATGAGACCCTGGAGCGAATCGGGATACGGCGCGAGCTCCTTGTTGGTGTCGGGATACTTGCTGGCGAGCGCGCTGCCGATCGCGTTGAGCTCGGCCCGCGCCTGTTCGAGCGTGACGCCGCTCGCGAGCCGCCCGATACCGAAGTAATTTCGCGCCTGGCGCGGCTGCTGGCGCAACGCGGGCGGCAGTTGGGACATCGGAAGCCAGACTTGCTCTTGCTGTGGGAACCCGAGGCCTTGCCGCACAACCCCGATCACCGTCGCGGTGATGCCATTGAGGCGGATCTGCGTCCCCAGGACTTTCGGATCGCTGCCGTACCGCTGCTGCCACATGGCGTTGGACAGCATGACCACCGGTGGTCCGCCCGGACCGTCGTCTTCGGGACCGAAATCGCGACCAAGGATCGGCGTGATGCCGATCATCTTGAAGTAGTTGCCCGAGACGTAGGACCCGGCGTACCGCTCGGGGATGCGGCCTTCGTCGCTCACGTTGAAGGAGCCGCCGAAGACCAGCGACATTGCCGACAGCGTCCGCGATGACGACCGCCAGTCGTCGAAATCGGCCAGCGAAACGCCGGACTGCCGGCCGCGGGCGTCGCGCGTCAGCAGCACCACGAGCTGTTCGGAATTGGGAAACGGCAAGCTCCGCAGCAGTACGGCGTTGACGATCGTGAACACCGCGTTGTTCGCCCCTATTCCGAGGGCGAGCACGAGGGCCGCAATGGCAGTGAACCAGCGATCCTTGAGGAGCAGGCGAACCGCGTAGCGCAGGTCCTGGAAGAAGGTCATGAGCGCTCCCCTGCCACGGGATGATTAGACGGTACTAATCAGACACCAGTTGGCCGACTTTGGTCCTGGTGTTTAGACCAAGTCATTGCTTGGCCCGCTCGAACCGCGACGTCTCGATGTAGTTGCGGATCGCGGTGTTGCCTTCGTGGCAGGCGTATTCGTACATCTTGTAATTGTTATCGAGCTTCATCGGAAACGCTGCCGACCACTTTCCCGTCGTCAGGATCTCCGGATCCTCGACGATCATCTGATAGTCGATCGTGTCCTGCGCCGTTCGCGTGAAGCGCTCGGTGAAGCGCAGGTTCGGCGTCGACGGCGTCAACGCCGGAGACCCGGGAACACCGAGGTTCGTCATCGCCGTCTTCCCGTTGAAGTTCGTCGTCTCGACGACGAGCGTATTCCCGTCCCAGCGTCCCCTCGACTCTCCCAGGTACTGCCGGATCGCGCCATCGATCGACGGACGCCCATTGGTCGGGATGATGCGTGCCTCGTGCGCCATCTCGAGCAGAATGACGACGTAGCCGGGGGATTGCATGATGCGGATGCCGTTGTTGTAGTTGCGGGGCAACATCGACACCGGCAGGCCGCGCGTGATGCAGCGATCCCAGCTGTCGAAATCCTCGGGGCTGTCGAAGACAGTCTGTCCCGGCTTGTAGCTGCCGCGCATCTGGTCGTACAGCTCTTTCCCCCTGGCCGTGAGGTCGGGGAAGCGACCGTTCGGCGGATCGATCATCAGCGACGTCTGTCGCGTGGCCTGGCCGGCGTCGGCCTGGGGAATCGCTCCCGAGAGAAAGCGCGCGTTACGATCCTCGGCGCTCTTCTGCGCCGCGGCGAACTCCT
>JBKPNV010000247.1:0-7889 GCA_046732795.1 Acidobacteriota bacterium
TCGTCGCCGTGTCAGTCCTGTAAGTCCATCCATGTCAAGGTTTCGACGCCTACGCTGGCCCCGATCGGCGCGTCACGCGAAGGGACACGCCATAGCCGTGGCCGTGATCCTCTGGATCATGACGGCCGTCGTCGGGTTCACCGGGGCGAGCGATCGCGGCATTGCAGGGCCGTTGAAAGGCGCGGACTTCGTTCAGTACTACACGCTTGGCCATTTGGCGACCGCGCGCCAGATAGAACCAATGTACGACCCGGCGCTGTATCACCAGGCGCAGGTCGACCTGATTCCGGAATCGGCCCGTGAAATCTACCCTCCGGTCTATCCACCCCAGGTCGCCGTACTGTTTGCTCCATATAGCGGCCTGTCGTACCAGCACGCGCTGCTGATCTGGTGTGCGGTCACGATTGCCGGATACGCCCTCATCGTATGGAGCGTCTGGAAACCTGTCGCTGGCCTCTTGCCCGATCGGACGTTCGTCATTGCGGGCGCCGCCGCGTTCCCTCCCTTCTGGAGCCTGATCCTTCATGGGCAGGTGACGTTGATCCTGCTTGCCGCCTTCTGGGCCGGATGGCTCGCCCTCGAGCGACATCGTCCCTGGCTCGCCGGTTTTGCGTTCGGCTTTCTGGCGATCAAGCCGCAGTTCGGCATTCCGCTCGCTGTTGTCGTGGTCGTGTGCGGCGAATGGAAGATGCTCGGCGGCGCCGTTTCGTCAGCCCTGGCGCAAGCGGCGGCGGTCTGGTTGATGCTGGGTGCGGATGCGCTCACCGCGTTTGCCGGCAACATCCCGACGATGCTGGCCTACGCGGACATGCTGGAAGCGAAGCCGTTCCTGAGCCACTCGGTGCGCGCCATTACGCGGCTCGCGCCGAACTGGATTGGCGTGCCGGTGTGGGCGATCGTTTCGGCCGTCGTGCTGTGGTACACCGTGCGGGTATGGAAAAGCCAGGCGCCTCTCAGCGCGCGACTCGGAGTCGTTGTGCTGGCATCCGCTCTTGTGAACCCGCACGTGATCATCTACGACCTCACGGTATTGGCGCTGCCTCTCATCTGGATCGGCGCTTACATGCAGGAGGTCGCGAGACAAGAACACGCCCGGCCGTATTGGATGGTCGTGTACTGGCTGTTCGTTACCACGTTCATGCCGACAGCCGCCGCGGTCGGTGTGCAGCTGTCGGTGGTAGCGATGGTCGCGCTGCTCGTCATGATCGTGCGAGCCGTTCACGCGGACGCCAACGCGCTAAACCCCGCACCACAGTGTCCGGCTTGAGCCGGACCGCGTTCTACCGCGCGGTGATCTCGACGCGTTCTGACTGCGCGCTGACGTTCGGTTCCGGAGTCCGGTTATCGACGGCGGTAACGGCGTACACATAGCGAACACCCGATTTCACGTTCTGATCGGTGTAGCGCGTTTCTTTCACCACGTTGTCCGTGATCTTCGTCAGCATGTCGCTTCCCTCTTCGCCACGCCAGACGAAGTATCCCTGCAGATCGCGTTCGCTGTTGGCCTCCCAGACCAGACTGATCGCGCCCTCGGCGGCAATCGGCGACACTCCGGTGGGCGGCGCTGGCGGAAAGACGTCGATCGTGGTCACGCAGGCAGACGTTGACGGATGCCCCTCCACGGCAGTCTCGTTTCTTCCGCGAACAGCTGACACGAGGTAGCACTGCCGACGCCCGTCCGCCTGAAGAGGGTCCATGAACCTGAAACTCTCCAATGGTGCCGGTGTCAACAGCACTCGAGCCGGAGGTGCAGCCGCGGTTTCTTGTGCCGTCTTCTCGGACGTCGTGTTCTCCGCTCCCGCAGCCGAATCGGCCTGGGAATCCACCTCGCGATAGACGTTGTAGCGGGTCGGTCCTGGCGGCAGCGTGCCCGCCGCTATCGCCGGCGGCCCGTCATCGATCGGTGACGTCGACGGCAATCCACCGCGATCGAACAGGAAACCGAGCAAGCCGCCTGAGGGCTCCCAACTCACGGTGACCGCTTCTTCGTTGTACGTCGCACGCACATCGGCGGGCGAATCGGGCAGCGGCGTCAACGGCACTTCGACAACGGGGCTCGGCGGACCCGCGCGGCCCCGTTCGCTGAACGCGACCGCCATGTAGAACCGTTTGAGCGGAGCATTCGTGTCCTGCTTCGTTGGAATCGCGTTCTTCGCAGTCGGTAGAGCAGTGCGCGTCAGTGCAGGTCCGGCAACGAGCTTGTCGGAGGTCAGCGCGTCGCGCACGCTCGTCGCCGGAGGGGGGGCGCCCGGCACTGAATCGATCTTCCCGACAAGCTGTGCGACCTCCATAAAGCGCGGAGCGGGAGGCGCCGTCTGGCCCGTGTAGCCATAGACCTCGACGTGGGCGAGATTGACGGGCGTCGATTGGTCGACGTTCTGCGCCGGCAGCGCGAGATTCAGGACCACATCATCGCCCACGCGCCGCGCGGTGAGCTGACTCACCGCCGCCGGTACGCGCACGATGGGCGGCAGCGGCGGACCTTTCTTCCCGCATCCAGCGGTCACAGCGAGGATCACCACCCAACTCGCGACCGCCAGTTGCCAAAGAACCCCGCCGTTCATTCTTAAGAAGCCGCCAGCGGAGCCTCGCGGACGAGATCGCGCGCAGCGGGCTCGCTCGATGACCGTCGGGCCACGTCCGGCGTCTTGAAACGCCGGACGTCGATGCCGTACCCGCGCACCTTGTAGTTGAGAATCCGTTCCGTCGTATCGAGCAGCCGCGCGGCCTTGGCGCGATTGCCCCGGGTCGTCTTCAGCGCATCGATGATCAGATCGCGCTCGTAGCCCGCCACCGCGTCCTTGAGCGAGACGCGCGTCACCGTGCCCGACGAATCCGCCGTCTGCAGCGACGGCGGCAGGTGATGTCCGTGGACGACGGCGCTGTCGCATACCAGCACGGCGCGCTCGAGCGCATTCTCGAGCTCCCGCACGTTGCCGGGCCAGTGATAGGCGGTCAGCATGTCGATTGCGGGCGTCGAGATGCGCTTGATCACTTTGCCATGCTCGCGCGAGAACTTCTCGAGGAAGTGATCCGCCAGCAGCAACAGATCGGCTTTTCGTTCACGCAGCGGCGGCAC
This sequence comes from Acidobacteriota bacterium, assembly GCA_046732795.1. Classification (GTDB taxonomy): domain Bacteria; phylum Acidobacteriota; class Vicinamibacteria; order Vicinamibacterales; family UBA2999; genus Gp6-AA40. The sequence continues at coordinate 3,080 of JBKPNV010000247.1, forward strand.
GAAGATCGTGAAGACGTTGAGGCGATAGTACAGGTCCTCGCGGAACGTGCCGTCGACGATCGCCTTCTCCATGTCCTTGTTGGTGGCCGCGATCAGGCGCACGTTCACCTTGACCGTCTCGGTTCCACCCACGCGTTCGAACTCGCGCTCCTGCAGCACGCGCAGCAGCTTCACCTGCGTACCGAGGTTGACGTCGCCGATCTCGTCGAGGAACAGCGTCCCGCCCTCGGCCATCTCGAAGCGCCCCTTCTTCCGGGCATTGGCTCCGGTGAAGGCGCCCTTCTCATAGCCAAACAGCTCCGACTCGATCAGGGTATCGGGCAGGGCCGCGCAGCTCACCTTCACGAAGGGCTTCTTCGCCCGCAGCGAATTGTAGTGAATGGCGTGAGCGATCAGCTCTTTACCGGTACCCGACTCGCCACGAATCAGGACCGTCGTGTTGGTCTGCGCGACCTGGGCTACCTGCTCGTACATCTGCCGCGTCGGACCGCTCGTCCCGATGATGTTCGAGAAGTCGTAGCGTTCTTTCAGCTCCTGACGCAGGTGCGTGTTCTCGTCTACCAGCCGTCGACGCTCTTCCTCGACGATGCGTTGGATGTTGAGGGCCTGCGCGATCATGGAGCTGACAATCCCCAGGAACTTCACACTGCTGTCGTAGTCGCGATCCGGCTGGAAACGCAGATCGACGGCGAGAGCCCCGACGGCCGTGCGGTTGAGCATGATCGGCACGCAGATGTAGCTCAACTCCTGCTTCAGCGTCTCCCGACGCGGCGCCAGGTTGAGGAATGCCGGCTCCTTGCTGATGCGCGGCACCACGATCGGCTTCCCGCTTTCGACGACCTTCCCCGTAATTCCTTCGCCGATGCGAATGCGAATCGTGCGGGCGCGATCCTCGAATCCCTCAACCGCCTCGACCTGCAGTTCGCCGTCGCGCAGCAAGGTCACCATGCCGCGGATGACGCTGTGATGGCGCATGAGCGTGACCAGCACGCGCTGCAGAGCCGATTTGAAATTGAGCGTGCCCGAAAGGGCCTGGCTGACCTCGAGCAGTGTTGAGAGTCGGCGCGCATCGCGCGCTCCCGTAGTGTCCGATCCGAGTCTGGCGGCAGGCATAAGCGTCTCCTACATTTCTGCGCGGTGATTCGAGGTGCGAACCAAAGCTGTCGTCGCTCGATGCGAGGAGCAACGCGGTTTACCCGCCAGCGCGTCTTGGGGCCTGCGGCCGGGGGATGAACATCCCACCGATAGTGACTTTTTTGTAGTAACGAAAAGGTCACAACACGATTCTGTGCCTTTTCGCAATCTCCGTCAGCCCCTGCATTCTACCGGATTTCGCGCAGAAAGCGAGCATTTGACCGGAATCGGCAGCAATTCGCCGTGGCGCATGCTTTGCCCTGTCACGTCGCAGCATGACTCTCACACCCGCGCGGCTCGTCCTGTTCGTTCTGTTTCTCGTCGCGACGTCCCCGGCCGCGACGGCCCAGACCTTCGACGATGACCCGCTCAACCACATTCGCACGACCGATCGGCGGCTGCTGCGGCTGCTGCGTGACGGCCTGCGCAGCTCGGACACGTTTCGCCGCCTCGTGAAACGGCTTCGACGCTCGGACGTGGTCGTGTTCCTCGAATGCGGCGGCGGGGGGCGAGCGACGGGTGGGCGCCTGGCGTTCATCTCCGCTGTTGGCGGCTATCGCTACGTGCACGTGCGAGTCGCGCGCCTCGCATCAGCGGACGTGCAGATCGCCCTCATCGGCCACGAGCTTCGCCATGCCGTCGAGATCGCCGACGCGCCGAGCGTCGTGGATGACTCCTCGCTCGCCCGCGAGTACGCGCGAATCGGTTATCTCAGTCGCCGGCTCGCCACTGGCATGTCATTCGACAGCGCGGCGGCAGTCAAAGCGGGATACGAGGTACTTCGCGATCTGTCGGACAAGCAGCCCGGTCTGCGTCCGGCTGCCAGCCTGCAGTTGTCGAACGCGTACTGATTTCGGGGTGAACGGAGGTGTGCGGAGGACACGGATCGACACGGAGAAACGGAGGCACGGAGCACGAACGGGCGCCGTGCGGGTGACGCGGTTCGCGCGGGGGGCAAGAGGGGCGCACAATCACAGCCGATACCGATCTTAGAAGGCTTGTGAGTTTGCGCGTCGCTCTTGCCGACCGCCGGCGGGTGGCCGGTCTCACCGGCACGGCTCCCTCGGTTTGATCTCCGTTGCAGCGTTGCTCGGTGACGGACCGTTCCCCGACACCACCGATTCCCCGATGGACGCTAGAGGATGTACCGGGACAGATCTTCGTTCTTGACGATGTCGGCGAGCATGCGATCGACGTATGCCGCATCGATCGTGATGGATGTGTCGGGCAGTTCGGGCGCGTCGAACGACAACTCGTCGAGCAGCCGCTCCATCACGGTGTGCAGGCGCCTGGCGCCGATGTTCTCCGTCGTGTCGTTGACCCGCGCGGCGAAATCAGCGATGCGATCGACGGCATCCGGCGTGAACGCCAGCGAGACCTTCTCGGTGCCGAGCAGCGCCGTGTATTGCTTGACGAGCGCATTGCGCGGCTCGGTCAGGATGCGAACGAAGTCGTCGCGTGTGAGCGGCTCCAGCTCCACTCTGATCGGGAAGCGTCCCTGCAGCTCGGGGATCAGGTCGGACGGCTTGGACACGTGAAACGCACCGGCGGCGATGAAGAGAATGTGATCGGTCTTCACCATGCCGTGCTTCGTGTTGACGGTGGTGCCTTCGACGATTGGAAGGATGTCGCGCTGAACCCCTTCCCGGCTGACATCAGGGCCGCCGCGGCCGCCGCCACCGCCATCGCGGCTCGCGATCTTGTCGATCTCATCGACGAAGATGATGCCGGCCTGCTCGACGCGCTGAACGGCCGTGCGACTGACCGACTCCATGTCGACCAGTTTCGACTGTTCCTCCGCAACCAGATGCTCGAGGGCCGCCGGCACTTTGAGCCGCCTGGTCTTGGAACGCCCGCCGAACATGTTGCCCATCATGTCCTTCAGGTTGACGCCAATTTCCTCGACTGACGATCCGGCGATGATCTCGAAGGAGGGCATGGCCGTGGCCTGCACATCGATCTCGACGACACGCTCATCCAGGTGCCCGTCGCGCAACTGCTCGCGCAGGCGCTCGCGCGAACGGCCCGACTGATCGCGCACAACAGCCGGATCCTCTCCGGGCATCGGAGGGCGTGGCGGCGGCAGCAGCAGATCAAGCAAGCGATCCTCGGCGGCGGACCTCGCCTTGTCGCGCACCTCTTCGCCCTTTTCCGCGCGCACCATATCGACGGCGAGCTCCACGAGATCGCGGACCATCGATTCGACGTCACGGCCGACATAGCCGACCTCCGTGAACTTCGATGCCTCGACCTTGATAAACGGCGAGTGCGCGAGTCGCGCGAGTCGACGGGCGATCTCAGTCTTGCCCACGCCGGTGGGGCCGATCATCAGAATGTTCTTGGGCGTGACCTCGTCGGCGATGTCCGCCGACAGACGTTGGCGGCGCAACCGATTGCGCAGGGCGATGGCGACAGCGCGCTTCGCCTTGGCTTGTCCGATGACGTATTTATCGAGCTCGGCGACGATCTCGCGCGGGGTCAGCGAGCCCACTGCGGTCGTCGTGCGTTCGGGAAGGGAGATGGCCATACATCGTCGAGCGGAGGCGTCGCCCCCGCGTCCGTCACAGTTCTTCGATCGTGAGATTCGGGTTCGTGTAGATACAAATGTCGGCGGCGATCCGCATCGACTCTTCCGCGATCTGACGTGCCGACAGCGCGCTGTGCCTCACGAGTGCGCGCGCTGCCGCCATTGCGTAAGCGCCCCCCGAGCCCACCGCCACCACCCCATCATCGGGCTCGATCAGATCACCGGTACCGGACAGCAGAAACGTCGACTTGCGATCCGCCACGATCAGCATGGCTTCGAGGCGGCGGAGGTAGCGATCCGTACGCCAGTCGCGCGCCAGTTCCACCGCCGCGCGCTCGAGATTGCCGCGATACTGTTCCAGCTTGGATTCGAACCGCGAGAAGAGTGCAAAGGAATCCGCCGCCGATCCGGCAAATCCCGCCAGGATCGACTCGTTGTACAACCGCCGAATCTTGCGGGCGCTCTGCTTCACCACGGTCGCACCGAGGGTGACCTGCCCGTCGCCGGCAAGGACAGTCTGGTCCTTGTGGCGAAGAGCCAGGATCGTCGTCGCATGCATCAGTGCCAGTATATCGGCGGCCGGGACTCAGAATCCGGGAGTCGGGATCCGGAACTCGGGATTGGGGAACTCGGGATTCGGTTCTGACGTTCCAGGTTCCAAGTTTCTGGTTCTGGTGCAAGGTTGTGTTGTCAGTTGGATGGCGCCTTAAGTGTCCTGCTCTGCTGACGGAGGAGGACACTGGAGCGGTGGAGCTACAATGAGCGCCGGCTTTGTGGGCAAATCTGCCTTCCGAGACTGGCAACGGTGTTGCTCGACCATAAGACATGCGCGCCAACATTCTCTGTGCCGCAGCTGTAATCGTTATCTCGTCGGCAGTGGTCGTGTCCCCAATCGAGGGTGGTCAACGGCAACGCTCGCCGGGCGGCGAATCCAGGGGCAATGGCAATGGGAACGGCGGCGGTAACGGGGCTGGTCAGCGTCAGGGCGCAGGCGGTCAACGCCAGGAAGGGAGCGCCGGTCAGCGTCAGGGCGGAGGCGGTCAACGCCAGGAAGGGAGCGCCGGCCAGCGTCAGGCAGGCGAACGTCGCGCCGAGTCGCGAGGCGGCAACGACAACGGCGGCGGCCGGAGAGATATGGCCGGATCACCC
>JBKPNV010000248.1:0-6259 GCA_046732795.1 Acidobacteriota bacterium
CCCCAGCCTTCGAGGATCTCGGGATCGAAGCTCCCGGTGAAGACCGGCTTGCCGAAGTTCAGATTGCTCAACACTCCGCAGATGTCGCCGCCGCTGGCGGTGAGATTCTGTGCGTTCGGGTTGAGCAGATCGCAGTCCGGCTTGTAGTTGTTGTTCGAGTCGGTCCACGCGCGTGTAACTGGCGGCGGCGCGCCGAGCACCGGGCTGCCTGCGATGCGAGCAGCCGGATTGCTCAACGAGTACGTGTTGTGATTCGTCGCGGCCTCGAGGTACTTGCCGGCGTTTACCTTCAACGACGTCTTGCCGTTGCCGAACACGTCGTAGGCCATGCCGCCGCGCGGCGTGATGTCGTTGTATCCAAGAACGCCGGGCTGCGCCTCGAAGAACAGCGGCGTCGGCAGGAACGTCACGGGCCCGATCTGCTGATCGGGGAAGTAGCTCCACGCGTGATCGAAACGCAGCGCGCCCTGCAGCGTCATGCGGCCGAGCGTCCACTGCTCCTGCGCATACAGCGCTTCCCATCGTGTGCGCTGGCCCGTCTTGAACGGCTTCAAGTCCATCGTCAACAGATTGGGCACGCCGTTGTTGAGTCGGTACTGCAGGTGCGTGTCGTTGGCAAAGTAGCTCTGGTTCACGCGGTGATATGCCGCCTGATAGCCGAACTTCATGCTGTGCGCGCCCGTGACATACGAAGCAGCGCCGCGCCAATTGAGCGTGAACCCTTGATTGCTCGCCCAATCCTGCGAGGCGAAGAGCAGATTCTGAACGCCGTGAGCACACGCACCGGGAACGGCATTGACCGGCGGTGCCGCGCACTGATCCTGAATCTTCGGGATGGGACGCGTCGGATTGCCCGGCATCTCCTGCCCGCCGTAGTGGCTGTAGTTGGTGCCGAACCCGGCGTCGAGCAGAAGGCGATTGGTCAGCGGTGATGACCACGTGCCCTGCTGTGTGCGTTGACGCGCGTGCGCGCGGCCCGCGTAGTTCGAGAACTCCGGTGCCTGTGTCGCAGTCGCCAGGCCGAACGTTCCGGCAGAACCTGGAGCACCTCCGATAATCCACTCGTCGCCGGGCTGCTGACGGCATCCGTCGTCGGTGCCAGGCCATGACGCGCCCTGACACGGACGCTGCTCGTCCCAGAACACATTGAAGCGATTGCGTGGCGTTGCCTGCACTGTCAGCCGCAGGCTGACGGTCGTCCAGTCACTTGCTGTAACTGCCTGGCGCGTGAGATCGGGAACGTAGGTGAATTTCGTGGGATCGCCTGCATTCTGGTTCCGATACATGCCCGGAACCGACTGCCAGCTTCCTTCCTCGCGCGAGTTCACGAAATACCAGATGCGGTCTTTGACGATCGGCCCGCCGACGCCGCCGTTGATGTCCCACAGTTTGAGCAGCTCGCCCGGGGTGCGCAGACCCGCGGCTCGCAGTTCGTCGGTGTAGTTACTGCCGACGAGGGCGTTGCCAACACCTGCGGCATAGATCGTCCCGCGCACGGTGTTGCCGCCTGTCTTCGGCACGATGTTCATCGTCGGGCCGCCGACTTCGGCCTCGCCCAGACCACCGGAAGTCGTGAAGCTGACCTCTTGCGCGTTGGCGATATCGGGCAGATACCCCGAGACGCCGCCGCCGCTGAGCGGGGCACCGACACCGAGGCCATCCACCTGCAGCCGACCTTCGGTGCCGCGTCCGCCGGGGCCGCCAAAGACGACGAGGCCGGGGCGGGTGAGCACATCGCGCGAGCCGCCCGACACGGCCGGGACCAGCTGGAAGAGCGCGCCGTATGAGCGTGACGTCGGAAGCGCCGCGATGACATCGCCATCGACCGTCGTCTGGCGTCGGATGCTCTGCACATCGACGATGGGCGATTCGCCGGTGACGGTGATCGTCTCTTCGAGAGAACCGACGCGGAGCTCCGCGTTGACTGTACTGGTGAACGTGCCCGTCAACTCGATGCCTTCGCGCTTCACCGTGTTGAAGCCGGTCAACGTAAAGGTGACCGAGTAGGAGCCCGGACGCAGGTCGACGATGCGGTACTGACCTGAACCGTCGGTCACCGCGCTGCGAACCTTTTCTATGAGGGCCGGACTTGCCGCTTCAACGATGACGCCGGGAAGAACCGCGCCTGAACTGTCTTTGACAATCCCGGTGATCGACGCCTGCGCATGTGCCAGCGCCGGCGCCATCGCCAACACGAACATCACGAGACGAACCCACTGGACACCCCGCATACACCCTCCAGGACGATGGGCCACTGCCATGGCCGAGATTCGGTTCGGAACGAGTCGCGTTACGGCTGCTCTTGAGTGCGGGCCGATTCTGTGGCGGCCTCTCTGCAATGTCAATCAATGCCAACAGACAGAGCCAGCGAGGCGCCGAGGCCTTGTCCATATTGTTCCCGGTGCCTCTGTGCCTCGGTGTGTCGTAATCGGGTGAACAGCGGACCGACTCAACGAATCGTCAATTTACTGGGGGCTCGATGCGAAGGACCGCGCCGAACGTCTCATCGGTGAGCGCGTAGAGGTAGCCGTCGGGGCCCGGCTTCACCTCGCGGATGCGTTGTTTGAGCTCCGCGAGAAAGATCTCACGGCCGGTTGGAAGACCCTTGGCGTTGAACTGTACTCGTTGAATGTGCTGCCCGGTGTTGGCGCGCATGGCGCCGACGAAGGCATTGCCTTTCCACGCGGGGAACTTGTCGCCATCGTAGAACGACAGCCCGGAGATCGCGATCGCGGGAACCCAGAAGACGACGGGCTCCTCGAGGCCCGGGGCCGTGAAGCCGTCGCCGACGCGAGTGCCGTCGTAGTTGCGGCCGAGCGACACGCGCGGCCAGCCGTAGTTCTTGCCCGCCTCAATGAGATTCAGCTCATCGCCGCCTTGCGGGCCCTCTTCTGTCGACCAGAGCTGACCTTGCGAGTCGAACGCGAGACCAAGCGGGTTGCGATGACCGAGCGTGTAGATTTCGGGCAGCCATCCCGCCTTGCCAACGAACGGATTATCCGGCGGCACACTGCCATCGTCGCGAAGCCGCACGATCTTCCCGATGTGCGAGCCAGGCTCCTGTGCCTTCTTGCCGATGTTGCGATCGCCGAGCGTGATGTACATCAGGCCGTTCGTGTCCCACGCGATTCGCGATCCGTAGCTGCCGGTGGCGGGTCCCATGCTCTGATCGGTGCCGGGCCCGCCGTGATACGCGTTGGCGACGAAGATGTCCTTCCCATCGGCGAGCGTCGAGCCGCCGTCCCATCGTGCGCGATATACCGCCGTCGTTGCATCGTTCTCTCCCAGCGGACCCGGCTTCGAGTACGTGAGATAGATAAGATGGTTCTCTGCGAAGCGCGGGTGCAGCGAGACGTCGAGCAGACCGCCGAGGCTGCGCGCGAGCATCGCTGGCAGCGGACCGATTGGCATTGCATCGAGGACGCCGTTGCGGATCACACGCAGTCGTCCGGGCCTTTCGGTGACGAGCATGCCGCCGTCAGGAAGGAACGCGACGCCCCAGGGATGATCGAGGTCCTTCGCATAGAGGGTGACGTGGATACGGCCGCGACCGGCGCCGAGGTCCCACGGCCCGGCGCCAAGGGTGTTGACAGGCGCCGGACCACGTCCGCCGCCGCGCGCGCCCTGCGCGGGCTGTGTTGCGCCTGCCGGTGCCTGCTGCGCCGTCCCAAACGAGCCGAACGCGAGCGCAACGAACAGAACAGCCGCGGCAACGACTGCCACACCAGATCGCGGATGCTTCAAGACTCAGTCCTCCGAAAGGGCAGACAGGAATTGTGACACTCTCTACGCCATGCGGGTCATGTTGACGTTCGTATTCCTCGTATCGCTTGCCGGCACGGCCGTCGCCCAGAGCTCTCAGGCCGCCGTCGCGCCGGAGCCGACACCGTTCTATGCAGGCGTATCCGACACCGCATCGATCTGGTCGCGTGTGCTGGCGAAACACCTGTTCAGTCAGTTCGATTCGAAGAGACCCATTGCGCTCGTCGGTGGAACGCTCATCGATGGCACCGGCCGAACGCCGATCCGCAACAGCGTGATCCTCGTTCGAGGCGATCGCATCGAGCGGATCGGGACGGTGGCCTCGTTGCAGGTGCCCGACGAGTACGAGCAGATCTCGACAGAAGGGATGACGGTGTTGCCCGGCCTTTGGGACCTGCACGTCCATTTGATTTACAACGGCCATCCGAACCCGGGGGCATGGTTCAAGCACGCGGCCGACTTCGAACGTGTAACGATTCCTGCGTCGGCGCGGCAGATGCTGATGGCCGGTGTCACCAGCGTGCGAGACATGGCCGCGCCCGCCGACGCGATCTTCGGCGTCAAGAAACGCATCGCCGCTGGTGAGATTCCCGGATCCACGATCTACGCTGCTGGACCGGCGCTGGCCAAGATGGCGCCCGGTGCGGCCGCGCCCACGAGTCAGTTCCTTCCAATTGACGATGCCGCCGACGCCCGCGCGAAGACGCGCCAGCTCCTCGACCAGGGCGCCGATCTCATCAAGATGTTCTTCACGGAACGCATGTCGCCCGAAGAACGGAGCGCCATCATCAGCGAGGCGCATGCGCGCGGCAAGAAGGTCGCCATGCACGGGCAGAACGACGCGGAAGTTCGCCTCGGGCTGCAAATGGGCATCGACGATTTCCAGCACATCGGGACCGACAGTCCCGAGTACGCGTCCGACATCATCGCGAGCCTGCGCGAGCGCGTGAAGAACGGACCGCCTCTCTACTGGACGCCGACCGTGGGCGCCAACAACTTGTTGAACGGCGCCTACACCGCGACCAAGCCCGAGATCGTGGACGATCCGGAGGCGTATCTCGGCCTGCCGCCCGCCCTCGTCAGCGAGATCAAGCAGGGCTGGGAGGCCTACCAGCCACGCGCGCCGCGCGCCGACACGGAGGCGATCGTGAAGCGGAAGATCGCGCAGCTGCAGGAGGTGGGAGTGACGCTGCTCTTCGGCAGCGACGAGGGGAGCGCCGGCGAGCTGGCGCGGCATGCGACCTGGATGGATGCGGACTTGTGGGTCCGCGTCCTCGGCATGGATCCGATGATCGTGCTCCAGCGAATGACTCTGGATGCCGCCAAGGCGATGGGAGCGGATCGGGACAACGGATCGATCGCAGCCGGCAAATATGCGGACGTCATCGCCGTCGGCGGCGACCCGCTGCGGCACATCGACGTGCTGCGTGATCCGAAGTTAGTGATCAAGCGCGGGCGGCGGTATAAGTGATCGCGATGGAGTGGCGAGTCAACAGACGACCCACTCTTCGGTGTGACAGAACGATGGAGCGAGAGTGCGACCGTCCAGTGCGACGATGAGGCGAGTCGCAGGCCGGAGAGAATCACAATGGTTTCGATGAGGAAAACGACTTTCGGAATTGCCGCGATCGCCGCAGCGTTGTCGGTCGGATTGAGCGCACTCGCACAGTCGAACACGGGGCCGCAGGTTATTGGTGCGCGCTCGTACAGTCCGATGGTCGAGAACGTCGATGCGGTGATGGCGTTCTACGCGAAGCTGGGGCTGAAGGTGCCGCCGCCGGAAAAAGGGGCTTCGTACCCGTGGGACGAGGAAGCGTGGCACTACGACCTGCATGGAGGGCAGGCGCCGAAGTCGCAGATGCGCTTTGCCTACGCCACGGTGCCGGGCGCAGTTCCTCCCGCAACAGCGTTGCTCATCGAGCCGGTTGAGCATCGCGACATCGATCGCAAGTCGAGCGTGCTTCGCATCCAGGATCCCGGTGTCTCGACGCTGGTGCTGCTCGTGCGTGATCTCGATGCCGCGGCCACTCGCCTCCCGAAGTCGGCTCGTCAACGCGTTCGCCGTGTGACTGCCTACGGCGGATCGGCGCGCGCTATGACCGTTGCAGTGCCCGGCGGACACCTCGTCGACCTACTGCAGCCCGACCCGCTCCCGCAGACCACCGCACCCGCCGATGCACCCGTGATTGGCGCATGGGTCCGGGTCACGGTTGAGGATCTCGATCGATCGTTGAACCTGTATCGCGATCGGCTCGGCGTGCCCTTCCAGATGACGCCGATCACCGATGACGCGCTTGGCAGCTTGACCGGCAAAAAGGAGGCGCGGCTGCGCATCGCATCCGCGATTCTTCCCGGCACCGGGATGACGCTGGAGTTCATGGAGATCACCGGTGTCGAGCGGAAGCCGCTTGCCGCACGCATTCAGGATCCCGGCGCCGCCCGCCTGCAGTTAACCGTCAGAAACCTCGAAGAGGCAATTGCCACGTACAAGCAGGCC
>JBKPNV010000249.1:0-10435 GCA_046732795.1 Acidobacteriota bacterium
GCCTCGTGTCGGTGCCGCTCGTGCAGACCGTGCATCACGCCCCCGGCCCGCTGGAACTCTCACTCTGGACGCGCTATCCCGACGCACCGTTCGTCGCGATCTCGCACGCGCAGGCGTCGCTGCTCGACGGGCTCAATGTAATCGCGACGATCCACCACGGTGTGGACACGGATGCGTTCGCGTTCTCAGGCACGCCGCGTGACTACCTCTTGTACCTCGGCCGCTTCACTGAGGGCAAAGGCGTCCTGCAAGCGATCGAGGTCGCGCGCAGGGCTTCCCGGAAGCTAATCCTCGCCGCGCCCGAGAACGACTACTACCAGACGACCGTGGCGCCGCACGTGGACGGGACTCACATCATCTGGGCTGGCGAGGTCGGGCATGCGGAGAAGGTCGCGCTGCTCGGCGGCGCGCAGGCTTTGCTGTACCCCGTACAGCGGGGCGAGCCGTTCGGGCTCGTCCTCGCTGAGGCCATGGCCTGCGGAACGCCAGTGGCGGCGCTCGATCGCGGCGCCGTGCGCGAGATCGTCGAGCACGGGATCACCGGCGGCATCTTCTCCTCACTCGATGAGTTGGTGGCTGGCCTCCCGGCCGTCATCGCCTACGACCGCGCGGCGATCCGTGCCCGCGCCGTCGCGCGCTTCGGTCTGGCGAGAATGATCGACGCCTACGAAGCGCTGTACACGCGGCTCGCCGCCGGCGAACGTGGACCTGGTGCGCGCCCGCATGATCTTCAGGACGGCGCGCTCGCATCGCGCACCGGATTGTAGGGGAGCTCCGTCGAGCGCCTGCGCCCGGCCAGTTCCTGGAACAACCCTCCTGCACAACGACCCGAGGATCCGTGAGGCAGCCGTCTGTTTCTCAGCTTGAACTATGTGCGATTCATAGGCACTCTGCGTAAGGCAACGTCACAATACATGTGCGGCGGCAAGGCGAGGTAAACGATTTCCCATCCATCGTCGATGCACAATTCATTGACGGCGGCCATGACGCCATACGGCTGCATTTCCACGTACGACCAAGGAATATAGTCGTTGAACAACATCAAGCCGGCTTTCTTGACCTTCCGCCGACCTACCGCTATGTCGCGCCGCACACCCTCGTACGAATGCTGGGCATCGATGTAGATCCAATCAAAATACTCATCCGGGAAGGCCTCCAGCGTGTCAGCCGAATCGCCTTCGTGCAGGCGAATGTACCCGCCCGGATCTGAAGCAAGGACGCGTGCACGAGGCTCGAGATATTGATCGATCAGATGCAACTCGGTTGGCGACACGATCTCCACGATCTCTCGTGAGAACTCGCCGTGCAAGACTCCGACCTCGGCGACGATGCCACCTTTGGGAAATCGTCTCAAGATGTGTGTCCGGGTGGGTACGACCATGCAATTCCGCAGGTGCTCTTCTCCGAGTTGTGGAGCTTCTTTGACGATCCCCTCGCCCCAAAAGGCTGCTCCGGCCGGCTCGGCCGACTGTTCGACCAGTTCTCGCAATTCCCAGGGTACCCACCCACCCAGAGGGCGCAACACACGAAACCATTCCGCCCTCATTTTGAGCAACCACGTTTGCCGTTCGCTGTGCCGGTCGGTCATTGCATTCGCTCGCGGTCGCCGTGAACTCCTGTGCTGAAGATCCACAGATGTGCCCCGAAGAACCGGACGCTGGCGACGAACGGCTTGTTCTTCGCCGTGCAGAGTCGCACCGCGGGCTTACGATCCATTCTGCTCGACGTGATGAGGACCCACCGGAATGCCCTTCGGCCTGACCGATTACGGTCTTGCCTCCACTCGCTCGTACTGCCGGCGGTTTGCTTCGGTCCAGGCGGCGAGACGCTGCCGCAGGCGATCGCAGCGCTCGGGATGCTGCGCGGCGACATTGCGCTGTTCCAGCGGATCGGCCTGCAGATCGTAGAGCTCTTCGCGCCCATCGTGGACGCTGTAGATGTACTTCCAGCTCGCCTCGCGAACCGCAAGCCGGAAATGATCTTGAGCGACGTAGAAGTACGCACGAGCCGGATGGGCCTCGTCGAACAAGCTGCGTCCTTGCCAGTCCGACTCCGCAGGCAGTCCGATCAGATCGGCGATCGTCGGCGCGAGATCCACATGGCTCCCGACCACGGGCACGCGAGTGGCCGCTTTGTACCTGCGCGGGTACCACACCATGAGCGGCACGTGCACGTCCTCTTCGTACACCGTTTGGCCCTGACCGTACCCTTCGTGTGGATATCCAAACGCCTGGCCGTGATCGCCCGTGACGACGATCAGCGTGTCCTGCTCGAGACCGGCACGACGTACCGCCTCGAAGACGCGTGCGAGCTGACGATCGGTTTCGTGCACGACATTCAGGTAGCGACCCAGATCCCACTCGTCCGGGGTTGGCTCCCGCAGCAGATTGAGCGGGAGCACTCCAGGACTGGGCTCGTACGGATGGTGCGTTTGCGTCGTCCACGCGGTCACGAAAAAGGGCTGCGTGCCGGCACCGGCAATCAGGTCCACGATCTTGTCGACCATGCAGCGATCCTCGACGCCCCACGACGAGAGCATCTCCGGACAGGCAAGGTCGCGGTAATCCAGGACGTCCTCGAAACCATGGCCCTCGAGGAACCCGCGCCACCCGGCCCATGCCATGTCGCTCGGCGTGACGAAGGTCGTCCGGTACCCGCGGCTCCGAAACATGGTCGCCAGCGACCTGCCCGGCAAGTCCGGATACTGCACGGTCAGCTCTCGGAAATCGAGCTTCGGATACGCCGATAACAGCATCGCGACCATCGAATTGGAGCTTCGACCGATGTGCGCGTAGAAATTATCCGCGACCGCACCATGCGCCGATTCCGTCTGCAGCGTTGGTGTCGTGGCATACAGCGGGTTGTGCAGGCTGGTCCAGCGAGCCGCGACCGACTCCAGGACGATGAGCAGGACATTTGGCGCCCGGCGCACCGGGATGGCACGCACGTCGAGCGTGGCGGTGGCGCGACGAACGCCCCTCGGCGGCACGGAGACCGTCTGCGCCCGCGGCACGCTCGGCGGACTGAAGTCCGCCAGGTCGTCGGGCGTGAACGTCCCGGCCATCCGGACGAAGCCGCCGTCGGCGAACATCTGCCATGTGGACGCGGCGATCGCCCACTGCGGGCTTTCGGCAACGCGGCGATCGGGACGCTCCTTGAACTGCTTCACGTACGAGTATTGGCCCGCCGCAACCCATGCGGCTGCGAGGATCGCCGGAGTGGCACTGGCCCATCTCGGCGACGCTGCCGCACGCGTGGCGCGGGTCAAGGCAGCCACTGAAGCGAGATACACACATGGAATTCCGATCAGGCCGGCGATCGTCGGGAGCGTCAGGTAGGCGCCGACCGAGGAACGCACCATGCGCACGTCGCCGATGAGCGCCAGCAGCGGATAGGTCAGGAATCCGCCAACGATGCCGTACAGGATGACGTTGACGACCGCGTAGACGCAGCAGAATGCTGCGAAGACCATGAATGCACGCGAGACCGCCCGCGCCGCACGCGGTCGCCGGCCGACGATGACCAACACCAGGCGGGCCACCGCCCAGCACGCTGTGGCAAAGAGCGCGTCGGCGTACGAGATCGCGGAGAGCGAGCGCACGTAGTCCGACAGCCCGTCACGCGGCGGGACGCCGAGGTGGTAGGTCTTGATGGCGATGAGCGCGACCCCCAGCATCAGCGCGGCGCAGAGCAGTTGCCCGGCGTCGGTGACGCGCAGATCGCGGCGGGCGGATCGTTCCAGTGCCACAGTCGACAGTCTGTACTATTGTACCGGCCGCGCACCGGCAAATCGCGCGCGAAGTGGAGCTTGTCAGCCCAACCATTGTTCATGCCGAGAAGATCGCGCTGCTCCGCGGCGCTCGACCGCGGCGCCGTGCGATCGTCGAGCACGGCATCACCGGCGGCGTCTTCTCCTCACCCGACGAGTTAGCGGATCGATGCGGCGCTGACGCGCGGCACCGGGTTGTAGGGCACGTGTGTCGAGAGCGCGCGGCCAACCCATTCCTGAATGACGACCTGCGGCCGCTCCTGCTGAACGACCTGCGGGTCCATGTTGTCTTGCCAGAGATAGACCACGCGGCTGAAATCCTCGGACAGGAACGGCACGAGCCCCGGGCCGAACGAATCCATGAAGACGACCGCGCGCGGTCCGCGGTTCGGCGCCTCGGTGACGATGCGCGCGTGCGCCAGCTTGCGGTTGGGATGCTGCGGCTCGACGATACGGGCTGTAGCAGGACGCCTGGGGACCAGCACGAGATCCTCCTCGCCGAGTACCTCGGTGAGACCCAGCATCCCAGCCAGATCGAGACCTGCCGATGGCACGGCGCGCGGCTCGAACGCGCTGCGTGAAGCAGGCCGCAGAGAGGGAACTGCTTCGGCGAGAGCATCGACGATGCTCTGGTAACCGACGAATGCACCGCGGTCGTTCCAGTGAGTGTCGGTGCGATGGTAGAGGCGTTCGCGGTCCTTGGCCGCGAGGAGCGCCGGCCGCAGATCGAGCACGCGGACGGTGGAATGCTGGCGCAGGTGAGACACGAGTTGCTCGATCCGCGACACGGCCGCGCGCCGAATCGTGGCCGGCATGTACTCCGGGTAGATGACGTGCTTATCGGGTGAGATGACGAACAGATAGGCGATCCCCTGGGCGCGCAGCCAGTCGCTGATGTCCTGCAGCGTCTGCCGCCACACTTCGAGCTCGGCGCCGGTGAACGGCGGCGCTTGCGCGTAGTCCTCCATCGCGCCATCGTTCGCATAGAACAGCCAGCCGTCGCGCCCCTTGATGACCGACGCCGACGGTGAAACGCCCAGCGCCTGCAGTCGTACGATCGCCTGCCAACGCACCAGGCGCACACGGAAGGCAAAGTGGTCCTCGAAGTAGCGGGTCAGCTGCTCCGGTAACGCGCGGAGTGATGCAGTGTCCCACCGGAGCTGCGGCCACGCCGCGAGCGTCCGGTTCTCGCCAGACGGCGCATCGCGATCGAGATTCAGCATCATCCCGGTCAGCGGCAGAAACAGCGCCGCGAGGAAGATCACGACGATGATTCGTTCGACGAGCGCGGGCAAGCGGATCATCGTCAGAACCGAAAATAGATGAACGGGTTGTAGCTTCGTGAGGCCGACAGCATCAGCGAGGCCGCAAGCAGCGCCACCAGTCCGATCACTGCGGCCATCGATGCATGCCAGCGCAGCACGCGTACCCCTGCGCTCTCTGCGGGAACGGCCAGACGCTGTCCGAGGGCCGTTAATACTGGAGTCGATCCGACGATGCCTGCGCCGACGGCAAGCAACACCTCGGCATTCCAGAACCACGCCGGCGCGAAAACGGCAGGTGTGGTCGCACCGGCACCAGCCATGGCCGCAAGCATCGCCACGGCGCGCCCGAGGGTGTCGGCACGGAAGATGACCCAGCCCACCATCACCACCAGCACGGCATACGCGTGACGCAGCGGTTTCGGCAGCGCGCCGACAAGAGCGGCGAGTCCAACACGTTCGAGCACGAGGAAGACTCCGTGGTACAGCCCCCAGATTACGAACGTCCAGCTGGCACCGTGCCAGAGCCCGCAGAGGAAAAACACGAGGACCAGATTGAAGTACATCCGGCCCGCGGACGTGCGGTTGCCGCCGAGCGGGATGTACACGTAGTCGCGGAACCAGGCCGACAACGACATGTGCCACCGGCGCCAGAACTCCTGGATCGAGGCGGCGATGTACGGGTAGTTGAAGTTCTCGGGAAACCGGAAGCCGAACATGCGGCCGAGGCCGATGGCCATGTCGGAATACCCGGAGAAATCGAAATAGATCTGCAGCGTGTAGCACACGACGCCGGTCCATGCGTATGCCGCGCTCATCTCCGCGGCGGGCATGGCGAAAATCTGATCCGCGGGCGCCGCCAGCGTGTTGGCGATCAGCATCTTCTTCGACAAGCCGACGATGAACCGCCGGACCCCGTACGCGAAGTCGCCCAGCGAGGTCGCACGTACGGACAACTGTTCCGCGATCTGCCGATATCGGACGATCGGTCCCGCGATCAGTTGTGGAAATACCAGCAGATAGAGCGCCGCCTCGACCGGCCGCTTCTGAGCGGAGGCGTCCTGCCGGTACACGTCCACGACGTACGAGATCGCGTGAAAGGTGAAGAACGAGATCCCGATGGGAAGCAGGATGCCCGGCAGCGCGAACGGCTGAACGCCGATGAGTGACAGTCCGGCGTTGAGATTGCCGACGGCGAAATCGGCGTACTTGAATGTTCCCAGTACCAGGAGGTCGATCGCCACGGCTGCCGCCACGAGCCTGCGGCCGAGCATGGAGGCACGGTAACCATCGATGACCCGGGCAACCGTGTAATTGAAGACGATCAGTGCGAGGACGAGCCAGGTGAAGCTTCCGGCACCGCGCGTGTAGAAAATGATGCTCGCCGCGAGCAGCAGCCAATTGCGGTAGCGAGCGCCCCCAAGCTGATACAGCGCGAGAAGAATTGGCAGGAACACGAACAGGAACGTGGGCTCGGTGAACAGCACGTGGCTAGACCGTTATCAAATGCACGTCGAGTGCCGAGCCGCAGCTCAGACGGCCGATCAGCGCGACGCTGCCTGTCGCTTGAGAATGAGAAATCGGTCCGGTCCTGGCCATGGCAAGTCGTCGGTCCAAGCCACCGCGCGAACGACATCGTAGCCGGTGAGTACAGACGTCGATAGGACGTACGTGGATCGCCGCTCCGTCGTGATCCATGGCACGTCCTCGACCGTCTGCCCCTTCGCCAGATTCGTGGGGTGAGCATAGAGCCACCATCCATTCCATACGTACCCGGCGTCGACGTCCGCGGGTGGAACGCCACTGTCCACGAGCGACTGCCAGCTGTCGTGCAGGCTTTGGTTGAAACGGAGAGCGTCCCGAGTTCCGACAACAGCCACCGCGGCAAAGATCGCTATCGGAATCCACGCCAGGCGTGGGACTTCGGCGCCCTGCTGGCGCCCGCCGAGCGCCAGGGCGACGACAACTGGCAGCAAGACGATCAGATATCGATCGTTGTACATCCACAGCACGTTGGCGAGAACAAGGTAGGCGATCAGGTAGATGACGAGCGGCATGCGCGGTGACGTCGAGAGCGTCGCCGCGGCATCCAGCAGCCGACGAAACCCCAGCCGCCATGTGGACGCCGTCGGCGCAGGCGCTGAGTGAGCCTCTCGCCAACTCAGCGACATCAGCGCCAGTCCCAACGCGAGCAGGCCCGCACCACGCAACACCATCTCGATCGTCGTCCTGTCCGATGGGGGCAGAATCCCGTTGATCAGCCCACGACTGCCACCGACTTCGACGAGCGACCACGTGTTTCCAGGTCGGAGCGGAATCGGGATTTCGCCGGCAAGTCCGAACATGATCGCCGCGAGGGAAAGGATCACGACGAACAGCAGAGGCCTGCGCCAGAGACGACGGACAGCAGCCATCGCGAGCAATGCCGGCAACGCGTAGAAGGCGACCGTGGACAGGATGTAGAGATTGGTGCGCACATAGCTGGTCACCGGAAGCGCGAGCAGTTCCTGCAGACGATCGACCAACTTCAGCATCTCGCCCGTGGGTTTCACGAGCGACATCATGAGCAGCGAGCAGACGAGCATCGCGCCCCAGGTCGCTCCGAGCGCCAATAACACGCTCGATCGTGTCGGCTCACTGCCGCGACGCGGCATGATCAGCGGCAGCGCTGCCAGCGGCGTCAGAAGAGCGATTTGCCGGTCGAGAAACGCCATGCACGCCCAGGCTCCTCCCCACCAGAGCAGGTGAATCTGGCTCCGGCGCATCGCCCGGATATAACAGAGCAAGGCGAGCAGCGTCCACGCGACAAAGGGGATGTCCGTCATGAACGAGGATGAGAGAAGCAGCACGACTGGATTCACCGCAGCTGTCAGGGCGCCGAGCAGCGCGACGCGCGGTCGCGCGTCGAGCTCACGAAGGATCAGGTAAAGGGTACAGGTCGCGACAAGTGACAACGCCAGCGTCGAGAGGCGCAGCGTCGCGAATGAGAAGCCGAAGACGAGCGACCACGCGGCGCCCCATAGTGAGTGTCCGAGCGGATACACGGCGCTCCAATCGAGTACCTCGAAGCGGCCCTCGGCGAAGAGGCGCTCGACGCTCCACGCATAGGTCCAGTCGTCGATGACCGGGATCTCCCGGCGCACGCCAATCGCCATCGCAACAGCGACGAACCACAGCGGCAGAATCAGCATGGCGCGCCACTCGGTGCGAATGGACGGCTCGAATGAATAGTGTCCGGCTTTAGCCGGACATGTGGACACCGGAGCGGCTGACGCCAGCGACTCGTGAGACATCGGGCTCACGATCATTCTCCTCGACGCGATGAGGATCTGCCAAAGGCCGTCCGCGAACGGACACAGTCGTGCCTGGGCTTGAACAAATACGACGTCGTCAACTTAGAATGCTCTCCTTATGGATTGTTTCCGGATCGGTCGGCTTGAGGTCTCACGCATCGAGGAAAAGGTGCACCACTTCGACGCAGACGAGTTCTACCCGGATATCCGGCGGGAGGTCATTCAGGAACATTCTTCGTGGCTGGCGCCGTTTTTCGACATTCCCGGACACCGCATGCCGTGCGTGTTCCAGGCCTTCGTGATCCAGCACCGCGGCCTGACCATCGTCATCGACACCTGCTTCGGAAACGACAAAGAGCGCCCGGACTTTCTGCTCGCCCATCAGCTGCAGACGCCGTTTCTCGAGCGGTTGCATGCTGCCGGCTGCGACCCTGCGAACGTCGATCTCGTGCTCTGCACCCACATGCACGTCGACCATGTGGGCTGGAACACGCGGCTGGCAAACGGACGCTGGGTCCCGACATTCCCGAATGCGACCTACGTCTTTTCGAAGGAGGAGTACGCGCAGTACCTCCCGGAGAATCTGCGGCCCGAGAACCCGCCACCCTTCCTGAATGCCTATCAGGACAGCGTCCTGCCCGTCATCGAGTCGGGGCAGGCCCTGATCGTGTCGGGCCAACACGAGGTCAACGAAATCCTCACTGTACTCCCCAGCCCCGGTCACACACCTGGGCACGTGTCCATCCGGGCGGCCGACGGTAGTGAGGCAGGCATCTTCCTTGGCGACGTCATGCACAACCCCGTGCAGATCGCCGATCCAGACTTGAATAGCGCGTACTGCGAGATTCCAGTGCTGGCCAGACAGAGTCGGCGTCAATTACTCGAGGGCGCGGCGGATTCAAATGCGTTACTCGTGCCCGGGCACTTCGTTGCTCCGCATGTCGGACACGTCGTGCGCAGCGGCTCGAGCTATCGCTTCGTTCCGGGACTTTGAGAGCGGCCGCCCGAGCCGTCCACCTCGCTGAACACAGACACGTCAGTTGGTGTCGGGTCGCTCCACGTGGTCGATCACCCATACCTTCGCGCTGGCTCTTTGCGCGTCGAGCCGAAGACCAAGTTGCTCGCGCAGCGCTGTTACCAGCGGCGGACCGTTCGGGTCGGCAACCGGGAGTGGTGGCGCATCCAGGGGTCTCAGGTTCACCACAGCATTATCGGGTGTCCACTCCAAATCGACATCGAAGCGGCCATCAAGTCCGGTCTGCTCGCGAATCTCACGATGATCCTCAACGGCACCGACGAGTGTTTTCACGAGCATGTCGATCGTGACGGCCCGACCGGTCACCTTTCCCGGAAACGTTCGAAGCTGACAGGGCTGCACACCGTTAATATCAGCTTCACGGCGCTGCCCTTCCGCTGCAGCAGCATTTCCGCATTCAATGTCGCTCTGCCGAAGTTGCGGACCCAGCGACCCATCCGCATGAGCCAACGTGAGGACATAGATCGGTCGTTGTCGGGATTCGTCATGTATGCGCAAACGAAATCGATCGGCCAGGAGGGCACGCATCATGACCTGGAATTCGTCGCCTGATACCTCGCGGTCTGTTGTAGCGATGATGTCGTAATAGTGCGACACAGCCCAATCCGGTGCCCCCTCCAGGGTCCCCATGGGCATGGGTGCTCCGTTGTACGCGACCGAAATCAGTTGGTACAGATTGACGTTGGTCGCGGTCATCCGGCCCGGCGTTGTGGCGAAATTCGATTGACGGCTGCCGGACTTATTCTCCTTGACCGAGATCACATCGAACCGCGGCTCTGCACTCCCACTCCGGCTATCAGGCGCCGGCGGTACTGGTGCCTGTGATTCCGTAGCCGGCCGCACTGTTCCGATGCCGAGCGCGATCGGTTGAAGAGAGGCCATCACTCCCAGAACAGACGCGAGGAGACACTCGACCATGGCGAAACAATTGGGGGCTGTGTGTCGGGTATTCGTCGACGACGCTTCAGTTCAGGCTCGCGTGTGATCCGCCGAGCACCATTACGGAGCCTACGGCAGTCTGCTCAGACGGTCAACCTTCTGCGAACGATCAGCCTCGGCGCAGCTTCAGGACTTC
>JBKPNV010000250.1:0-9258 GCA_046732795.1 Acidobacteriota bacterium
AAGGATGCCGCCAGGGCACGTCGGACATGGGCGTCCGAACCAGCCAACATTCGCAGCGCATCGACCGTCGTTGCTGCGACGACGCCTGCAATCACGAGGCGGCCACCCGCGGCAGCCAGAACCGCGGCTTGAAGCGATTGCTCGGCCTGGAGTCCGGTCACGAGCAGGATGTCAGGACTCTCCTGAGCCGCGCGGCGGATCGCAGCCGCGAAGTCCTTGTCGCTGCCAGAGACAGTTCGTTGACTCACGAACGCACCGGTGATGTCCCCATGCGCCCGGCTGCGTCGCTGAAGCGAAATCAGGTAACCACCTCGATCGCGGCCACTCCAGTCGGCTGCCGCGGCAGCCAGAGCTTCGACATCGCTGTCGGTCGAAGCAGCAACTACGACGAGTCCATTCCCTTCGCAGGCGGCACGAACCTGCCTGGGAATGTGCTTGTGCAGGAGGCGCAACGATGTCGATGGTCGGAGATGAATCAGCAGGCCGCTGCCTTGAAGATCGCCAAACACACGGCAGCTGACATAACCGAGCTCGTCATCTTCCCGAACCCATTCGCCATCGCCGCGTGGTTCCCACATGCCATCGCCACCGCGGGTGAATACACCGATCGCATCTTCGATCGTTGAAGCGGCGACCATCTCCTGGCTGATCGGCTGAATTCGCTCATCGATTCGGGCGGCAGCCGGCGATCCAGCTCTCAGATACATCGTCGTCGCACCGAGATCGGACGCGTGACTGATCCAGCCGAGCAGGTCGAGTGCCGTTACTGTGCGAGTAACAGATCGAGGCGGACGCATCGGCTCCTGGATTCTGGTCACCACTGTGACCTCGGGCTGTGAAATGGACTCAGAAATGGGATGCTGTGAGACCTCGCGCACAACCTCCGGAAGCGGAATCGGCTTAGGCTCCTGCACGTGCACATCGACCGTTGCAGGTTCCGGAGCGACAACAACGAATGGCATTTCGACAGGCGCTGGTTCGTCGACGTGTTGAACTGCAGTTGTTTGCGGCGCCTCGTCCACGATGTCCGGTTCTGGTGCAACGATCGCAGTGATCCCGGGTTCGACACGTGCTGATGCCCCTTCCACCGCCGGTGACACAATCAGCTCAATACAAAAGTCTTCTCCGACGCGTTCGGCTCTTGCAGTAAGGGGATGCGGAAAAGACGGTGCGTGGACGGGCTCACTTGCCGATCCATTCGTCGTTAATTCCTGGCGCGCGCCATGCGAGAGGATCTGTTCCGCCAGTGCCTCGACCGCGTTGACAGAAAGAACAGCGGAAGCTACATCGTGGCGCCGCTCGCCTGCCAGCACGTGCGGGCGTTCACCGGCCCTCATCACGAGTCGTTCTCCACCGGCACGTTCAAGGGCCGCGCACAATGACGGCATCAAGCTCATAGGTCAGCGTCCTGCAAAGCTAAGGCGTCTTCGAATTGCAACGCCGCGCGGAACACCGGGTTGGGCGCAACGGCGTGCATGGACGATCGAATGACTGTGGCTCGGAGAACCTTGCGGACACCACCATAACGGAGGAACACATCAACCGTTCGGCCGGGACACAATCTCTGATTCGTTTCGGCCAATAAGCCAGTAGACGATAGATTCACAAGCCTCATTGGGAACCCCGCAACGGCAAGCCGGAGTTCAACCTTGAACTCGTGAGGTTCGCGTCTCTCGGCACCGCGTCGCTCCTGGCGCTGGGTTGCGGTCGGAGGTGTTTCCTCCTGACTGGGTTTGGGCTGTCCTTCCTGCGGCTTATGCGAGCTGGGACCCTTCCAAGTAGATTCCAGATCCGCGATGAGATCGTCCAGCGAAGCTTCTTCGGGAAGCTTGACGACGAATTCCTCGTCCGGATCCGGGAGCGAATCGCTCATAGATGTATATGTGAAAGTAGCAACTGGCCTGCCGCCCAACCATCGACAAGCCCTCGTCGAGGTTTCGATCTGAATTGCACTAAACTTCGTATACGTTCCGCGGATCTCATGCGTCTGTGATCATTTTGACGTCGCCGAGCAACAAGGAAATCGCGCGATCGCAGAAAATCTGAGGTCCGTGGTGACTTAAACGTGATCTCCTCAACGTAATCGGCCTATTATCGGCCAGCGATTAGTCCTCGGGCTACTTCCCAGGACCGAGGCAAGAGGCGCTCATGGCGAAAATTTTGATCGTCGAGGACGACGACGCCACTCGCACCGGATACCGGGAATTCCTGCGGCTTGCCGGGCATGACGTCATCGCGACGAGTACATATCAGGAAGGGCGCCACGCGGCTGCCACAGAAAGTCCTGACCTGGTCATCGCCGACCTCCGACTGGGCGGATTCAACGGCTTACAGTTGTTGCTCTTGAGCCCTCAGCCGATTCCGACCATCATCGTGACCGGGTTTCACGACGAGGTCCTCGAGGCTGAGGCGCGTCGCGCGGGGGCCGACTACGTGGTCAAACCGATCTCGCCGTCCAACCTCGTGACGCTGGTCAGAGAGAGACTCGAACGCAAGTCCGGACCACACTAGCTCTCGCCCTCTTCTTCCGGAAGGTATCAATTACGCGGCACACTTACGCGGGCACCATTGCTGAGCTACGCTCACTTGCTCTCTTTGTGCGGGTTTGTCTCCACAAGAGAAGCCTTTCGTCGGAGTGATCGCGCCCTAATGCCTCCTTTATTTGAGCGCTTTCAGGTAGATGCTGCTCGGCAACTGGCGACCGGCTTGCAGGAGTTCCGCGATCGTTTCCTCGCGGTCCCGCGAGAATCGACACAGATGTCGAAGACCGATCCATCAGTCGTGACCCAGGAACCGTCGTCGTTCGAAGTCGGCGTTCGGGACCGGTCGTGGGACTGGCTGCTCGAACTTCGTAGGCGGTTGAAAATCGATTTGCTGCTCGTGGACGGTCGCACTTCGGTACTGTTGCCCTCGCTCGGCGATCAGGCAGCCCGGCTCCTGGCGATGGTGGAGCATGGGGAATCAGCGCTGCTGGCGGCCGTGACCACAGCCGTCCGGGAGCGTACGTCCCAGGCACTGGATCTCGGCGGAATGCAGATCATCTGTGTGCCGGTCATCGCCGATCGCGCTGCATGCGGGGCGCTGCTGATCGGGCGTTCAAGCCCCTCTCGTCAGGACCCTGGTGCATCGCGCACCCAATTGGAGCTCGTTGCATCCTGGCTAACCGCCGCAGTGGAAGCGCATCTTCTCAGTCCACCGGCATTTCCATCCAGCGGCTTGAACCGCGTTGCGCCACTTGCCCGTCTGCTCGGACAGGCGTCTGAACGGGAGTCCGACAGAGAGTTGATTCGTCTGTTCGGTGAAGCAATCGCCGTCTGGCACGACATCGAAGTCAGCGGCTACATCGAAACAACGACTGGAGCCTTCGTCCGCGACGTGACCTTGCCGGGGACGAAGAAGGGTGAGCGGCCCGCGACGATTTCGTCGATCGGATTGCCGGAGTCGACTGAGTTGATTCGGTTACCCCCAGGTCATCTCGATCGATTTGGATTGCCGGTGAACAGCGATGTTTACGTGCGGCGCTTCCATGCAGCCGATCGACGCTCCTGGTTGCTGGTTTTCACCGGCGAAATCGGTGCCTACGATGTGCAACGCATCAGTGCCTACGTTGCGTTACTCGAACTCGCGCTCGCCCTGTCGACGTCGGCGTTCGTCGCTCGGAGTGTGACGGCGGTCGGAGGGAGGCTTGTCGGCGTTGATGCGACTCCGGAGGCTCAAGCCAGCCTTGCACTCGAGGAGCTGCGAACGGCACTGGGGGGCGCTGTGGCGACGGTCACGATCGAGTCAAAGAGCGGAGTCCCATTGATTAGTGTCGTCGCTCCCGCCAGTGCTCGAGACGTTTCTAGCCCTGGTTCCTTCAGACTTGTTCTCGTCAAACGATCAGAACGGCATTACACTACGACCGTTTCGATCGGGCGCCACCAGAACTTGCACTTCACTCCTCGCGATCATGCAGCTGCGAACGCAGCGGCAGCAATGTTCGACGCATGGGCTCTGGCGGCACTCGGTGGATCGAGTGCGCGTGCTGAACGGCGCGCAGCACCGCGCGGCTTTCAGGAGGTTGTCGAGCGTTCAGCGCGTGAGGCTCTCGAAAGAGGAACTCCCGTGGCCGTTGTCGTTCTTCTCATTCGCGACGCAGCGTCTCTGCCCGGCGCAACGCAACGCTGGGTGGCCGATATACGTGCCCAGATGCGAGCGTCCGATCTCGCCGGGATGTTGGGCGAGGGAGAGATAGGCCTGCTGATGCACGACACCGAGGGCGAACAGGCGAAGGGGATCGTCGATCGCCTGAGAAGCGTAGTCGCAGACGAGCCTGGCGGCGAATCAATACTCGTTGGCGTGGCCAGTAGGAAGCCGGGTCAGGGCACGGTTGAAAATATCGTTCACGACGCTCGCACAGATGCTCTCGTGCGAACACGACACAGGCGGGCATCTGATTCTCCTCTCGGAGTGAACCACTGATGGCGCTCGGCGATCGACGTTCTCGCGTACGACTGGAAGTCGTTGGCGCGCTGTGGGCAACGCTCGAACTGACGGAGCCGGCCCGTGTGGTCAATATCAGCCAAGACGGGGCCTTGATCACTTCGCCTGTGCCCTTGCCACCTGAATCGGTGCAGCCGCTCCATTTGAAGCTGGAGGGTCGCGAGGTCACCGTAGACGCGCGCGTCCGCCATATTCGGCGGGTGTCGGGACCGGATGAGCCGATTCGATATCTTGTGGGGGTTGAGTTTCTTTCGACTCCGCCGGCGCTTGTCAGAGCGACAGAGTGGCCGCAGATATAAGACAGGGAAAGTCTCCTTCGGTGAGTGTCTTAGCCCAGATACGACCAGACTTTCTGAGGCCAAGTTCGCGCGCTAAAGTCTCCGCAATCGGACTCATAAGTCATTGAAACGCAAGGCGTTGTTTAGGTAGACAAACGTCTGCCGCAGTATGGCGACTCGCTTGCACTTGACGCTGAAGCCTCGCGAAGCGCACCACACAGAGGTCGGCCGCGCGGGGGTTAGGTCGTAGATACGAGGAGACGATGGAGGAACGGCGAAGGGTACCACGCCATCAAGTGGCCGAGGAGTTCGCGAATCTGCCCGCCAACCTGAGTGTGCGAGTGCTCGACATCAGTACGGCTGGAGTGTTGTTGCAATCGCCTCGGCTGCTTAATCCAGGTTCTCGGGGCAGTTTGCGGTTCACCCTGGCAGGAGCACCGTTTCTCGCTGACATCCAGGTTCGACGGGTCACGTCGGGGGCGGACACAGGGTCGGGATATCGGATCGGCGCCACATTTGTAGGGATGTCACTGGAACACCGGCAGCTCATTGAACGGTTCATGAACAATGATTGATGGTGTCGCTGAAAGCAGCAGCTCTCGGATCAGCCCAATCGGGGCGATACGACCGCGCTCGCATATTCAACTGACCGGCCGCAGTGCTGAAGTCACCGCCCTCGAACAGGAAATTGACCGCGTCGCGCGCTCGGATGCGAAGGTCCTGATCACGGGCGAAAGCGGGGTCGGGAAGGAAATTGTCGCGCGTGCGATTCACTCGCGTGGCCCACGTGCCAATCACGTCTTCGCGCCGGTGAACTGTGCCGGATTGCCGGAGACGCTACTTGAATCCGAATTATTCGGGCACGTCAAAGGCAGCTTCACGGGTGCCTACCGGGACAAGCCAGGGAAGCTCGAAACCGCGCACATGGGAACGATCTTCCTCGACGAAGTGGGGGAGATGACCCTTCGAATGCAAGGTCTCCTTCTTCGGTTCCTCGAGACCGGTGAGCTCCAGAAGGTAGGCGCTGACGGGAGTGGACGCATTGTCAATGTCCGCGTGATTGCCGCGACTAATCGGGACCTGCGAGACATGATCAAGCAGGGAACGTTTCGGGAGGACCTGTTCTATCGCCTCAATGTGATTCACATCGTGGTCCCGCCGCTTCGCGACCGCCGCGAGGACATTCCCGTTCTGGCTAACCAGTTTCTGACACAGTTCACTGGCGGGGGTCGATCGTCGATTACCGGCATCTCCCCAGAAGCGATAAAGGCATTGACGGAATACTCGTGGCCAGGAAACGTCCGCGAACTCGAGAACGTCATCGAACGGCTTGTCGTCACCGTGAGTGGTTCAACGATAGGCGTCGAGCACTTATCGTCCGAGATCAGGGCCTATGACGCAGTGCTCCTTCGTCCGAAGCGTGAACGCCGACGCACAGTTGCCGACGATCTGTATAAGCGGATGATTGAGCAGCACGAGTCCTTCTGGACGGCTGTCTATCCGCTGTTCATGGATCGGGAGATCACACGCGCCAACGTTCGTGAAGTCGTTCGCCGCGGCCTCGAAGAGGCGCGCGGGAACTATAAGATCGTCGCCCGCCTGTTCAACATGGAGGCTCGCGACTATAAGCGCTTCCTGAACTTCCTGCGAAAGCACGACTGCCAGATTCCGTTCAAGGAATATCGTTAACACCGCCTCTTGCCGGCTTCATCCCAGCAGCGCGGCGCAGGCTCCTGGATTGTAAAATCCAGGAGCTCAGTCGCGCATAGCCGCCCACTGCAACGTGTGCAGTGAAAAGGTGAGAACATCGTCGAATTCGAAGCTTAAGGGTACGGTTGTTGCCATCTCAGCCGAACGTGTGTAGAGGCTCATCCCGTTCGGTGTCGTTACAAACGGATTATTGAGAGTATCCAGGGAGCCTCGTGAGCAGCGATTCCCAGAGAGGGAACGATTATCTTCCAAACGCGGGATTTCGTGGGATAGCGTCCGGTGATCCCGGTCCGTGCAGCCGACGTCTTTCTCCTGAACAGCGTCGGGCGTTGCTCGACGTCCGACAGAAGGTTGCCACACAAGATCAACCACGGGCGTTCCTCCAAGATCTGGTGACGCTCATCGGCCAGATCGTTGGGGCTAAAGTCGGCATAGCCGGGAAGCGGAACCGGTCATGGATTGTCGCCGCCGAATCGGCAGCGGAACCAGCTATCGTCATTCATGCGAACGGAGCACCGCATCCTTTCGATCGCATGAGTGCAACACCGGGCCTGCGCGTCGAGTTGTGGCGTTCTTCGGACCGAGACTGGACGCTTGTCGGACTTACGAGTCGGCCCAATCCTCCGATCATTCTGATCATTGATGGAGACTGGACACCCTGCGCTCTCGTTTTCCGCGAGCTGGCCCACAGCTTCTCGCTCGGCCCGAAAGATGACGATTCGGCTCTACGCCCACTCGACGCAATTTCTCAACGCTTATCGCGGGCACTTGCCGATACCGCAGGCCTCTCCGCAGTAGGCGAGGTGGTGCTGCATCATGTGGTGCAAGCGGTACCGAGCGGAATGGCTTCTCTGGCGGTTGCCGCGCCGGACGGTGAGCTATCCATCGTTGCCACCCACGGCTACCCGCGTGCGCTCGTCGAACATCTCCGTATTCAATCCGGCAGTGGTGTCATCGGAGCGGTTCACGTCTCGAGAATGCCGCTGCTCGTACCGGACGTCACGGCCACGCCCGGCCTCGATCGACATCGATCTCGCTATCGCACCAGTTCGTTTGCTGCTGTTCCCATAGTTGCCGGTGCCGAATCGTTGGGTGTGATCTCAGTAACCGATCGTGTAACGGCCGGACCGTACACGCCAGACGATCTCAACGCGCTTTCTGTGCTGCTTGCTCCTGCAGCACTCGCGCTCGGGCGCGAGCGAGTGTGGCGAGAGGCGCAAGCCTACGCGCAAGCAGCGGTGATCGATCCGGTGAGCGGGTTGTTCAACCGGCGGTATTTCCAGGCGCGCCTGGACGAAGAGCTTCAGCGCGCCATTCGCCAGCTGACCTCCGTTGCGTTGCTGATGGTTGATCTCGACGGTTTCAAAAGCATCAATGATCGATTTGGACACGTGGCAGGGGATCTCGTGATTCGCGATATCTCGGAGATCCTGCGTCGATCAGTGCGTATCTTCGATGTCTGCACGCGCTTCGGTGGTGAAGAATTCGCCGTCATGATGCCGGGAGGTACGGCAGAGAGTGCGGGCACTATTGCTGAGCGGATTCGCCAGCGGGTCGAGGCCTATGAACGAAATGAACCCGACCTGTCCGACCTGCGCGTGACTGCCAGCATCGGAGTTTCCGTGTCTCCGCCGGGCGTAACGGCCCGCGACCTGATTGAACGAGCTGATCGCGCACTCTACCATGCGAAGAAGGCGGGAAAGAATCGCGTGAGCACAGCCGCGAGCGACGGCACGGTTCACGCGGACTAGTCTTCCTTTCAGAGCGCCCGTCGCACCAGGGCGAAAACCAGAAAATCACAAAATTCCAAATTCCTTTTCTGTACGTCTATCCGAAAAACTGCGAAATCTGACGGGTTGCGATTATGAGATATCACGCGCAACCGGTTGCAAATATGAGGCTTATGCCGACGATCGACTCGCAACAGTGGACGAGATTGTCAGTCGAGACGAGGATTTGGCGCAGAAGTGTGATCTTTGACACGACTTTAGATGACTTTGCCGTTGACGTTAGTCAGTCCAAAAAGGCAGACTTATTACCTCCTGCTTATCTGAGATTTGGAGTTACGCGAAATGTCGACCTTGTCCTCGCCCAGAACGCCACGCAACTTGCCACTCCTCTTAGGTGAAAGCTCCGCGATCACGTTCCTTCGGCGAGAGATCGAGGCCGCCGCGCGGACCGACGCCAAGGTGTTGGTACTCGGTGAGACGGGGTCCGGAAAGGAAGTCGTCGCGCGGTTGATCCACGAGCATAGCCAGCGCGCGTCGCGTGGGTTCGTGGCGGTGAACTGCAGCGGCATTCCCGAAACGCTGCTGGAATCGGAGCTCTTCGGTCACACCCGTGGAAGTTTCACGGGTGCATACCGCGACAAGCCCGGCTTGGTTCGACAGGCCGACCGCGGGACGCTGTTCCTCGATGAACTCGGCGAGATGAGCCTGCGAATGCAGGCTGTGTTGTTACGATTCGCCGAGACCGGCGAAATTCAGACTATCGGCGTAGATGGCGTGACAGGTCGATCAGATGTTCGCCTGATCACGGCAACCAATCGAAATCTGCGCGAGCGGATCGATGCCGGCGTCTTTAGAGAGGATCTGTATTTCCGCCTGAACATCATTCAGATTCACGTTCCGCCGCTTCGTGAGCGATCCGAGGACGTGATGCTGTTGTTGCGACACTATCTGCGTAAAGCCAGCGAGACACACCGTCTGCATTGCCCCGAACTGACGCCCGACGCCGAGCAGTTGCTCAGTGCGTATGCATGGCCGGGGAATGTTCGCGAGTTGAAGAA
>JBKPNV010000251.1:0-2886 GCA_046732795.1 Acidobacteriota bacterium
CAATTCCAAGCCACGCCCGCACATGGCGAACCTCGATCGTGATTACCCTGATCGCGCGACGAAGCCAATCGACGGTCCCTACGGTCCATACGCCGATGACTTTCCGATCGAGCAGCATCGCTTCGGACCGTTCGCTCCGATCGAGCAGTACTACAAAGGACTGAAGCGGTAGGCCTGACCTGTTCTTCGCGGTGAGTCCGGTCAGTTCTCCGGAGGGACGTACGCGATTCGCAGTCTCTTCTCCAGGTTGCTGGGCATAGTCCGCAGAGAAATTCGCCATGATGCCGAAGATGAGGAGCACCATGTACCGTCTCTGCCCGATGGTCGCCGCTCTGTTCATGGGTCTCGCGCCCGCGATCTGACGGTGCGTGACGGTTTCGAATGCCGTCGCCCAATCAACGACAGCGGGCATCGTCAGCTCGCCGTGCCCGCCGCCTGATCCCGCGGCAGACGCCCGGCAGAAGCCGATCGACGATCGCTTCATGACTCCGGCCGTATCGCCGGGGGCCTTCTGGACCGCGTTGGCGAAACTCCAGGCTACCGTGCCCGGCGGCAGACGCAGAACGCAGCCGCGCGCAGCACGCCGCAGTGAGGACGCGGATGCGAACGCTGTGAAGGGGTCTACCGCGATTCCTCCTTGCAGTGCCTACGCAGAATCAGCGCGGCACCGGCCAGCGGCGTTTGGGTAGGATGGGGGCGACTTCGGGAGGGTCATGGCCATGCGGCATGCGATCGCGATGATTCTGTTCCTTGTGTGCGCGGTGAGGCTTGCCGCCGGGCAGTCGTGGACACCGCCGTCCGAGAGTCAGCGTTGCCCGTCGAAATGGGGTGCCGGCGATGAGCGCGGATCCGCCAATCTCATGACGCGCGATCAGGTGCTGAAGGCCGCCAGGCTGATACGGACCGGCGAAGTCATCGAGCTCGGGCAGGTGCTGGATCCGGCGGTGATGCCGTTCTTCCCCGGACGTCAATTGAGCGTGCTGACCAAGCGCACCAATGTGCTGCCGCAGTCGAACAGGCGCATCAGCAACGAAGAGATGGTCATCGGCGAACTGGGCCAGATCGGTACTCAGTTCGATGGCTTCAGCCACCAGGGTATCGACAACGGCTTTTACAACTGCTTCAGGCAGGATCAGATCGCCACCCGGAATGGCTTCACGAAGCTTGGCATCGAGAATGTTGGCGCGCTGATGACGCGCGGCGTGCTCATCGACGTCGCCGCCCTCAAGAGCGTGGAGATGCTGCCCGACAGCTATGAGATCACCGTCCAAGATCTGCGTGATGCCCTCGCGCGTCAGAACATCTCGCTTCAGGCGGGCGATGCGGTGATCGTCCATACCGGCTGGGGAAAGTTGTGGGGGAAGGACAATGCTCGCTACATGAAGACCGATCCTGGCATCGGTGTCGCGGCGGCCGAATGGCTGGCGACACAGTCGCCGATGCTGGTCGGCTCCGATAACTGGTCGGTCGAGGTCAACCCGAATCCCGATCCAATGATCGGCTCACCGGTCCACCAGATTCTGCTGGCGGTCAACGGCATTCACATGCTCGAGAGCCTGAAGCTCGACGAGTTGACGGCAAAGCGAATCCACGAGTTCGCATTTATCCTCGAGCCGTTGAAGCTGCGCGGCGCGACCGGCTCGACTGTCGCGCCAATCGCGGTCCATTGAGCGAAGCATCGCGTCTTCACGTGATGGGAGTAATCGTTAAACTAACGTCGGACGCGATCATAGGATGCGAACTATCCTTGGCGAGTGTGGCGCAACAGTGTACCCCGATGCGAAATCCGTGACGCAGGGAGGCGCGCGACTCCGCTCGCATCCTCCTCGAGCCATTGAGGAAGGCGTTGTGCTGCTGAAGATGAGAGCACCATGCATCGTCTATCCCCGATAGTGATCGCGGCTCTGCTCGTCGGTGCTGCCGTCTCGAACGCCGTCGCCCAATCAGCGACGGCGGGGATCGTCAGCTCGCCTTGCCCGCCGCCTGATCCAGCGGCGGAGGCCCGGCAGAAGCCGATCGACGATCTCTTCATGACTCCGGCCGCATCGCCGGAGGCGTTCTGGGCCGCGTTCGCGAAACTGCAAGCGACCGTGCTGGCGGGGGACGCGGAACGCAACCGCGCGCAGCAGGCCGCCGACTGGCCGAACCTGTGTCGCTACAAGGCGGCGAACGCGACGCTCGCCTCCGGACCGCGGCCTCGCGCCGTTTTCATGGGCGACTCGATCACAGACAACTGGGTGCGCGGCGATCCCACGCTGTTCGCCAACGGCATCGTCGGTCGCGGCATCGGCGGCCAGACCTCACCGCAAATGCTGGCGCGGTTCCGGCAGGACGTCGTTGCGTTGCGACCGCAGGTGGTGCACATCATGGCCGGCACCAACGATGTCGCCGGGAATACCGGTCCGACGACGGTCGAGGATTACCAGCACAACATCCTGGCGATGATCGATCTCGCCCGCGCCAACGACATCGCCGTCGTCGTTGCCGCGATACCGCCGTCGCGGAAGCTGTTCTGGCGCGGCGATCTCGATCCACGCCCGCAGATTCGCGAGTTGAATGAATGGTTGCGTGGCCTCGCGTTCTCCCGCGGCCTCACGTTCGTGGACTACGGCATGGTACTCGCCGATCCCGATGGTGGCATGCGCGCCGATCTCGGCAACGATGGCGTGCACCCGAATCGGCTCGGCTACGCGCGCATGCGACCGCTGGCCGAGCGTGCGATCACCGAGGCCGTGGAGAGAGCCGAGGCACCCGCGGGTGCTCGCGTGACCGTGGAGCGCCGCGAAGCGCTCCTGCGGCAGGTCGCCGCGTCGGTATCCGCAGCGCGTGCGCGGCCTCCCAGTGCCACCCGGCTCGCGCCGCCTCCGACACCGCTCACCAACTCGC
>JBKPNV010000252.1:0-34160 GCA_046732795.1 Acidobacteriota bacterium
CGGAGCAAACGTGACACGCGTCCGGGTCGGCGATCGCGTGTACGCCTATGCCGCCATCGGCGGGTATGGGGAAGTGGCGCTCTGTGAGGACTGGCAAGCGCGCTGGTTGCCAGAGGGTTCGTCATTCCAGCAGGGAGCTGCGATTGGCGTGCCTTATGCCACCGCGTGGCGCGCGCTGCTGATGCGGGCAGAGGCGCGGCCCGGGGAAACCGTGCTTGTGCATGGCGCCAGCGGCGGAGTCGGAATCGCGGCGGTGCAAATCGCGCGTGCGTGGGGCATGCGTGTCATTGGCACGGCAGGCACCGAGGACGGATTGAAGCTGGTGCGCAGCGAGGGCGCGCACGAGGTCCTCAACCATCGTGACGCTGATTATCTGCAACGGCTCATGCCGCTGACTGGCGGGCGCGGTGTCGACGTAGTGCTCGAGATGCTGGCCAATGTCAATCTGGATCGCGATCTCGACGTCCTCGCGCTGCACGGCCGGGTCGTCGTCATCGGCAATCGCGGACGCGTCGAGATCGACCCACGCAAATCAATGGGGCGAGACGCCGCCATTCTCGGGATGACGCTCTTCAACGCGACGCGCGAACACCTGGAAGAGATTCACGCCGGGATCGGCGCCGGGCTGGAGAACGGCAGCCTGAAACCGGTGATTGGAAAAGAATTTCCGCTGGCCGATGCGCCCAGATCGCACACGGCCGTGATGGAGTCAGCGGCGCTCGGGAAGATTGTGCTCGTGCCGTGACTCTGAAAGGACAGCGGGTGCGATTGTCCGCGAACTCACGAGAAAATCACACCCGGTTTCTTTACTTCGATTTCGAAAGCTCCTCGTCGATCAACGAGACGAACGTCTCGAACGGCTGCGCGCCGGAAAGGACGCGGCCGTTGATGTAGATCGTCGGCGTCGAGTTGACGCCCAGGCGCGAGCCCTCGGCTACGCCGTCACGCACGCGCTCGCCATACTTCGACGAATCCAGGCATGTACTGAACGCGTTCGCGTCGAGACCCATGTCGGCGGCGTACTTCTTCAGATCGGTCGGTTGCAGCGACTGCTGATTCGCGAACAGCCGATCGTGATATTCCCAGAACTTGCCTTGATCAGCCGCGCAGTGGCCGGCCTCGCCGGCCTTGAACGCCTGCGGATGAATCTGCGTGAGCGGGAAGTCCTTCCACACGACCCGCACCTTGTCGCCGTATTTCTCTTTCACCTGCTTCAACGTCGGCGCGACGCGTTGACAGAAGGGGCATTGGAAATCAGAGAACTCGACCAGTGTGACCGGTGCGGACGCAGACCCGATCGAGGGATCGTCGGCATTCACCTCAATCGGCTGACGTGGCGCGTCGAAGAGGACTCGGACTTCTGGCCCGGTCTTGCGCAGATCCGCAATGAGAGAGGCGCGCGCGGCTTCGCTCTGCTGATCCTGCAGGTACCTCCGAATCGCTGGCGCCATCAGCTCCAGCGAGCGCCCCTGCATCTGATTGATGTTCGCCTGATAGAAAGTCACGACGTCAGACTCGCCGATAGGCTTGCTGCGAGTCTTCAGTTCCGCCTCTTCGTAGGCCTCCGCCGTCATGTTCTTGGCTTTCGCCGCCTGGCCAATCAGCATCTCCGCCACGATGGCATCGAGAGCCGACCGTTTCCCCTCGTACGCTTTCTGCGCCGCTTCGGCGTGGCCCGAAGGATCGAGCGCCCTCCAGCGGTCGTCCAGCTCCTTGGCGGAGATGACACGGTCGCCGACCCGGGCCGCCGCATCCCCACCGGTCACCTGCTGGGCCGCCGACGAACAGCCGAACAATGCCAGGACGGCGGTCAGAAATAGCGCTCGTTTCATGGCTCGATCATACTCTGGGGCTGCGGTTCGGCCTCAAGGCTCTCGCGCTGCGCCGTTGGGCGCCAGCTCCTCGGTCGTGCTGACCTGGAAGCGGCGAAACCTCGAGTACGTCGCCACGCCCTGCACTTCCATCGGGTCGCGCGGCCGGCGATAGCGTTCCTCCATCCGCGCCGGCGCGAACAGGCCAATGCCATCGTCCCTCTCGTAGGTCACGGTGATGTGCGCCTCGACGCCGGTGTCGACGGCGTCGAGTTCAGTGCGCAGGACTGTCCCGTCAGCGTCGTTGATCCAGAATCGACCTTTCACCGGCAGGTCACGACCTCCGGTCGTCGACACGAACGTAGGACGTGCCGTCTCGCGATACTCGATCTCGACGCCGGGATCCGAATCGTCACGCTTGCCCAGTTTGAACTCGAAGCGACGACGATGCTGCCCCGTCAGAAACGCCAGCGGCAGGGTCGGTGCGTTGATGTTTCGGTTGATGTTGCCAATGTTGTAGCGGGCGCCTTCATCCATGACGGCACGCGCCTGCTCGAAAGCATTGCGTCCCCCATTCAGGAAGATCTTCGCGAGGCGTGCCTCACGATCGCGTACGGGCTTGCCGTCGCGTTCGAAGACGTCGCGGAATGGAATCCAGCCTTCGCCTTTCACTTCGACGAGCAGGAAGTCGGACACGAGCGTCGTTTGCTGCGGGCCGGACCCGCCGCGCTGCTGCACGCTCGTGCTGGTGGGATTCGGAATTCGACGCAGCTTCTGCTCGTATCGCTCCTCGGCGACAACGGAGCCAAACTTCTCCTGGAAGCTCTCGACGTACGCGCTCGCCCGATCGACGAGCGTCTTGACATCCGATTGTGCAAACGCGGCGTTCGCCGCCATCACGACGAGCGCTGCAACACTGGCGGCTCGTGGCATGAATTCGCCGTAGAGGGCAGGCTCCAGCCTGCGCGGTGACCGACGTGGACCGACAGCCGCGAACTGCGTTAACGACCCGAGAAGCGCACACGCACGCCGCCGTTGATCAGGCGCGGCGACCCGGTGGTCGTCGGCAGGAGCATCACGTAGTACTCCGTGTCGAACGTATTCTGCACGCCGAAGAACACTGCGAAATTGCGGCCAAAGTCGCGGGAAACACTGAAGTCCAGCACGCCGTACGGCGGGAGCCCGGGCTCGGTTTCTCCCGGCTTGGTGCGCTGGTTGAGGTCATCGTCATACTGCCGGCCGAAGAACATGGCCGTTGCTGCGAACGTCGCCAAGCGAGGATTCGTGTACGAGGCGCCAACGGAACCGCGGTGCTTGGGCACCTGTGGCAGGTAGAGCCCGACCAGCGCAGGGTTAGCCTCGTATTCGGTCACCTTCGCGTCGTTGAAAAGATACCCGGCGGTCACGCGCAGCGATGGGTTAATCCGCAGCTCGACGTCGTTCTGCCATCCACGGATCCGAGTGCGTCCCAGATTCTGGCGCTGCTGCAGGTTCGTGCCAATTGTGACGTTCGAGACCGGGTTCTTGACCGCGTTGTCGTACCACGTCGACCGGACCGACGAATTGCGCGACGTCTCGATTCGCACGCCGGCTTCTCCGCCGAACAGGCGCTCGGGACCGAGGTCCTCATTGGCAAGTGTTCGCACCAACCCGACGCTGAACTGCCGATACAGTTCGTTCAGCGTTGGCGCGCGGAAGCCCCAGCCCAGATCGCCCCATACCGAGAGACGGTCTGAGATGCGATAGAGCACTGCCCCGCGCGGGCTGACGACGGTGTCATCTCGGTCCTCGAGCGAGGGACGGTTCCCTGCTGCAGGTAAACCGGTTGACACGGTCGTCTCGATGATGTGTCCGTCCCGGTTCTGCCAACCGTCCACCCTCGCGCTCAGCGTCACGACGACGTTGTTGAGGCTGATCACGTCTTGCAGAAACGCGCCGGCGCTGTTTTGCGACCCGCCGGAATTCCGCTGCAGCGAGAGCGTGGCGGGAGCGGTTGGCGGCACGATGGGCGCGCCCGGGGTCGCGATGTAGACATCCTCGAGGCTGTCGCCGTCGACATGACGGTAGTCGAAGCCGGCACTGAAGAAATTCTTCTGACCGATCGGGCGCGACCACTGCATCATCGTTCCGACCTGGGTGGCGGGAACGTTCTGATCGGTGGCGAGGCGTACGATGCTGCGAGGCGGTACCGTCGCGCTCGCCGCGGTTACCGCCAGGAAGGTGCTATGAAAGGTGTTGTCGTCGCCGAAGACGGTGACCTGCAGATCGCTGTCGTCCGGCATGCGGACGCGCACGCCGCCGGCGAGCGACGTCCATTTGGTGTCGTTGACCTCGCCGACCTTGCCGTTGACGCGATCCTCGTTGAAATGGCCACCGCGGAAGAAGGCGCTCAGCCGCTCGTTGGCACGATACTCGACCTTGCCATTGAAATTCGCGAAGTTGACCTCTGCGTTGTTGTCGATCAACCCACGCTCGGCGGCTGTCACGATCGGGAAGCCATCGGTGTCGAACGCACTCCCCTCGAGGGCGACGCTGAACTTGCCCCATACATTGCTGGCGAAGAAATCACCCTTGGGGCTGTTGTGGTTGCCGTACTGCGTCTTGAACTCAACCGATCGCCGGCCGGCACGCGCGGGAATGATGTTGATAACGCCGCCCATACCGTAGTTTCCGTACAAGCTCGAGCTCGAACCGTCGATGACCTCGATGCGATCGACGCTTTCGAGCGGCACCCGTGTCCAGTAAACCCAGCCGCCGAAGGGATCGTTGAATGGCACGCCATCGACCAGCACCAGCGTACGGCTCACACCGCTCGGTCCGATGCCGCGCAGTGAGACACCTTGGGACGTGGGATGCGACGACAGGCTGCTGCTACGACGGAAGAGGCTGAACGTCGGCACCTGTCGCAGGACGTCGTCGGCCACAACCGCCGGCGACTGCTGAATCGTTTCCTTCTCAACGATGTTGGCGCTGACGGGGACCTCGCCGAGGCGCTTCTCGGTTCGCGTGGGAGTGACCGTGACGGTCTCGAAGAGAGTCGCGAGCTTGAGGACGACGTTCACCTCGTTCGAGGGCGTTACTGATTCTGACCATTCGGCAAATCCGCCGGCGCGGACGACCATGGTCAGGTTGCCGCCTGGCACGCCGGTCAGCGTGAACCGGCCATCCGGCCCGGTTACGGTCTGCTGCTCGACACCGTTGCTTCCCAGCACACTCACCGACGCGCCCGAAACGGCGCCGTTGGCCTCGTCCCGGACGATTCCCGACACGGACGACTGGGCGGCCGCGGCGGTCGCGAGAGCAAGCGAAAAAACGAGGACCAAGGCTGTTCGCATGACCGCCAATTTTACACTGCCGTTCGCCTGTGTTGGGGGCTCCAGCCGCGATCTGCGTAACAAAATGGTGATCCCGCTCCGGGCGAGCAGTGGCGAGATTGCCGACACGCGCGAGTCCGCGAGTAAACGCGTAATGATGGGTCCTGTTTACTCAGGCCCGAGCGGTGCTAAGCTCCCCTTATGGGGCTCAAACGGCCGTTTCTGGTGTCGGCGTTGGCCATCCTTGCCGGGGTCGCGGCTTTCGCGCAGCAGCCAACGTTCAAAGCAGGCACGAGCGTCGTTGGCGTACTGTCCACCGTGATCGACGCACAGGGACGCCTCATCCCGAACCTGGAACAAGAACAATTCACGATTCTCGACAACGGCAAGCCCCAGGAGATCTCTTTCTTCCAGAACGAAACACAACCCTTCACGATCGTCGTCATGCTGGATTTCAGCGCGAGCATGACGGCGAACCTGGATCTCCTCAAGGCGGCCACCGAACAGTTCATCCTCCGGATGCTGCCGGATGACAAGGGTCAGGTCGGGGCGTTCAGCGACAGGATTGAGTTCAGCGGCAAGTTCACGAACGATCGTGACGACCTGATCAGCGCGCTCAAGGATCTGCAGTTCGGCAACCCGACTCGCTTGTACGATGCCATCGAGGCGAGCATCGACATGCTGGAGGGCGCCACGAGCCGGCGAAAGATCGTCCTCGTCTTCACCGACGGCGACGACACTGCGAGCCGCCGCGGGCAGGGCGACGTGCTTCAGAAGGCGAAAGCCAAGGAAGTGATGATTTACGCGATCGGCCTGGAGTCGGAGTTCTTCAATGGCGTCCGGCTTCAGCGCACACGACCAGACCGCGGATTGCGCAAGCTGGCCGACGAGACGGGCGGCGGTTATTTCGAGTTGAAGAAGACCGACGAGCTCGCGCCCACATTCACGCGAGTCGCGCAGGAACTGCATAGTTTGTATGCCTTGGGCTTCGCACCGACGGTGCTCGACGGCAAGGAACACAAGCTGGAAGTACGCGTGAAAACGGCCGGTGCGGTTGCACGCGCTCGCAAAAGCTACGTCGCCTCTGAAGACCGTCTCTCCAGTCAATGACGGAACAGGGGTTCCGTTTGACGGAACAGGAGTTCCGTCTGCAGGCCGATCGCGCCCTCGAAGGCGTCCAACGCAATCTGCTGCCACTCGCCGATGAAGAGGGCTTCGAGGTCGAGTTGCAGAACGGCGTGCTGCAGGTGATTTTCGAAGATCCCTCCCCCGCGAAGTTCGTCGTCAGCCCCAACGCGCCGGTCCGGCAGATTTGGGTGTCGGCGATGTCGCGCAGCTACAAGCTCGCGTGGTCGCCCGATGCCGCTGCCTTCACGCTCGACAACGAAACGCTCTCGGCTCTCGTCGAACGGCTCGCTCGGCAGCACTTGAATACGTAGGTCAAAGGTCTAAGGTGAAAGGTACAGGACCTCAGGTCTTTCTGTAAGATCGCCCCAGCCTTCGTCCCGCCCACATCACAACCCGTTGCGGGAGATGGCGCACGAACGCTTCGATCGCGCGATTGGCGCGTCCGTTAATGTAGATCGGCACGCCGTCCATCACGGCGTCGAAGCCCTGACGCGCGACTGTCGGTGCGTCCATCCACATCCACCCGGGGAGCTTGCTGACTTGCGCGCGTGTCCCCGTCACGTCGTGGAATTCACTCATCGTGAAGCCGGGGCAGACGGCCGTCACATGTACGCCGTGTGGTCGCCCCTCGTGCGCGAGCGCTTCTGAGAACTTGATCGCGAACGCCTTGGTCGCGGCGTAGAGCGTGTGACCCGCCGGCGCCGGCACCAGGCCCGCCAGCGAGGCGACGTTGATGATACGACCGTAGCGGCGTTCGACCATGCCTGGTAACAATCGATAGGTCACTTCCGAAACCGCCATCACCATCACATTCAGCATCGCCTCGTGACGAACCCAGGGCGATGCGAGATATGTTCCGGGTACACCGTAGCCCGCGTTGTTGACGAGCGCGTCGATCGTGAACCCACGGGACGCCACGTCGTCACAGAGGCGCGCGGCGGCATCCCTCTGTGACAGGTCGTTCGCGACGACTTCCACGCGGCGGCCGTACGTTCGTGTCAGCGCCCTCGCCACCTCGCGCAGGCGATCCTCGCGGCGGGCTGTAATGACGAGATCGAAGCCGTGCGCCGCGAACACGTCTGCGAACGCCGCTCCGATGCCCGAGGACGCGCCTGTGATCAATACGGTTCGAGGGTCTTGATTCATCGATTCATTGTTCCGCGTAAGATTGCTGTCATGGCTCGAGTGTGGCCGCTCGGAGTCGTGTTGCTGCTCTGCACGTTCGCGGCAGCGTGCGCATCCACGCAACAACGCGGAACGACCGGTTCCCGAATCCCGGATCCCGGATCCCGGATCCCCAGTCCCGGATTCACAGTCGTTGAAGCGTCCATCGACGAGATGCGCCTCGCCATGGAAGACGGGCGCACCACGTCGCGAGACATTGTGACTCAGTCGCTCGTCCGGATTGCGACCTACGAGGACCGGCTGCACGCGGCGATGACGATCAACCCGCGAGCGCTCGCCGAGGCCGACGAGCGCGACCGCGAACGCCGCGAAGGCCATATCCGGGGCCCGCTGCACGGGATCCCGATCGCGCTCAAGGACAACATCCACACGACGGACATGCCCACCACGGGAGGCGCGCTGGCATTTGCGCGGCTCGTCCCGCCGTATGAAGCAACGCTGACCAGGAATCTTCGTGAGGCCGGGGCAATCATCATTGCGAAGACGGTGATGACGGAACTGGCCAACTGGGTCTCCGACCGGATGCCCACCAACTACAACTCGCTCGCCGGGTACGGCTTCAATCCGTACGATCCGCGACGCGATCCACGAGACAACGCCGACGGCAGGCCGGTGCTCGCGACTGGCGGCTCGAGCTCCGGCATCGGCACCGCGGCAAGTTTCTGGGCCGCCAACGTCGGTACCGAGACATCCGGCTCGATCCTCAGCCCGTCGAATCAGACGATGCTGGCCGGCATCAAGCCAACGGTGGGACGCATCAGCCGCTATGGGGTGATCCCGATCGCGGCAGATCAGGACACGCCAGGACCGATGGCCAGGTCGGTCACTGATGCCGCGATCATGCTCGGCGTGCTCGAGAGCGCGACGCCGGATACCAACGACCCGGCGACCAGGACATGTGCCGCGCCGGCCGGACGTGACTACAGAACGCATTTGAAACGTGATGGGCTCAAGGGCGCTCGCCTCGGGATCCCGCGCGCGTTCTACTACGATGCGATCGCCGGGGTGGACACGCGCGCGTCGAGCGGGGGCCTCAACGACACACAGAGGGCCGTGATGGAGGATGCGATCTCGATCCTGCGCGCGCAGGGTGCCACGGTGGTCGACCCCGCCGACATCCCCTCCGTGATCACCAAGGACCCCGCACGCAACCTGCTTCTGTGGCCGATTTGCAGCGGACCGGCCGACGCGAAGGGGCGCGACGACGACTGTTCCGTGGTCTTCAAGTACGGCATGAAGCGTGACTTCAACGCGTGGCTCTCGTCGCTTGGCGACCGGGCGCCGGTCAAGACGCTCGAGGAGCTGCGCGCATGGAATCGCGCGCATACCGCGGCCGGCACGCTGAAGTACGGGCAGGCGCAACTCGACAACTCGGACGAAATGGATCTGCAGGCCGACCGTGCCCGATACCAGGCCGACCGTGAGAAGGACGTCACGCTCGCTGGTCGCGAGGGCATCGACGCGGCGCTCGAGAACAATCAGCTCGATGCCCTGGTCTTCCCGGGCGCGATTGGGGCGGCCCTGGCCGCGAAGCCAGGCTATCCGACCGTGATCGTGCCGTTCGCGATGGTGCCGAATCCCGTCGATGTCACCGGCTTCGATCCAAAGCCATCGCCGTTCGGCGTCAGCTTCACGGGGACCGCGTGCAGCGAAGGCCGACTGATCGAGCTGGCGTACGCATTCGAGCAGGCCACGCGGCGCCGTGTGCCGCCGCCGTTGGATTGACGCGCGGGCTGACAGAAAACGCGGTCTCGTAGAGGCGGGTCTTCAGACCCGCCTTGATTAATTGGCTGGTTTCACGGCGAGCCTGCAGTCTCGCCGCTACGACGACAACGTCATGACAAGGCAATAGCGTCGCGCTCAGCAGCATGGAGCAACGATGACCGACAAGACGAAATGGGCAGCGCTCGTCGACGGCGCCGGCTGTCCGTTGGATGCGCCGCGACTGCCCTCCAACGAGCACTGGGACCTGGTCGCGGCGCTCACGGTGTCGTCGCTGTATCTGACGAAGAACCAGACCTATCGCGGGCAGTGCCAGCTGATCTTCGATTCGCGGCACGTCGCGCGCATCGATCAGCTCTCGCGCCCCGAATGGCTCGCGCTGGCTGGAGATCTCTTCACCGCGCAACAAGCCGTCGCCCGCGCCGTGAAGCCCGATCACGTCAACGTCGAATCGCTCGGCAACGTGGTGCCGCATCTGCACTGGCACATCATTCCGCGCTATGTCGGCGACCCGATGTGGGGCGCGCCGGTATGGAAGGTGCCACTCGATTCGATGCCGGACACACGGCTCCCCGATGACGAGCGCGCCGCGCTCATTGCGCAATTGCAGAAGGCAATCGCCGGTCCGCTGACTGACATGACGGGAGTGGGTTTGACGTCGCGATGGGTCGCCGCCAATCGCGGACTCGAAACCGATCATGCATCACCGCTCTATCGCGATCCCTATGCACGCGAGCTCGCCGGCGAGGCGGGATACGAGGTCTTATATGCGATGCGAACTGCCGCCGGGATGGGGACCTTCACCGGGCCCGATCCGTTCCTCACGATTCGCACACGCTTCTTCGATTACAGTCTGCTGCACGCGGTGCGGGAATCATCGATCGATCAAGTCGTGATCCTTGCCGCCGGCATGGACGCGCGCGCGTTTCGTCTCGACTGGCCCAGCACCGTGCGCGTGTTCGAAGTCGATCGCGACGATGTGTTCAGGCACAAGGAGGCCGTGCTTGCGCGGATGAACGCAACGCCGTTGTGCGATCGCCGCATCGTGCGCCAGGACCTGGCGCAGCCGTGGGTGCCGGCACTGGTGAGCGCGGGTTTCGATCCGGCGAAGAAGACGGCGTTTCTTGCCGAAGGATTGCTGTACTACCTGGATGAGCCCGCGGTGCACTCGCTCTTCGACGCCGTGCGCGGCATCTCGGCACCCGGCAGCTGGATCGGTCTCGACACCGTGAACCGCGAAGTGTTGACCTCACCCTTCATGGCCACGTATCTCAAGAAGCTGACTGAGCTCGGGTGTCCATGGAAATTCGGTGTCGCCGATCCGGACGCCT
Source organism: Acidobacteriota bacterium (assembly GCA_046732795.1). Taxonomy (GTDB): domain Bacteria; phylum Acidobacteriota; class Vicinamibacteria; order Vicinamibacterales; family UBA2999; genus Gp6-AA40. Next base: position 10,492 of record JBKPNV010000252.1, read on the forward strand.
TCATGGCAGCGAAAGGTTGGGAATCGAGCGTCGTGTTGCCCGGGGAGCCGGAGGCCAGCTATGGCCGCTGGGTCATGCCTGTCATGCCACGGACGATACCTGGTCTTCCCGGGACGTTTCTGATCCGGGCGACGCGCGTCGCGGATTGAGCCGGGTGAATCCTCAGTGCTCGACCCACAACGGACTCGTGCGAACTTTCTCGACTGTCTCGCGTTCGAAGTCCGCGCGATCGGCGCCGCGGTAGAGTCCGCGTAGCAAGGCTACGCCGTCGGAGAAGCGGCCGCCGTACATCAGTCCGAGCATCGGTCGAAGGATCCGGCATTTATCGAGGCCGATGTCTCTGCCGCCGGACTCCGATATCCAGTTCTGCGCGTCCTCGAGCGCCGCCGCGAGCTGATCGCGATAGCTGCTGGCGAAATGTGGCGTCGCCAGCACATAGCTGCCGCGGGTGGCGTCGTACGAGTAGATCACACGCGGGAACGGCGAGTCCGCGAACGAGCAGTAGTTGTATGCCCACCGATCGTCGCAGGTGATGAACTCCTTCGTTCCGTTTCCATCGAGGTCCGCGAACTCCCCGGGACCGCAGTTGCCGGTTTCCAGCACCAGGATCGGCTTCACGTCTTCTCCGATGGAATACACCGCCGTCGAATAGCAGCAATGTGCCCCGCCGGACCAGGCCGACACGACCACATCCGGGAAACCATCCCCATTGATGTCCGTGCCGGTCAACTCTGACATGCTGTACGCGGAGAGTGTGCCCGCGATGCCTATCGTCGCGACACGACGATCGCCCGAGTAGATCACGGTGAGGCAATCGCACATGCCGGAAGGGGATACGTCCGGCATCGCGGTGCTGACCCAACGCTGGATCGCGAACGGCCCGACGGACCGCTCGTCGTGAAGGCTGTAGCCTTCCTGAGGAGCCTCACGCGGCGTTTGCGCGCGCGCGGCAGTTGCCGCCAGCAGAAGAATCGCGACCACTAACGCTCGACCCATCGCAGCCCCGAACTCCCTCCCTGACCTTGGACGACGTGACGGGAACTTTAGTCTGTCAACTCCCAATTCCCAACACCCAACTCTCAGACCGGCCAGGCGCCTTGGGACTTGCAAGTTGGGCGTTGGTGTGTGCTTCGAGCGGGTCGATGATTCTATAGACCCGCCGGGAATGGCGCGATGCCAACCAGCAGTACCAGACGGCCTGCACCGGTGTTGACGACGCCGTGGCTCACGTCTGCCGGCGCCCACACCACCATTCCCTCGCCTGCCGTACGACGTTCGTCGCCGACGACGAACTCGCCCGTGCCCTCGAGGACGAAGTAGAACTTGTCTTGGCCGCCGTGAACATGCGGGTGCTGCTCCTGTCCCGGGTGGAGACAATTGAGTCCCAGCATCAGGCGCTCGCTACGAAACAGCGTCGCCTTGAATACTTTCGATGCGCTGGCTCCCACGTGATCGGAGTAATGGATGATGTTCGACATCTCGTTCGACTCGATGATGTGAAGGGGTCAGACCCCTTCACAGTTTTGCGCGTGAAGAAGTGTGAAGGGGTCTGACCCCATTGTCATTCGACTCGACGAAGCATGAAACATTTCAAGTAGTAGGTCTCCGGGGCACCAACCAGAACCGGGTGATCGCGCCCCTGCATCCGCTTCTCGACAACGGTGGCCGGAGTGTGGCTGTCGACGGAGGCTTCGTGCAGCACGGCGGCAAACATGTCCTCGCTGACGTTGTAGGAACAGCTGCAACTCACGAGATATCCACCTGGCGAGAGCAACCGCATCGCGCGGAGATTGATCTCCTTGTAGCCGGCCAGCGCCTTGGGAACCGATGCTTTGTTCTTTGCGAAGGCCGGCGGATCGAGCACGATCGTGTCATACCGTTCGCCCGCTTTTTCGAGCCGGCGCAACTCGTCGAAGACGTTCGCTTCGCGCGCAGTGAGATTGGTCACGCGATTGCGCGCCGCATTCGACTCGATGTGCGCGATAGCATCCGGCGAGATGTCAATTGCCTCGGCCGTCGAGCACTGCCCGGCAAGCCGCAACGCGAAGCCACCGTGATAGCTGAAGCAGTCGAGCAGCCGCCCGCGCGCATAGCGTGCCGCGGCCTCGCGATTCTCGCGCTGATCGAGGAAGAGGCCGGTCTTCTGCCCCTTGCGAAGGTCCACGTCGTACTCGACCGCGCCTTCGCGCACCACAACCGTGTCGGGCACCGAGCCGGCAAGGACCTCCACCGTCTGCTCGAGACCCTCGAGTGCACGGACTTTGGGGTCATTGCGCGCCAGGATCCCCGCTGGTGCCAGCAGCTCCGACAGCCAGCCTGTGACCGACGTCAGCAACCGGTCCATGCCTTGCGAGAGCGCCTGCACGACCAGGTATGCGCCGTACCGATCGATCACGAGCGACGGCAGCAAATCAGCCTCGCCGTGTACAACTCTGTACGCCGTGGCGTCGATCTCGAGCGAGCCGCGAAACTGTATCGCGCGTGCCAGCCTGGCGCGCAACATCGACGCGTCGAATGGAGTGTCGCCGCGCGCCAGCATCCTGATCGGAATCTGTGACCGATCGCTGAACAGCGCGTGCCCCAGCGTCCGTCGTCGTGGACCGATGACCTCGACGATATCGCCTCCGGCGGCGTCGACGTCGGCGACGTCGGCGCGATAAATCCACGGATGGCCGCTTCGAAGGCGCTGCTCGCCGCGAGCGGTGATCACGACGGTGCTCACAGCACAAGTATGCAGTAGCCAACCGTCGCGGCGAGTCTTCCGCCAAGGTCGGGTCGCGACGACCCGACAAAGCAGTGCTGCCCGACTCGCCGAAGACCGTAAGCAGTAAGATCGGCGAATGCGTTCACTTGCCGAAACTGATCCCGAGATCGCTGCCGCCATCCGGAACGAGACGCATCGCCAGGCCGAAGGGCTGGAGCTGATCGCGTCCGAGAATTTCGTGAGCCGGGCGGTCCTCGAAGCCGCGGGCTCCGTGATGACGAACAAGTACGCCGAAGGCTATCCCGGGCGGCGTTATTACGGCGGATGCGAGTTCGTGGACGTCGCGGAATCGCTGGCAATCTCTCGCGCGAAGAAACTGTTCGGCGCCGAGCACGCGAACGTGCAGCCGCACTCCGGCGCGCAAGCCAACATGTCCGTGTACTTCGCGACGGTGAAGCCGGGCGACACCGTGCTCGGCATGAACCTCGCGCACGGCGGGCATCTCACGCACGGCCATCCACTCAACTTCTCCGGCAAGTTGTACAACATCGTTCCGTACGGCGTCCGCAAGGACGACGAGCGGATCGACTACGAGGAGCTGGAGCGGCTCGCGCACGAACGCAGGCCCGCGATGATCATGGTGGGAGCGAGCGCTTATCCACGCGTGATCGACTTCGCTCGCATCGCCGTCGTGGCGAAGGCGGTTGCTGCCGTCATGGTCGTCGACATGGCTCACATCGCCGGGTTGGTGGCCGCCGGCGTGCATCCGAGCCCCGTCCCGCACGCCGACTTCGTGACGTCGACCACGCACAAGACGCTGCGCGGGCCGCGTGCCGGCCTGATTCTCTGCCGCGAGCAGTACGCGAAAGATCTGGACAAGGCGCTGTTCCCCGGCGTGCAGGGCGGCCCGCTGATGCATATCATCGCCGCCAAGGCTGTCTGCTTCAAAGAAGCAATGGAGCCGTCCTTTCTCGCGTACCAGAAACAGATCGTGGCCAATGCGCAGGCGCTGGCACGATCGCTCACGAGCAACGGCTACCGGCTGGTCAGCGGCGGCACCGACAACCACCTGATGCTCGTCGATGTGTTCTCAAAGGGTGTGACGGGGAAGGTGGCGGAGGCCGCACTCGGCAAAGCGGGAATCACCGTCAATAAGAACGCGATCCCGTTCGATCAGAATCCACCGATGGTGGCGAGCGGGATTCGCGTCGGCACGCCGGCGCTCACGACACGAGGCATGCGCGAAGCCGAGATGGAACAGATAGGCGGCTTGATGGCGCGTGTACTCGCCGCCCCGGAGGACGACCGCGTGATTGGGATGGTCCAGACAGAGGTCGAGGAACTCTGCAAACGATTTCCGCTCTACGACACTCAATTGCTGAACAAGTGATGTGTGATTGTCCATCGCTGGTCATCGAGGATCGTCGACTGTTGATTCGTTGGCGAGCGGCTTGCTGCGCAGCGCCGCGATCGGTAAATCAATCAAAAATGGACAATCTCGAATCAACAAATCGATAATCGAGAATCGTCACAATCAACAGTGGATCTGAGCGCCCTCGTAAGCTCCACGTTCGCAGACAGTGGTCCGATCGCGCGCGCAATGCCTGGATTCGAGCGGCGCGACGGTCAGCGCCGCATGGCGGCGGCAGTTGCGACAGTCATTGAAGACGGCGGAACGCTGCTCGCCGAAGCAGGCACCGGTACGGGCAAGACGCTCGCCTATCTCATTCCCGCGATCCTGAGCCGGCAACGCGCCCTCGTGTCGACGGGGACGAAGAACCTCCAGGAACAGGTCTTCTTCAAGGACCTTCCATCCCTGCGTGCCTCGACTGGCGTCGCCTTCACCGCCACCCTGATGAAAGGGCGTACAAACTACCTCTGCCTGCACCGCTGGGAGAACTATCGTGATGCCGTCGCGGGCGACACGGGAACGAGCGGTCGACTCATCGACGTCGGCGACCACGTCTTCTTGCCGGCAATTCAACAGTGGGCGAAGAAGACGCGCACGGGCGATCGCGCCGAGCTGCGCGATCTGCCCGAGGATCTTCCACTCTGGAAGGAGATCTCCGCGGACGCCGATACCTGCCTCGGAACGGAATGTCCGCGCTACGGCGACTGCTTTCTCACGCTCATGCGTCAGCGCGCCGCCGAATCCGACGTCGTCATCGTGAACCATCACCTGTTGTGCGCCGATGCCGCGGTGCGTCAAAGCGCGTATGGTGAAGTCATCCCATCGTGCCCGACCCTCATCGTCGACGAGGCGCATCAACTCGAGGACGTGGCGACGCAATACTTCGGCGTCGGGTTCAGCAATTTCCGCGTTGACGATCTCGCTCGCGACGCTGAACGGCTCCTGCGAACGGTGTCGCTCGAGGCGGGGCGGGTGGAGAGCGCGGTGCGGGCGCTGACCCAGATCAACGATCGAGCAGCGATCTTCTTCGCGGCGCTCTCGCACGCCCGCGGAGCGTCCGCCGCATTGGCAGATGCGCGGGCACGTTACACGGGCGAGGCGATGGCCGACTGCGCCGAGGAAGGGCTGATGCTCGCGGGAGCGCTCGAGGAGCTCGAAAGGGCGCTCGTTGTTCGGGACTCGGGATCCGGCTTTCCCGGTTCTGAGTTCGAAGATGGGGTCGAAGAGGCGATTGCCACCATCGCGCGGCGCGCGCGCGATCTGCGTCAGGACCTCCGCTTTCTGCTGCGAGCCGACGATGAGGGGTTTGTCTTCTACCTGGAACATCGCGGACTCGGCACGTTTCTGCGGGCGGCTCCAGTCGACGTCTCGCGCATCGTGCGTGATGCGCTGTTCGATCGGTTCCGGACCGTGATTCTGACGTCGGCCACGCTGGCCGTTGACGAGTCGTTCGACTACATCAAGGGGCGGCTCGGAATCGGTGCCGCGGCGGAACTCCAGGTGCCGTCGGAATTCGATTTCGCGAAGCAGGCGCTCTTGTATTTGCCGCGACGAATGCCACCTCCGAAGTCGACCTCGTTCGCCGAAGCGGTCGCTCGAGAAACGATTGCGCTGCTCACCCGGTCGCGCGGACGCGCGTTCGTGCTCTTCACCAGTTACCGCATCCTGCGCGCGGTGCAACCACTCGTGGAAATGGCGTTGCCGTATCCGATCCTGGTGCAGGGCACGGCACCACGCTCGGCGCTCGTCGAAGAGTTCCGATCGACTGCCAACGCCGTGCTGCTGGCGACTTCGAGCTTCTGGCAGGGAGTCGACGTCGCCGGCGACTCATTGAGCTGCGTGGTGATTGACAAGCTGCCGTTCGCGTCGCCCTCCGATCCCGTGACCTCCGCGCGAATCGATGCGATCAACGCGCGGGGCGGCGACGCGTTCGCCGAATACCAGGTGCCGCTGGCAATCCTTTCGCTGCAACAAGGACTTGGCCGTCTGATTCGGCATCGCCGCGATCGGGGCGTGCTGGCGGTGCTCGATCCCAGGCTCGCGACCATGGGGTACGGGCGCAGGTTTCTCGCGTCGCTGCCTCCGGCGCCGGTGACCCGTGACCTCGGTGCGGTCGACAGGTTCTTCAATGTAGACTAGGCGATACCGGGTAAAGACACCGGGTGTGATTTTCCATCCGGACACAGCGAAAATCACACCCGGTGTCTTATAGAGGAGGCATTTATGCGGACCCATCTGTTCCGCGGCGTCGTGGCCCTTGCGGTCCTTTTGACGGTGTCCGCGGTGCCGGCGCTGGCCCAGAGCGTTGTGCGTGGCAAGGTCGTTGACGGACAGGGCAAACCTGTGCCGGACGCTACGGTCCTGTTCGAGGCGACCGACGCAAATCGAAAGGTACAGACCAAGACCGATAAGGGCGGCGAATTCCTCCAGGTCGGGCTTGCCTCCGGTGCCTACAAAATCACGGTCTCGAAGGAGGGCGTCGGCTCGCAGACGCTCAACTCGAACGTCCGGCAGGGGCCGAACAACCCGCTCAGCTTTACGTTGACCCCGGCGAGCGGTTTGTCTGCAGCCGACAAGGAAGCTGCCGCGGCCGTCCAAGCCGCAGCCGGCGCCGCGATAGAGGCGATGAAGGCGGGCCGTCACGACGAGGCAATCGCGAAATTCAACGAGGTCATTGCGAAGATGCCCACCTGCGCCGATTGTTACTACAACATCGGCACCGCCTACGTGGCGAAGCAGGACTACGCGCAGGCGGAGACGGCGTTCAAGAAGATGGTCGAATTGAAGCCCGACGCGGCGGAGGGCTACACCGGCCTCGCAGGTGTTTACAACGCGCAGAAGAAGTTCGACCTTGCGGCTGAGGCAAGCGCCAAGGCGGCCCAGTTGGGTGGTGGTGCCGCGGGTGGGGGAGGAGGCGCCGAGGCAAGCTATAACCAGGGCGTCATTCTCTTCAACGCGGGTAAGTTCGCCGAGGCGAAGACGCAATTCGAAGCCGCGACCAAGGCCGACCCGAATATGGCGATGGCACAGTACCAGCTCGGGATGACGGCGCTCAACCTTGGACTGATTCCCGAAGCGGTATCAGCGCTCGAAGCGTACTTGAAGGTTGACCCGAACGGCCCGAAAGCCGCCGAAGTCAAGGCGGCGCTGCCGGCACTCCAGGGAATGTTGAAGAAATAGTGGCGGTGCAGGCTCAAGCCTGCGCGACCTCCATCGTACAGCGGGGGCTTCGCCCCCGCGTCGCCCGTGCTCAACGACATTTCATCCCGCCTGGCTGAGGTTCACCGGCGTATCGACGACGCGGCAACCTCGGCCGGACGCAACCCCTCCTCGGTGCGGCTCATCGCCGTCTCGAAAACGTTTTCAATCGGCGCCATTCGCGACGCCTTTGCCGCCGGCCAGCGCGATTTCGGCGAGAACAAGGTGCAGGAAGGTCTACAGAAGTTCGCGACATCTGCCGACCTTTCAATCAGGTGGCATTTACTTGGCCACCTGCAGACGAACAAGGCCCGGAAGGCGGTTTCGGCGTTCGCAGTGATTCAGTCGGTCGATGGCGTCGAGCTGCTGCAGAAACTCGATCGCGCGGCGGACGAATCAGGGCGCTCACCGGAGTTGCTGATTCAGGTGGACCTTGCGGGGGAAGCGACCAAGTTCGGCGCAACGCCTGGCGAGGTGCCGCGGCTGTTCGAAGCCGCGGGCGCATGTCGCGCCGCCCGGATAGTCGGGTTGATGACGCTGCCGCCCATACCAGACACGCCCGAAGACGCCCGACCGTGGTTTCGCCGGTTGCGCGACCTCCGCGACGAATGGCTGGCTGCCGGTGTTCCTGCCCCGATGCTGCGCGAGCTGTCGATGGGGATGAGCGGGGACTTCGAAGTCGCCGTTCAGGAAGGGGCCACGATGGTGCGGGTCGGCACGGCGATTTTTGGGAGCCGACATGTTGAACAATGAAGACCTGACCCCGGCCGTCGAGACCCGGCGTCTTCCCTCGCCGGATCGCCATTCCGCGCCGACACCTCTCGATGTTCGCCAGGCAAAGTTCAGCACGTCGATGCGCGGTTACGAGCGCGCAGAAGTCAACGCCTTCCTCCTCGAAGCCGCCGATGGCTACGAGCAGGCCACGCGCGAAAACGAGCGCCTGCGGCAGGAAGTCGCGCGGCTCGAGGCGTCGCTCAGCCAGTATCGCGAGCTCGAAGGCGCGCTCAAGGGGGCGCTCATGAGCGCGCAGAAGGTCTCGGATGACATGAAGGAGACCGCGTCGCTCGACGCCGCGCGCATCATCCGCGAAGCCGAGGGGCGAGCGGAACTCATCACGCAGAAGGCGCAGGCGGCAATCGAAGACGTGCAGCGTGAGATCGACGGGCTGCGTCTCAAGCGGCGTGAATCAGAGGTGGCGCTCGAGTCGATCATTGCCGCGTTGCACAACACGCTCGAATTCGTGCGCGAGCAGGATCAGCGGGACCAGCATCGCGTCATCCCGCATCGCACTTCGACGATCACTCAGGCAGTCCCGAGCAACGTCGAGGGACGCGCGACACTCAACGTCGCGCAATCTGCATAACGGCAGTTCCGAGTTCCAGGTTCCAGGTTCCACGTTCGTGTTCAAGGTTCCGGTTCTGGGTTCCCGGTTCCGGGCTTCGCCGGGTTCCGGGTTCGGCGGTCCGGATTCAGCGGTCCGGGTTGCGCGTTTCGGGGTTGGACGTTCCCGCCCGGGTTCCGCGTCCTGCCGTCAACGTCGATAGATGACGCGTCACCCCGGGCGTGGACTCCAGTCAACCAATTAATATTCCGCCATGCGCCTTACTATCCTCGCCCTCGTGGCTACGCTGTGCAACGCGGCGTGCGGCCCAGCGCCTGAGAAACCGGCAGCCCCGGCTGCAGCCACGTCGCCACCACAGGCTCCGCAGGTGCCGCCGCTCATTCCCGGGATGGGGAACCACCGTCACCCCATTGTCACGGCGAGCAGCGAGGCGCAGCTCTACTTCGACCAGGGATTCGATTTGGTCTTCGGGTTCAACCACGAAGAGGCGGTCCGATCGTTTCGGCGTGCCGCCGAACTCGATCCGAAAGCGCCGATGCCGCACTGGGGGATCGCGTGGGCGCTCGGTCCCAACTACAACCTCGACGTGGACGAGGCCCGGGCGGACCAGGCAAACATCGCGATCATGCAGGCGCTCGAACTGTCGGTCGGTGGCTCCGACATCGAGCGTGCATACATCGAGGCGATGGCGGTCAGGTTTCCGATGACGCCGAAGCCGGATCGCGCCGCTCTGGCGCGCAAGTACTCCGATGCGATGCGTGATCTGTCGCGAAAGTACCCCGACGATTTAGATGCCGCCACACTGTACGCCGAGAGCTTGATGAACCTTCGCGCCTGGAAGCTCTGGTCGCTCGATGGAAAGCCGGCGCAACGCACGGAGGAGATCGTCGCAGTGCTCGAGTCGGTTCTCGCGCGGGAGCCGAATCATCTCGGCGCCAATCACTACTACATCCACACCGTGGAGGCGTCGCCGATGCCGGGACGCGCGCTTCCAAGCGCGACACGGCTCGATCGGCTGGCGCCGGCGGCCGGCCATCTCACGCACATGCCGGCTCACATTTACGCGCGCGTCGGCGACCAGGCTGCAGCAGCGCGAGCCAACGAGGCAGGCGCACAGGCCGATCGCGAATACTTCAAGATCGCTCCAGCCGACAGCTTCTACGGGCTCGCGTATTTCACTCACAACCTGCACTTCCTCGCCGACTCGGAGATGATGCGCGGACGACTCGCCTCCGCACGTCGCGCCGCCGACGAAGTCGCCGGCAAGATGGCGCCGCACACGCAGATGATGCCGATGGTCGAGTCGCTCATCACGATGAAAACCGCGGTCCTGCTGCGCTTCGGCCGCCACGACGAAGTCCTTGCATTAGCGTCTCCACCCGCCACCAATCCCGTCGAAGTCGCGTGGTGGCACTTCGCCCGCGGGGTGGCGCTGGCTCGCACCGGCAAGGCGGACGCGGCCGCGCAAGAGCGAATGGCGCTTGCTGAGGCATCGGCAAAAGTACCACCCGAAGCGCTCTTCGGCGGCACCGGTCTCGAAAGCGCCAGGACCGTGCTCGCGCTCGCGGCAATGGTGCTCGATGCGCGCATAGCGGCGGCGAACCGATCTTCAGCGGAGTCCATCAGATTCTGGACGAACGCCGTCGCCGCCGCCGACAAGCTCCCATACGACGAGCCGCCGATCTTCTTCTATCCCGTGCGCGAGTCGCTCGGCGCCGCACTCCTTCTCAATGGCAAGGCCGAAGACGCGGAGCGCGTATTCCGCGACGATCTCGCACGACACCCGCGGAATGCCAGATCCCTGTTCGGGCTGCACGAGAGTCTCCTCAAGCAAGGGAAGAATGCAGATGCCGAGTGGGTCACACGCGCATTCGACGAGGCGTGGAAGGACGCCGACACGACGCTGACGATTGAGGCGCTGTGAAGCTGAGCCGCTGCGGGTTCTCGCCGGCGGACGCCTCTAATTACGCCCGCGACGCAATCTCGCTCTGTTTTTCGCGTACTTGCCAGGCGCACGCTCCCTCCGGAAAGGTGCGCGATGCCGGCCCCACGTTCGCAGGTCCTTGTCGACCTTCAGCTCGATCTCGATCGCCGCCTGGGTCTCGACGTTGTATCTCTCGATAGCTGCCGTTCGCTGATAAAAGTTGTGCGCCGTGTCGCTGTCGACAACTCCGGCCGCATCCAGCAGCTCGACTGCCTGCGTCAGCTCGTGACCGATCGACACCATCAGGTCGCGGCCCTCGCGTCCCGGATCGATTCTGATGTGAAGGATTCGATTGGGACCGGCCTGCGTCACTGTCAGCGGAGGCAGGCGAGGACGGTCCGGCCGCACTGTCCCTGGTGCACGTAGACCGCCGTCGGTGCTGTTGATGGCTGCGACGGGATCGCGGAACGTCGGTGAGCGCTCAAACGCCTGCTCGATTGCCTGAGCAATCGCCGGGCTGCTGCCTCGAACTCTCGGAGCCCCCACGGAACATGGAATTCGGAACCTGGAAAGTCGCTATGCTCTAGCTGCGTCGAGTCTCGATTCCACGAACGGCGCTTCGTTTACCGTCGGCGTCTTGCGTCCCGCCGCGATGAGATACCACTCACGCGCGGACGCGAGGATCACAACCACCACGATGATCATGAAGAACAACGCGAGCGCCGCGTCGATGCGATCGTTGAAGATCATCTGCGCTGCTGCCGGGTTCGTGGAGCCGGCCAGCAATTGCGCGTGTGAGAGGAAGCCAAGCTTGGGATCGGGCGAGAACACCTTCTGCCAACCCGCCGTCAGCGTCGCCGACGCCAGCCAGGCCAGCGGAAGCAACGGGACCCACGAGTAGCGCAGCTTCCCCATCTTCGCCAGCACTGTGGTCGCCACGCATAATGCGACGGCGGCGAGAAGTTGATTGGCGATGCCGAAGAGCGGCCAGAGCGAGTTGATTCCACCCAGCGGATCGACGACACCCTGGTAGAGGAAATAGCCCCACGCGATCACGACGAAGAACGACGAAACGAGGATGCTCGGGTACCACGAGGTGCGGCCGAGCGGTTCGGAAATGTGACCAAGCAACTCCTGCAGCATGAACCGGCCCACGCGCGTCCCCGCATCGATCGTCGTCAGGATGAAAACCGCTTCGAACATGATCGCGAAGTGATACCAGATTGCCAGACCGGCGCCACTGAAGACGTTGCCGAGAATGCCAGCCATGCCGACGGCCAGGCTCGGCGCGCCGCCCGTGCGCGAGAGCAGCGTTGCTTCACCCATCTGCGCCGCGAGCAAATCGAGCTGCTGTGGGCTCACCGTGAAGCCCCACTGGGCGATCGCTTGTGCCGCCGTGGCCGAGTTCGTTCCCAGTGTCGCGGGACCAACGTTCATCGCGAAATACACGCCCGGGTCGAGCGTGGCCGCGGCGATCATCGCCATCACGCCGACCAGTGATTCGGCCAGCATGCTGCCGTAGCCAACGAGTCGGGCGTCAGGCTCGCATCTCAGCATCTTGGGCGATGTGCCGCTCGAGATCAGCGCATGAAATCCGGATACCGCGCCGCATGCGATGGTGATGAACGCGAACGGAAACAGCTTGCCGGCGAACACCGGACCGGTGCCGTCGATGAATTGCGTGACGGCCGGCATCTTCAGTGGCGGCATCACGAGCAGAATGGCGACACCGAGCATCACGATGGTGCCGATCTTCATGAACGCCGAGAGATAGTCGCGCGGCGCGAGCAGCAACCACACCGGCAACACCGATGCGATGAAGCCGTACACCATGATGGCCCACGAGAGGCTGGTGCCCGACCAGGTGAATGCCGGTCCCCACGTCGGACTCTGGGATACCCACTGACCGCCGATTAGCGCGACGAACAACAGGAGGATTCCGATGGCGGTGGCTTCGGCCACCTTGCCCGGCCTGACCGCGTTCATCCACCAGCCCATGAGCAAGGCGATCGGGATCGTCATCGACAAGGTGAAGAGTCCCCACGGGCTGTCACGCAGCGCGTTGACGACGACGAGCGCCAGCACGGCGAGCAGGATGATCATGATTGCGAAGATGGCCACCATGGCTGCCAGGCCGGCGACGGGGTTGACCTCCTCCTTCGCGATCTGACCGAGCGACTTGCCGTCACGCCGCATCGACGCGCACAGGATTAGAAAGTCCTGCACCGCTCCGCCGAGCACCACGCCGGCGATCAGCCAGATCGTTCCGGGAAGGAAACCGAATTGCGCGGCGAGTGTTGGACCAACCAGCGGCCCGGCTCCCGAGATAGCCGAGAAGTGGTGGCCGAACAGGATCCACCGGTTCGTCGGGACGAAGTCGCGACCGTTGTCCAGGCGTTCGGCGGGAGTCGCGCGCTTCGGATCCAGCTCAAAGACCTTCTCGGCGATGAAGCGCGAATAGAAGCGGTATGCCACCAGATACGAGCAGACGGCGGCGACGACGAGCCACGCCGCGCTGATCGTCTCGCCGCGCTCCAGTGCGACATACCCCAATGCGCCAGCGCCGGCCACCGCAATACCAATCCACACAGCAGCGCTCAGTAGCCGATTAGCCCCAGGTTCCGCCCGCGGTGCCTGGAAGTTGGAAATCGGGAGTTGGTTGAATGTCATCGGAAGCTCAGGAAAGCGACTGAATTATCTCCAGATTGAGCAATCCATAGTCTATTACTCAGTCGCGCCGGCAACCGTGGTCCGGCCGATCTTCCTTGCTCGCGTTCAACTCGGAATCAGATGTCGCCGTCGGACCCCGCCGCTGCGCGCGCGGTCCGGTGTGGGGTGAGAATCGTCCATCATCATTTCGGCGGTACCGACCGATCGCTGTTGCGCAAGGATGCTCCCTCCACGGACCAGTATCCCTAGCACACACAGCCACTTGCGAGTCATAATAGACATTCTGATCCGCCCCGTGACGCGCGGGTCCGATAGGCGCGCGAAGCGCGCGAGGAAGATACTGCCAACAAGCCAAGGGCTTTGGAACGGATCATCGAAGCAGCCGCGCTGGCTGGTTATGGATCACGCCCCGACGGCGTAACTATTCGTGTGTCTGGAGCGTCAATGGGCCGCGTTTGCCTGCTCGTGTGCTGTGTCGTGTGGGTCGTTGCGGCTGCCTCGAGCGGCCTCCTGGCCGATCCGGCAGCTCCGCAGGGTCGAGCGCCAACCGTCGGATCCGCACCCGTAACTCAACCGGACATAGGCGCTCCAGCCACCGCCGATAAAGCTCTGATTCAAAAGTACTGCGTGACCTGTCACAACGCTCGCGCGAAGACGGCCGGGCTCTCGCTTGAAGACGCCAACCCAGCTGAAGCGGCGGTTCACGCCGAGCTCTGGGAGAAAGTCGCGATGAAGCTGCGCGGCGGCATGATGCCGCCACAGGGAATGCCGCGGCCGGACGCTGCGACTCTCGAGACCTTTGCCGCCACGATCGAAAAGACGATCGACGACCGCGCGCTTCGCGCACCGGATCCGGGTCACAAGCCTGTCCATCGGTTGAACCGGACCGAGTACGGCAATGCCATTCGCGATCTGCTCGATATCGACGTGGACGTCACCAGCCTCTTGCCCGCAGACGATGAGAGCCATGGCTTCGACAACATCGCCGGCGTGCTTCGCATCTCGCCATCGCTGCTCGAGCAGTATCTGGCCGCGGCGCGAACGATCAGCAGCCTGGCCGTAGGCACCGAAACCGACCTCCTTCGCGCCGACTATCGTGTTCCTCCCGACGATGGGCAGGAGGATCATGTCGAGGGATTGCCGCTTGGCACCCGCGGAGGCCTGCTCTTCAAGCACAATTTCCCGCAGGATGCGGAGTACCAATTCAGCATCAAGCTTCTCCGCAACATCGTCGGCTACCTGACGGGCCTCGAGTTCGCGCACCAGGTCGAGATCAGCATCGACGGTGAACGCGTGTTCGTGGCACAGGTGGGCGGCGAAGAAGATAACCGCGCTTCCGATCTGGCCATGTCTGCAACCGCCGACAAGATCGATGAGCGGCTCAAGCAGCGCGTCTTTGTGAAGGCCGGGCCGCACATGGTGGGCGTGACGTTCATCCAACGGAATCACGCCGAGTCGGACGAACCGCTGCAGCCGCACGAGCGCAATCACGATCTGCAGGACATGAATGGGCTGCCGCTGATCGACTTCGTCAGCGTGACGGGTCCGTTTGATTCGCAAGGACCCGGCGACACCCCGAGCCGTCGTCGCATATTTACGTGCCAACCATCCAAGCCCGCTGATGAGGCGACGTGTGCGCGCACGATCTTGTCTGGTCTTGCGCGGCGCGCGTATCGACGTCCTGTGACGAACGCCGACCTCGAACCGGTCCTGCAGCGCTTCGCAGACGGTCGCGCGAAGGGCACGTTCGACAACGGCGTCGAGCAAGGGTTGCGGCTGATCCTGGCGAATCCCAAATTCATCTTCCGAACGGAGAGCGCGCCTGGCGCGGGCGCGACGCAGCGCGTCACCGACCTCGAGCTCGCGACCCGACTGTCGTTCTTTCTCTGGAGCTCGATTCCCGACGATCAGCTCCTCGATGCCGCCGCGCAAGGCAGACTGAGCCGGCCGGCAGTGCTCGAACAACAGGTGCGACGGATGCTGGCGGATTCACGATCACGCGCGCTCGTCGACAACTTCGCCAGCCAGTGGCTGATGCTGCGCAATCTCAAGAGTCACATTCCGAACCCCGGCGACTTCCCGAATTTCGACAACGAGCTCCGCGACGCATTTCGAACCGAGACCGAGCTGTTCTTTCAGAGCATCGTGCGTGAAGACCGCAGCATCCTCGACCTGCTGAATGCGGACTACACGTTCGTCAACGAGCGCCTCGCTCGGCACTACGGCATCCCGAACGTCTACGGCAGCCACTTCCGTCGCGTGCCCGTCGCGCAGGAAGCGCGTCGCGGCCTGCTCGGCCAGGGCAGTATCCTGACGGTCACCTCCTATCCGAATCGCACCTCGCCCGTGCTGCGCGGCAAGTGGATTCTCGAGAACGTACTCGGCACTCCTCCTCCGGCACCACCGCCCAATGTGCCGACGCTCAACGACAACGAGCCGGGACAGGAGGCGCAATCGCTGCGCGCGCGTATGGAGGCGCACAGACGGACGCCGACGTGCGCCACCTGCCACCGCGTGATGGACCCGCTGGGGTTTGCGCTCGAGAACTTTGATGGCGTCGGCGAATGGCGCGTGAAGGAACAGGGCGGGGCCGTCGACCCCGTCGGGCAACTTGCCGATGGGACAAAGGTGGATGGGCCGGTGGCACTTCGTCAGGCGCTCAACAAGCATCCCGACATGTTCGTGCGGACGGTGACCGAGAAGCTGATGACGTACGGGCTCGGTCGAGGGCTCGACTACAGTGACATGCCGCTGGTCCGCGCGATTTCCCGCGAGGCCGCGCAAAGCAGCTACAAGTGGTCGTCACTCGTGCTCGGCATCGTGAAGAGCGCACCGTTCCAGATGAAGAAAGCGCAGGGGGAAAGCTGATGTTCGTGACCAGAAAACATTTGCCGCGCAGGACGTTCTTGAAGGGGGTCGGTGTGAGCCTCGCGCTGCCGCTGCTCGACTCGATGATTCCTGCGCGGACACTGCTGGCGCAGACGGCGGCGAAGCCTCTCCCCCGGCTTGGATTCGTCTACGTGCCGCACGGCGCCATCATGGACAAATGGACGCCGACGGCCGAGGGCGGCGGCTTCGAGTTCACACCGATCCTGAAGCCGCTCGAACCCTTCCGCGATCGTCTGAACGTCGTCAGCGGACTCGGTCATCGCGCCGCGGATACGACCGCCGTTCACTCGCTGAGCCCGACGACATGGTTGAGCGGCGTGCGGCCGAAGGCCACGCAGGGCGTCGACGCCTATGCCGGCGTCACAGCCGATCAAATCGCCGCGCAGCAGATCGGCCAGGATACCGTGCTGCCCTCGATGGAGCTGGCAACCGAAGACCACTCGGGCCTCATCGGCTCGTGCGATCGCGACTACGGCTGCATCTACATGAACACGCTGTCGTGGCGCACACCGACGACACCGATGCCGATGGAGATTAATCCGCGCAAGGTGTTCGAGCGGATGTTTGGCCAGGGCGGGAGCGCGACGGAACGACTCGCACGGATCAAGGAAGACAAGAGCATCCTCGACGCGATCACCAGGGACGCCGCGAGCCTGCAACTGCAGCTCGGTCCGTCTGACCGCGAGATGATGACGCAGTATCTCGAGAACGTGCGCGAGATCGAGCGGCGGATCCAGCGCGCGGAGCAGAGCCAGGGCGACGAGGATCTGACGTTGCCGGCGCGGCCGGCGGGCGTGCCCTTCGATTACGAGGAGCACATCAAGCTGATGTACGACCTCATGGCGCTGGCCTACCAGGCCGATGTGACCCGCGTGATCACGTTCATGATCTCGCGCGAGGTCAGCAATAGAACGTATCCGCAGGTCGGGGTCACTGACGGACATCACGCCATCTCCCACCATCAGAACCGGGCGGAGAAGATGGAGAAGAACGTCAAGATCCAGACCTACAACATCTCGCAGTTCGGCTACTTCCTCGACAAGCTCCGGAACACGCCGGATGGTGATGGCTCGATGCTCGATCACGCGGTGCTGCTCTATGGGAGCAACATGAGCAACAGCAACGCGCACGACCACTTCCCGTTGCCGAACCTCGTCATCGGAGGAGGTGCAGGGCGCATGAAGGGTGGACGTCATCTCAAGTATCCCGATCACACGCCGATGACGAACCTGCTCGTCACGATGCTCGACAAGGTCGGCGTGAAGCAGGAATCACTCGGCGACAGTTCGGGAACGCTAGCCAATCTGTAAAGACACCGGGTGTGATTTTCGCGGGAGCTATTAGGAAAATCACACCCGGTGTCATATCAAGCTTATGCATAGAGTGCTCTTCTTCTCGATCCTCGCGCTGATCGTTTCCACGACGTCCTATTCGGCTGAAACGGCCGTCAAGGACACGCGACTGGTGCAGGCCGCCAAGGCGGGCGATACAGCCACCGCGATGTCGCTCCTGTCCAAGAAGGTTGATCCGAACGCAGCCGAACCCGATGGCACGACGCCGCTTCACTGGGCCGTGCGCAATAACGACCCCGCGCTGGTCGACCGGCTGATTCGCGCCGGCGCCGACGCCAGGGCGACGAACCGCTACGGGATCGCCGCGATCGCGCTGGCCTGCGAAAGCGGCAGCGCCGCCATCGTCGAGAAGCTCCTCGCCGCCGGCGTGGACGCGAACGCGACCGGCCCCTATGGTGAAACGGCACTCCACACGTGCGCGCACGCCGGCAAGGTCGACGCAGCCAAGGTTCTGATCGCGCACGGCGCATCGCTCGATGCCGGCGATAGCTGGCGCGGGCAGACACCGCTCATGTGGGCCGCGGCCGAGGGCCACGCCGACGTCATGCGCGCGCTGATCGAGGCCGGCGCCGCGGTCAACGCGCGATCGACGATCATTGCCTGGGAGCGTCAGCGTACGTCGGAGCCGCGCGACAAGTGGCTTCCACCAGGGGGCCTGACGCCGCTGCTCTTCGCCGCGCGCGAGGGATGCGTTGACTGCACGAAGGTGCTGCTCTCGTCTGGGGCTGATCCAAACATCGTCGATCCCGACCAGTACACGCCGCTGATCATCGCACTCATCAACGGACACTTCGATGTCGCGGGCGCTCTGATCGACGCCGGCGCCAATCTTGACATGCAGGACAAGGTCGGCCGCACAGCTCTCTGGGCCGCCGTCGACGCACACACGATGCCCTCGTCCAATCGCCCCGCTCCTCGCGAAACCGCCGACACGCTGAGCAGCATGGATATCATCGCCAAGCTGCTCGACCGCGGTGCCCGGGTGGACACCCCGCTCCGCGCGCAGATTCCGTATCGAACGAAACTCGATCGCGGCGGTGATGGAGTACTGGGCGCCGGCACGACGCCGTTACTCAGGGCCGCGAAGGCCGGCGACGTGCCGGTGATCAAGATGCTGCTGGCGAAGGGCGCCAACCCGCGCGCCGTCACGTCGCGCGGCAATGTCAACGCGATCATGATCGCGGCAAACGTGTCCGCCCGCGAGGAGGACATGACCGGCCGTAACAAGACACAGAAGGAAGCGATCGAGTCCATCCGCTTGCTGCTCGCGGCTGGAACTGACATCAATGGCGTGGACACGCAGGGACGCACGGCTGCGCATGGCGCCGCGCTCTGGGGCTGGACCGACGTCGTGCGATTCCTTCACGACAACGGGCTCAGGCTCGATATCAAGGACAAGCGGGGGTATACGGCGCTCGATACCGCGCTTGGACTGGCCGGCGGTTTTGGCTTCGGCGGCAGCGCCGGTGTCGCCCACGACGAGACAGCCAAAGTGATCCGCGAACTTGGCGGCATTCCGGGAACGCCGATCCCTGGTCCACCCGCGCGACGCAGCGACCGCAACCAGGACGACCCTCAGGACGGCGACCGGAATTAGGTCTTTCGTCCTTCGGCCACATCGACTCGAAAGCGCGCTAGCCGCTCGGACGAAGCTCGAAGCTGCGAAGCGCCATCGCTTCGTCCTGGAAGATCTCGAATGCCGTGTGCAGCTTTGCCACGCTGAAGAGACGATGTCCGCGGGAATTGAGTCGCAGCAATCTCATATCCCCGCCCTTCTCTCTCACCGTCTTCAGCTTGGCGGCCATCATGCCCACGCCCGAGCTGTCGATGTAAGTCACGTCGGCAAGGTCCACCAGAATCTGCACCCTGCCGCGCTCGATCAGATCGTGAATCCGACGCCGAAACGCCAGGTCACCATCATCGAGCAGCATCTCGCCTGCGAGAACGAGAATGGTGACACCGTTGGTCTGACGTTCATCGATGTGGAGCCTGGAATCGGACATCGGGAGCGATTATACGGGCTCGAGCCTCTTCATCTTCGCTTCACAATTGCCCGGCAGACTGCGGTCATGGAGGTTCACATGAACGGTTCACGAATGCGGTCTGCCTGGTTCTTCGTGCTCGCGGCTGTGCTGCTGAGCGCGCTCGCCGGGTTTATTGCGTATAACGTCGGCGTGTCGCATGGACTGGCGCAGACTGCCGTTGCGCAGGGCGTCCCCGCACCCTATGGGTATCCCTATTGGCGGCCGTGGGGATTCGGGTTTGCGTTTCCGATCTTTTTCTTCGTCCTGTTCTGGTTCGTGCTGCTGCGCGGGTTCTGGTGGGGTGGCCCGTGGCGCCACCGCTATTACGCCGCGCCGGGCTGGATTCCACCATCGTTCGACGAATGGCACCGGCGCGCGCACGATCGGATGAAGGAGGGACCCTCTGCAGACGATCCTGATCGTCGAGGATGATGCGCAAATCGCGCAAATCGGTGCCGACTACTTGCGGCACGCCGGCTTCGCCGCTCTCGTCTCCGGGAGCGGCGAGGACGCACTCGCCCTCGCGGCCGCCAGGCAGCCCGACCTCGTAGTTCTCGATCTGCGGCTTCCAGGCATGGATGGATTCGAGGTTGCCGCACGGCTTCGCCGCGAATTCACGGTGCCGATCATCATGCTCACGGCGCGGGTCGAAGAAGCGGATCGCATTCGCGGGCTGGAGATCGGCGCCGACGACTACATCACCAAGCCCTTTAGCCCGCGGGAGCTGGTGGCCCGTGTGCGCGCCGTCCTTCGGCGCACGAATGCGGCTCGCCCCGCCGGCGATGTGCTTCGGATTGGCGACCTCGCTCTCGATCTGTCACGCATGAATGTCAGCGTGCGAGGCAAACCCGTCGATCTCACAGCCATGGAATTCCAGTTGTTACGCACGCTGGCGAATCATCCAGGCCGCATTTTCACGCGCACCCAGCTCCTCGATGCGCTCCGCGGCGAGGCTGGTGAGCCGTTCGATCGCGCCATCGACGCACACGTCAAGAACATCCGCCGCAAGATCGAGCCGGATCCGCGCCACCCGCGGTACGTGCTCACCGTGTATGGAGTGGGTTACAAGTGTGCCGAGACATGAACCAGCGCTGGCAGCACCGCTCGTGGCATCGACATCGAGGACCGCGACGCCCTTTCTTTCTGATTCGAGTCGCCGCGGTTTTCGCCGTCATACTCGCGCTCAGCGCGTACGGTGCCCTCACGCTGCTCAGACAGGCGTTCGGCGCGGACAGCCTTCAGGCCGCGAGGCTGCTCTGGCCGGTCGTGGTGCTGTTCGTCTTCCTGGTGCTGTTCGCGGCGACGATGCGCCGTGTCGGGCGGCCACTGGGCGACGTCGTGGCCGCCGCGGAGCATGTGTCGAGTGGCGACTTCAGCGTGCGAGTCACCGAACATGGTGCGCCATGGCTCCGTTCCGTGGCTCGTGCATTCAACAGCATGACGATTCGACTGCAGGAACAACGTCAGCAGCGACGCGACCTGATGGCCGACATCGCGCATGAGTTACGCACGCCGTTGACCGTCATGCAGGGCCGGCTGGAAGCAATGATCGATGGCGTCTACACGCCCGACGATCGTCAGATCGCACAACTCCTCGATGAGACCCGGCTGCTGGGGCGCCTGGTGGACGATCTTCGAACGCTCGCGCACACCGAGAGCGGCACGCTGTCGCTGCAGAAGGAAGACACTGACATTCGGTTCCTGCTCGACGAGGTTGCGGCCACGTTCCGGGCCGAGGCAGAAGCCAAGCGGATTGCGGTTCATTCTGACATTCAGACCAATCTCCCGTCGGTGGCCGTCGATCCCATCAGGTGGCGTGAAGTCGTGGCCAACCTGCTCTCGAACGCAATCCGCCACTCGCCGGAAGGCAGCACAGTTTGGCTTACAGCTCACGCGTTTCCCGGTGCCGTCGTGGTGGTCGTCAAAGACAACGGACCCGGCATCGCGGCAGAAGACCTGCCCCACGTCTTCGATCGCTTCTACAAAGGCCGAGACACTGGCGGGTCTGGGCTGGGATTGGCGATCGCGCGCAACCTCGTCATCGCGCATGGGGCGACCCTGACAGTCGCGAGCCGAACGGGAGAGGGGACAACGATGCGAGTGCGGCTGCCACTGACGGCAGCGGAGCCCTGAACGTGCGCTTGCCCGGTATGATGTTCAACGGAGCTGGCGGAGGAAACGGTTCGACACGAAGCAACGGAGAAGCGAGAACGAACGGAGTCGCGGGTGGGCCGCGCTTTGCGCGGCATGAATCGGGTAGCGCTCCGGAACACAAGCTACATGATCGTGAAGCTTGCGTTTCCCAGGGCGCTACTCGATCCATGTAGCCGGCCGCAGGCGGGCACCCCACCCGCGACCCTCTGCGACTCCGTGTCTCCGCGGTGAATCGATTTCTCCACCCCTCCGATAGCGAGGCTCTTGCATGGCTACGAAGTCACAATCGACTGCTGACACCGTTCCGGCGCGCCCGGCGGAATCGGCGACTGCCGAATCGGCCGAAGCCTACGTTCGCGCGCTGATGGCGCATCGCGTCGAGTGCCTGTTCATGAACCCCGGCACCGATACGATTCCCATACAGGAAGCGCTCTCGAAACTCGAACAGCTGGGCGAGCCGGTTCCGCGAACGGTGCTCTGCCTGTTCGAGCTCGTCGCGCTCGCCGCGGCGCACGGTTACTACCAGGCGACGGGACGGCCACAGGCGGTATTGGTCCACGTCGATGTGGGAACGCAGAACCTGGGTGGCATGCTGCACAACGCGCAGCGCGGACGCGCAGCGGTCCTCATCTCAGCAGGGCGCACGCCGTATACGACCGACTCGCGCCTGCGCGGCACACGCGACACCTACATTCATTGGCTCCAGGAACAGTTCGATCAGCACGGGATCGTCCGCAACTTCGTCAAGTGGGACTACGAGCTTCGACGGCCGGAGCAGATGGGCGAGGTCATTACTCGCGCGATGCAGATCGCAGCAAGCGATCCGCCGGGACCGGTTTACCTGACGCTGCCACGCGAAGTCCTGATGACCGAGGTCGGTAGCCTCAGGCTGCCCAATCCCGACGCCGCACCGCCGGCCCGATTGGGCGCGGGCGATCCCGCGGCGCTGCGCGACCTCGCGCATCGTCTCGTGCGCAGCGAACGGCCCGTCGTTCTCACCTCGACGAGCGGACGTACGCGGCAGGGATTCGAGGCTCTCGTTCGACTCGCCGAACTGCTCGCGCTTCCGATCGTCGAACGGCGAGAGCGCACGAATTTTCCGACGAGTCATCCTTTGCATCAGGGCTTCCAGCCGGGACCGTTCGTGGAGAAGGCCGACCTGATCCTGGTGCTGGACAGTGACGTGCCTTACATCCCGACACAGGTCACGCCGCGGGCGGATGCCACGATCGTTCAAATCGATCTCGATCCCGTGAAGGATCGCATCCCGCTCTGGACGTTTCCACTCACGGCAGCCATTCGCGCCGACTCTGCTCGTGCGCTGGAGCTGATGGCCGACTACGCTGCCGACTTGATGACCGAGGAAGTCAGGCGACGGGTGGAGACACGTCGGGCCGAGTTGACCGTGCAACACAATGACCGCCGTGCGGCGCGACAAGCGCTCGCGATGGCCAGCCGAGACGGCACGTCTATCAGCACCGAGTGGCTTGGCTACTGCATCGGCCAGTTTCAACGCGACGCGCCGGATTGCATCTTCGTCGACGAATCGCTCACCAGCCACGTGGCGGTCTGGAACCATCTGGATACGGACCAACCGGAAACCATGTTCGGCAGCGGCGGCTCGTCGCTCGGCTGGGGATTGGGGGCGGCGCTCGGGATCAAACTGGCGCGTCGCGATCGGCCGGTGGTGCTCGTGGTCGGAGACGGGTCCTTCGTCTTCGGCGAACCGCTCGCGGCGCTGTGGGCGAGCCAGATGAATCAGGCGCCGTTGCTGGTGATCGTGTTCAACAACGGCTGCTACAACGCGAACAAGGCGCCGTTGATCGGCGCTTACCCGCAAGGGTATTCGGTGCTGGGCCGCCACTTCGTCGGCACAGACCTGGCCCCCGCGCCTCGCTACGATCTGCTCGCCGCGGTCGTTGGTGCCGTGGGAGAACGCGTCGACGCTCCCGATCAGGTGCTCCCGGCGCTGCAGCGCGCTCTCGATCAGGTGCGATCGGG
>JBKPNV010000253.1:0-3025 GCA_046732795.1 Acidobacteriota bacterium
TCGAAGCGACCGCCTGTGGCACTGCAGTTGTCTCCGACTGGTGGGAAGGGCTCGATACGTTTTTTGTACCGTTCCGGGAGATTCTGATCGCGCGTGACACGAACGACGTGCTCACTGCGCTCGAGTTGTCAGACGAAGCCCGGCGCAAGATTGCGCTGGCCGGCCGCGAACGGACGCTCGCATGCCATACGGCAGCGGTACGCGTACGCGAACTGGAAGCGCTCCTCGAGCTCGGCTGGCGGTACGACTCCGCAGCGCAGTCGCGAACCCCGAGTCCCGAGTCCCGAGCCCCGAGCCCCGAGTTCCAGGTCCAGAGTCTCGAGCCTCGAGCGGGCCTTTTGGCCCGCGGAAAGACTGGAGCGCTGTGATGTGGGGTATTGTCCCGGCCGCCGGGCACGGCAGCCGCATTCAGCCGCTCGCCTTCTCCAAGGAACTTCTGCCGGTAGGAAGCTGGCAGGATGGGGAACGCGAGCGGCCGCGCGCAGTCAGTGAATATCTCGTCGAGCGGCTGGTACTTGGTGGCGTCGACAAGATCTGCTTCGTGATCTCGCCGGGCAAGTCCGACATCCTCGAGTACTACGGCGGGCATGCGTTGTCGGCGAACGTCTTTTACAGCGTGCAGCCCGAACCGGCGGGGCTCTGCGACGCGGTGTTCCGGGCGCTGCCGCTGATCGCCCCCGATGAGCCGGTGCTCGTGGGCTTGCCAGACACGATCTGGTTTCCGGCCGACGCCCTTGCGGCGCTGCCCGACGACGCGCTGTCGTTCCTGTTGTTTCCGGTCGAACGGCCGGAGCTGTTCGACGCCGTCGTCCTCGACGATCGCGGGTGCGTTCGCGAGATCCAGGTGAAGACACCGAGCGCCGCGTCGCGCTGGATCTGGGGTGCCTTCAAGATGCCGGGAGCCGTCCTCGCCGAACTCCGCGATCTCTGGATACTCCGGGATCAGTGCGACGAGTACATCGGGACGCTGGTGAATGCGTACCTCGGTCAGGGTGGCCGCGCCTATGGCGTGGCCGCCGGGAGCTCATACGTCGACGTCGGCACAGTGCGCGGTTACCGCGAAGCCGTCCAGATGCTGAGCCACGTCGACCTGACACCTAGTACCTGACTTTTGACCTTTGCTTTTTGACCTTTGACCTTGCAATGGTGTTTGTCTTCTTCACTCACTCTCTGGTATCTGACTGGAACCACGGCAACGCCCACTTCCTCCGCGGCGTCGCCACAGAGCTGATCTGCCGTGGCCATGAAGTGCGCGTGTTCGAGCCGGCGAACGGGTGGAGCCGCCAGCAATTACTCGCCGACGCAGGTCCAGGCGCGATTGCTCGTTTCCGTTCCACTTTTCCGGCACTCAGGTCCCACGCGGTTGACCTCGAGACGCTGTCGATCGATCGGGCGCTCGACCGCGCGGACGTCGTCGTCGTTCACGAATGGAATCCGCACTCGGTGGTCGCGCGCATCGGACGACATCGGGCTCGCGGCGGCCGTTATGCGCTGCTCTTTCACGACACGCATCATCGGTCGGTC
Organism: Acidobacteriota bacterium; assembly: GCA_046732795.1. Lineage (GTDB taxonomy): Bacteria > Acidobacteriota > Vicinamibacteria > Vicinamibacterales > UBA2999 > Gp6-AA40. The sequence goes on from JBKPNV010000253.1 coordinate 1,525, forward strand.
ACGAATATCTCGGCGATGGCTGCCTACGATCTCGACGGTTACGATGGCGTCCTGGCTTTTGGTGACGTTATCCGCCAGCGCTACCTGTCGTTCGGATGGGCACGCCGTGCATGGACGTGGCACGAGGCCGCGGACACGCGCTTATTCAAGCCGGCCAGCGACATGCAGCCGGACAAGGATCTGATTTGGATCGGCAACTGGGGCGACGACGAAAGAAGCGCCGAGATCCAGGCATACCTCATCGAACCGGCTCGCGATCTGAGACTTCGCGCGACGATTCACGGCGTCCGATATCCCGAGTCAGCGCTGCGTCTGCTCCGTGAGGCCGGCGTCCGCCATGAGGGATGGCTTGCCAATTACGATGCCCCGCTGGCGTACGCGCAACATCGGATGACCGTTCACATCCCGCGGCGTCCCTACGTGCTCTCGCTTCCGGGTATACCAACGATTCGTGTATTCGAAGCGTTGGCGTGCGGAGTGCCATTGGTTTCAACCGCGTGGCACGACGCGGAACAGCTGTTCACACCTGGCGAGGACTACCTGGTTGCGGGCGATCCGAGCCAGATGCGCGCCCATCTTGCCGCGTTGTGCGCGGACGACGATCTGCGCCGCTCGCTGATCGAGCACGGGCTCGCCACCATTCGACGCCGACACACCTGCGCGCACCGCGTGGACGAACTGATGGCCATCGTCCGGCAGGTACGCGGCACAGCGATCGAGGAGGCTGTTTCCGCATGAATATCGTGATGCTCGGTCTGTCGATCACTTCGGCCTGGGGAAACGGTCACGCCACGACCTATCGCGCGCTCGTCGGCGGCCTGGCCGCGCGCGGCCATGACGTGCTGTTTCTCGAGCGGGACGCGTACTGGTACGCGAAAAATCGGGATCTGCCGAAGCCGCCATACTGCCGCGTCGGGATTTACCAACAGCTGGACGAGCTGCAGCGTACCTATTCCAGCGCGATCGAACAGGCGGATCTCGTCATGCTGGGATCGTACGTGCCCGATGGGACAGCCGTAGCCGATCTGGTGTTACAAACCGCGGGCGGTTGCACCGCGTTTTATGACATCGACACCCCCGTGACCCTGCGCGCACTGGAAAAGGACGTTGCGCAATACCTCGCGCAGCGCCAGGTGCCCGAGTTCGACTTGTACTTGTCCTTTACGGGTGGACCGACGCTTCAGCGTCTCGAGCGTGATTTGGGCGCAAAGCGGGCACGCGCGCTGTATTGCTCCGCCGACACCGACGCTTACGTCATGGACCCGGCCGCGCGCAAGGAATTCGACCTCGGCTACCTGGGCACTTTCAGCACGGACCGGCAACCAATGGTTGACAAACTCCTGATCTCGCCCGCCCGTCAATGGCGTGAGGGGCGTTTCGTCATGGCTGGGGCTCAATACCCATCGTCAGTGACCACATCCGCCAACGTCGAGCGCGTCGTTCACATCAACCCGTCGCAGCACAGCCATTTCTACAACCGACTGCGATTTACCTTGAACGT
>JBKPNV010000254.1:0-19223 GCA_046732795.1 Acidobacteriota bacterium
AGCCGCAAATCGATGATGACGATCGTCCCGAAGACCATTGTCAGACCGATGACGTGAACTGATTCAATCAGCGGAAACAGGTATAGCGAATTGCGGATGCCAGTGGCAATCGACGACGCCTCGAGGGCGGCAAGCAGATTCAGCAAGCCAGCCTACCGGCACTCGAAGCTGGACGCATCCTCGAGGCTGCCGCTGCCCTTGTAACGTGCGATCTTCGGGTATGCGCACAGCGGTCGCGTCCGTCCAGGCCACGGGGTTGCCGCGCCGGCCGTCGCGACAATCTGATCGGGCGCCGTGCCTTTCTCGACCCAATTGACCAACGCGCCGAAGGCGTCGAACTGATCGGTCGCCGGACCGCCAGCGCAGTGCTGCATGCCGGGTACGGCAAACACGCGCGCGAAGTTGCTGGCGGTGCCGCCGTTCGCCGTGTTCAGATCGTTCCACCACGCGATGGTGTCGTTGATCGAGAAGATGGGATCGCTCACGCCATGCGCGATCAGAAGCTTCCCGCCGTGCTTGCTGAATCGCGTCAGGTCGGTCGATCCGGCATGTATCAGGTCCTGAGTCGACACGGCGTACGCTGGACGGCTGACTGCCGCCAGCAACTGCGGACCTCTGCTCACATCGAAGGCATTCAGATACTCCGAGGGACCAGCGCCGTGCACGCTCACCGGTACCGGGGGAGATGCCAACGAGGCTGTCGATGGGCCGACCAGCGCCGTCGTAATGCTCGAGACCGACTCGGCCTCGAAGTCACCCAACCGCCAGGCGCGCCAGCCCTGAAAGTAGCCGTCACCAGTCCGCCCGCCGATCCCGGCGTCCCACGGCCAGTCCGAATAGAGTCGGCCGCCGGCCCCGCTGCGCGCGCCTTCGAACACTCGCTCGAGCGCGGTCACCTGCGACACCGAGAGGCAAGACGTCCGCTTCGCGCTCTTGCAGGTCACGGCTGCCAGCTTCGGGCGAACGGCGGACGTGGTGCACTTTGGAAAGTCGGCGACGAGGCCGTCTTTCGCGCCGTCGAATTCGTCGCACGCCTCGAGCACAGCCGCCGAGACAATCGCCAGATCCTCGTCGGTGAACACCTTGTTGATGAACGGCTGCCCGTAGCGGTCGTACACACCGGCCGCTCGCGCGGCCTGCGCCAACGTCTGAAAATCAGAGACCTGTGACAAGGCGGCGCGCGGAATGTTGAATCCCGGAGCGCAGGACAGGATGCCGTCGTAGTAGTCGGCAAACTTCTGGGACATCAGCATCCCTTCGCGCCCTCCCTCTGAGCAGCCGACGTAGTACGAGCGATCCGGCTGCCGCCCGTAGTACAGGCGGATGAGCGCCTTTGCCGTGTTTGTCACTTCGTCATAGGAGCGATATCCGAAATCAACACGCGCCTGCGGATCGAAGCCAAAGGTCGCCGTGCCGTTGAGATTCGGATCGTTGTTGATGGTGTTGTCGTGACCCGAATCCTGGGACACGACGGCATACCCGAGCGCCAGCGCGTTTCCACGCTGGTTGCCCTGAAGGAGGCCCAGCGCGTCGCCAAGAGTGCCGTTCGTCCCGCCGCCGCCTTGAAAGAAGAATCGGCCATTCCACTGCGATGGAAGCCGCATGTGAAACCGGATCGCGTAGCGCTGTGAATTGAAGCCGACGCGCTCGTTCAGGCGTCCGATGACCTCGCAGTGTTCGGGAAGTGCAGCGGCGTTCCCTTGCGCAGGTCGCGACGCGTTCATCACCGCCGATTCGAAGCGGATCGTGTTATTGGGAAACGCCGATACGTCCGCGCTCGGGATGGCGCGGCATCGATCCGACGGCGCCGTAGCTGCGGTGCCGCGCCGTGCCTGCTGTGCGGCATCGACCCGCAGTCCCGCAATTGCCAAAGAGACGGCGATCAGAAGGAGGCCTCGAGCTCGCATGGCCGGGGACTCTAGCACATTCGATCGGGTCGCGCGTCGACGCCAGGAGCACATCTCCTTGGCGACCAATCCTTCCTGACCTTCGTGGCATGGATCTTCGCGTCTTCGTGGCTTTTCCGTGAATGTGTCATAGCATGAACGTGCACCCGAGCCACGGTACCGCTACGGATGGACATCAGATTCCAGCGCGCAGTCGATCGATACGCGGGCGTGCCGCTGTGCGCGCTGTTCTCTCTGTTGCACAGGTTGGGGCCGCCGGCGCCGGTTACCGCGCGCCCCCGGCGGATCCTCGTCATCCTGCTGTCGGAAATGGGAAGCCTCGTGCTCGCGCACGCGATGTTCGCACGGCTGAAGCAGAAGTACCCCAACGCCTCGATTCACGCGTTGCTCTTCGCAAAAAACCGCGAAGTACTCGACCTGCTCGGCGTAGTCCCGGCCGAGAACGTACTGACCGTCAGCGACCGATCGCTGACCGAGTTCGTCTCGGGCGCCCTCGACGTGCTGCGCGCCATGCGCGCGCTCGCGTTCGATGTCGTCATCGACTGCGAGCTGTTCGCCCGGGCCAGCGCAATCTTCTCGTTCCTGTCGGGCGCACCGGTACGAGTCGGGTTTTTTCGCCACACGCAGGAAGGGCTCTACCGCGGGACGTTCATCACGCGCCGCGTGTTGTACAACCCTTACCTCCACCTCACGCAGCAGTTCGTCGGGTTGGCGGAGGCCATCGAGTCACCAACGACACCTGTCATCAAGAATGCGATCCTGCCGCCGCCCGCGCCGCCGCCGCTGGTGCAGTTCTCCGACGCCGAACTGCAGGAGACGACCGCCCGGCTGCACGCGGATTTCCCCGGCGTCCGAGGGAAGAGCCTCGTGCTCGTCTCTCCCGGTGCCGGCGTCCTGCCGATTCGCGCATGGCCGATGCAGCATTACCGCGCGCTGTGTACCAGCCTTCTCGGCGACGGTCACGCCGTCGGCATCATCGGACTCAGCGGCGACAAGCCGCTGGGACAGGATCTCGTGGCTCATTGCGGAACCCCGCACTGCGTCGATCTGACGGGCTACACAAAATCGATACGGCACCTGCTGGCGCTGTTTCATCGCGCCTCCCTCCTCGTGAGCAACGACGGGGGTCATGGCCAGTTCGCAGCCGTGACGCCAATACCGACCATCATCCTGTTCGGCCCTGAAACACCCGTGCTGTACGGCACGCTCTCGAAGAACGCTCACTGCTTTTATCTCGGGATCCCGTGCTCGCCGTGCCTGACGGCCTACAATCATCGAACGTCACCGTGCGACGGCGACAACCAGTGCCTGAAGCGAATCGCTCCCGAGGAGGTGCTGACAAAGGCGCGCGAGATGATGGCCTCGATGCCGGAAGGTGAACGCACATCGGGAGCGGCGTGGCGCACGTGACAGACGTGCGTTCGAGCCGACCGCGCTGGCTCCTGACGTGGTACGCGCTGGCGGCGGCCTTCGCCGTATTCACCTACTTCTACGGTCTCGACAGCCTGCACATTCCGAAGAACGGCGACGAATACCCGTACGAGCACATCACGCGAATGACGGCGGCGAGCGGCCATTGGCTGCCGCTGCAGTCCGAAATACCGGAAATGCGCAATACCAAGCCGCCGCTCTTGTTCTGGCAGGGCATCGTGTCCACGAACTGGGGAACCAGCTGGACGCTGTGGCGTCTGCGTTGGCCGAGTGTGGCTTACACGCTGCTGACGGCGGGCCTCGTGTTCCTCCTTGGCTGGAGATTGTCTGGCCAGCTCGAAACGGGGTTCATCGCCTTGCTGACGTTTCTCACCTTCTTCAGCACGTATCGCTACGGCCGGCCGTTCCTGACGGATGCTCCCTCGACCTTCTGGCTGTTTGTTCCCTGTTTCGCTGTGCTCTGGCGGCCCTCGCTCGTCGAGTCCCGCCTGGCCGCGCCGCTCTTGCTCGGGCTCGCAACGGGTGTCGGCCTGCTCTACAAATCATTCGCCTTGCTGCTCCCGGTGGGACTCTTTCTCGCGTGGTGGCGTCTGCGCCAACGCCGTTACCGCGTCCGTGAGTTCGTCGCCCACGACGCCGGCCGGCTTGCGATCGTTGCTGTCGTGGCGCTCGCCGTTTTCAGCGTGTGGTTCGTGCTCGATCCCGATCCGCGCGCGATCCTCAACGAGTTCGTCTTCGAAGAAAACGCCGGCAAGTTCGGGGCGCCGGGTGACTACTTGAAAAACCTCCTCTGGGGTGGCTCGAGCATCTGGCGTTTGGTCGTATCCTATCCGCTGAACGCGGGCTTGCTGATGTTTCCGGTGATCGCGTTGTTCATCGACGCGTTCAAGCGACGCAGTGAACTCCTGACCGTCCGGCTAAAGCCGGACACGACGGCTGATCCAAAGTCTGACACTACGGCTGATGCTGAGACGCAGCTCTGGCTGTGGGTGGTCACCTTGTTCGTCGTCTTCAGCCTGCCCAGTCAACGCGACGAACGCTACCTGCTGCCGGCGATGCCGGCCGTGGCCGTATTGTGTGCGCTCAATTGGCGGCGAATCGGTGAACGGGTGTTCAAGATCAGTCTGGTCACCACCGGCGCCGCCGTTGTGCTCCTCGCGTATCTCTCGCTCCGACTCGAGCAGGCGGTGGCCGGGGAACGCCTCTTTCCATTCACTTATTGGGTGGTCCTCGCGATCGCCGTCATCCTCGTCATCGCAGCACTGCTCCGGCCGGGGCTGGCGCGCGTCTGCGTCAACGTGGCGATCCTGCTTGCGCTCGCTGGTTTTGCCGGCTTCCTGCACCCATTCGACGGCGCGGCGGGCACCTATAGCGCGGACGTTCAGCAGGCCACCAGAGGACGGACGGTGTGGGTTCCGATCAACTTCGCGGCGAAAGAAGAGGCCCACCGTTTTCTGTTACCCGGCGCGGACGTGCACGGCTACGCTGGTGAGCCCGATTTCACTCTCGCGGGCCCTGGATCACACTCTGCCCTGTTCGCCGTCCGCGCACCGATCAACTCCACGGGTATCGGCGGCGGCAGAGTGCTTGGCGAACGACTCGACATCGCAACGCGACAAACGCCCAAGCAAATCCTGGACATGCTGCGCGGCAATGTGTTCGAGCATCTCTTCGTCAAGGAGATCCTTGTGGAACCCGGCGAGCGGCGCGAACGCTGAACGGGCGGCGGATCAACATCACAAACGAAACCAGGACATAGATCGGGTCGAGGAGGTAGTCCCAGTAGTTCGTCGATTCGAGCAGCTGCAGCTGAAACGCTGCCGCCGCGCACAGCAACACGAACCCGAATCGAATCTGCTTCCAGAGCAACCAGCCAGTGAGCACAGCCATGATCGCGAACAGCGGGCTGCCGTGCCAACCCCACTCGTAGAGATCGAAACGGCTCAGACCAAGAGCAAAGGGATAGAGCGCAAGGCCGCCGACGGCGCCGAACATCCAGCACGCGTCCCAGTCCCTCGAGGAAAACCACATCCGCGCGAACGCACGTTCGTACACCGTAACGACCAGGGTGGCGAGAAGGGCAACGCTGAAGTTCGCATTGATGCCGGTGATCCAGCGCGCGACGGCAATGCGTTCAACTGGAATGAGCAGAATGGCTAGCCCAACTCCACCGGCGACGAATAGCTGTCCTCCGCCCCGCAATCTGAATCCGCGCCACGTCATCAGGCGCTGCAGACACAGCACGAGCGCCAGCCATGGAGACGCCGTCGAGCAAAGCTCCGTCACGATAGGGCTCGTCATCGCGAGCCCCTCGAATGCTCATCGAGCCACGTTGTGTTGAAGGTGACGTGTCTGATCGTCGTGCGTTGCCGGGTGTAGACGAGATGCACGTCGCCACTCCGCGCCTGCATGAGAAACGGATATGAGAAGTCACCACCCTGCTCTTCCTCCAGCGTCGCCACGCGCGCCCAGGTACGTCCTTCGTCAACTGACATTGCCAGGCGCAGGTTCTCGCGGCCGCCAGGCGAGTCGTTGAACGCAAGAAGCAGGCGGCCGTCCGTCATCCGGATCGCATCGAGACCCGAATCGGGATTGGGCAACCCGATCCGTTGCGGCGCCGACCATGTCTGGCCCGCGTCTTCAGAGCGCGCGATCGCAACGGTCCTTGGCGCGTCATCATCGCGCAGGAGAGCGAGCGCACGGCCGGTATCGATCGGCGTGATTGCGGGCTGATACCCGTACCACCCTGCGCTCATGCGACTCTTCGTGGCGACGACGTCTCCACTGCGGCGATGAAGCCACAGCACCTCCGGGAACGTCGCGACGAATTCGTGGTAGATCGGCACTGCCCAGCCACCATCCGACAGGGCGACCGGCGCGTTCTTGACCAGTTCGCTGAGGTTGAGGAAGGGACTGAGCGTCAGCCGCCGGCTGCGAGTCCACGTTCGTCCCTCGTCTTCGGACGTCGTCATGTTCAGCGAGCTGCCCGACCACCCGCCAATCGACACTGTGACGTAAATGAGCCAGAGTCTGCCTTCGCTATCGCTGAAGAGCACCGGGTTGCCAACTTTCCTGACGTAACGGCGCAAATCGCGCGTCGCGGAAGCCCGCGTCACGATCGCGCGCGGCGGCGACCAGCGAGTGTCATCTGACGGCTGTACCGAGAAGTAGATGGCGACGTCGCCCGCCCCTTCACGCGAGCCCGCGTACCACACGGCCGCGAGACCGCCACCGAACAGTTCGGCGATCGACGCCACGTGCGACATCGGGTACGGTGAGTCGGGATTGAGCGTCTCGCCCTCGAAAAACGGCGTCGTGCCAGTCGATTGTCCGCGTGCCGCAACGACGAGTCGAGCCGGCCTGTCGCGATCGACCCATGGCCACGCATTCAACGCGACGGCCAGAAGGATCAAAAAACCCCGCGTCGCCGTCCGCATCATCTGCGAGGAGTGTACTTCGGGAGTGCAGCCGTCCGTCGGCTGCGATGCGAGCCATGCTCAGGTTCCGGCGATAATAGGGAAGCTATGCCTGCACGCCGTCTCCCAAGGCATGATCGGTAACGCGGTCGGTCACTACAGGATCGAGGCCCAGCTCGGGGCGGGCGGGATGGGCGTCGCCTACCGCGCCTACGACACGGTGCTCCGGCGCAGGGTTGCGATCAAATTCCTGGTCGGCATATCCGATGATGAGAGCCGGACCCGAACTGTTGAAGTAAGCGCGGGCCGCATCGGCGCTCGATCATCCCGACATTTGCACCATTCACCAGATCGCGGAAGGCGACGGGCACCCCTGCATCGTGATGGAGTATCTGCAGGGCACGCAGCTCGAGTCGATGATCGTTCCCGGTGGGCTGCCGTCGGAAACCTTCTTCCGTTGCAGCCTGCAGATCGCGGATGCGCTGATGCACGCGCAGGATCGCGGCATCGTGCACCGCGATCTGAAAAGCGCCAACGTCATCGTCGGCCGGGAAGGCCGCGTGAGAGTGCTGGACTTCGGACTCTCTCAAGGGAGCCTCGACGTCGCTCTGGCACTGGCGCGAGTCGAGGCTGGCAAGCGCGGAGCGACATCGACCCGTTTGCGCAAGTTACAAAGCGATGCCAAGGGTTTCGCCGGGTTCGAACTGGACACCGGCGTAGCGCTTGCGGAAGTCGAAATCGCGTCCGGGCAGGTGGCGCAAGGACGCGCGCGTCTCGCTACGATAGAGCAGCAGGCCAAAGCGAATGGATTCCTGCTGACCGCGAGTCAGGCCGCCGCGGCCCAACGTTGAGTTGTTATGGCATTTTCCTTTAGTCGTCGAGCGCAAGGGTCAGCCTGCGCCGTTATCCTCGCGATCTCAGCCCTCGGCTGCGGAGGCGGCGGCGATTCTCCTTCGTCCGGACCCACGACGTCACCAACGGCTCCGCCAGCCGACGTCGTCAACGTCGCGGGAAACTGGGTGGGCACCATCGAATCAGCCAACCTTCCTCCTCAGACGATCTCCGTGGTCGTCGTGCAGTTTGCCGACTGCGTCGATGGGTCGTGGAAGAGCGCCGATGGTGATTGGAGCGGTGCGATCAGCGGCTTTGCCAGAACATCCTCGTTCTCCGGCCAGATGACCTTCGAGCGTCGATCGAATGGCGGCTGCCTCGCATCCGGCAACGTGGGCGGCGACGTGGGGGCTGACTCGCTGCGATGGATCGGCGCCGGTGCCAGTCCAGTCGGCGTGTGTGCAGGCAGCCTCCCTCAGTCGCTCGTCATCAACCTGCGTCGTCAGTGAAAACCTGTGAAGGGGTCTGACCCCTTCACATCAGTGCCCATGGCCACTCGCGTGCTGCGCCATTGTCATGTCCCACATCCGCCGGCTCAGGTCCGATCGCGCGATGCGCAGGAACACATGGAAAGACACCGGATGCGCATCATGTGTGTTCTGCAGAATCTCCGGTACACCGTAGAACGTCACGTCTCCGCCCAGACCGAGTGCCAATCCGCTGATCCTGGCGACGTCTCGAACCGACCCGAACGTGAAGCCCAGAACCGTGTCGACGAGTTCACCCGGATGCGGTACGTGCACGATATTCGGAAACAAAAGGATCTCGGTCTCGACGTCCGTATGCTCGAAACGTCCATACCACGACCAGGGCCCGGACTTGTGCGTGCCCTCGAGCAGCACGGAATCGACCGTGCTGAACTGACGACGATTGCGTCCGACCGCGCCGGTGATCGCCGTGAATCCGGTCGAGCGATGCCGCGCCCACGATGCCGACGCGCTCGTTCGGCGCTGATCGCCGGGTTCGAGCGCTTCAGGCTCCTCGAGGAATCCATGCGATACCTGGATCGCCCATGACGGCGTCGGCCTCAGCCACGCGCGTATCGACCATGAGTCGATCGCGCCGATATCGAGGTCGTAGCGAACTTCGTCTGACTCGCGACCGCGGAAGACCGATCCTTCGAGCGACGCGACCCCATAGTCGACACGACCGAGAATGACGCTGCTGGCGATGTGCGTCGAGTCGAAGATGTGATGCGCAATTGGCGCCGCCGGATTCTCGGCGCTCGAGGCCCGATGCATGAACGGAACTGGCCCGAGCGCCGGCTCCCCCACCGGTCCTCCCGCAAACGTCACCCTGGTCCGGCTCCCGAATGGAACGGTCCAGCCCGCCGAGAGCTGCATGAAGAGATCATGCGGGTGTTGATGATCGGTGATTTGCAGCCCTTCGTACGCTTCGCCGACCTGCAAGATCTGCGAGTAGCCCTTTCCGGGCGAGGTCAGCGGCTCAGCCGAGACCATCGCGGTGGCGCCGAACAACCCCGGCCCAAGTTGATGACTGCCCGTGGCCATCAGCCAGTTCTGCGATTTGAATTCGGTCTCCCCGCGCCGTCCGCCCTGGACGTCCATCGTCGCAAACAGGACTCCGTCGACAGCCGTGGTCCAACCCGCCGTCGTTGGTGCGTCAGACTGATGGCCCTGGTGATCCTGATGATCCGCCGGGGGCGGCTGCTGCCCAGCGATCGGCGTCGCCGTCCATAGCAGCAGAATGAGGATGGCGTTACTTCGCCGCACCTGACTGCTCGACGAGGGCAACGATCTCCTTCAGCACCGTGACTCCGCGATCGGCTTCGTACCAGTCGCCTCTCTGGGCGAAACGCCTGGCATTTTCGGGGCTGCTGCCGATCGATCGAAACAAGTCTTGAAGTTCCGTGGGCCGCTCTACCCACGCAGCAACGTCCACGCCATGACGAAACAGAATCACTGTGGGCGTCGCAGTTCGTCCATCAGCTGTTCGATGAGCGCGCATCGCAGGCGCCCCGGTTACGCGGTCAACGACGCGCATGGGAACCTGCGCGAGGGCTGCCAATCGTGCCACATAGGGCACCGAGTAAGCCGAATCCGGGCACCAGTCTTCGGCCACGACAAGCAGCTGAAGATCGCGCCCGACACGCCTGACGCGCTCGACCATCTCTGCGGACACGGTCGCCTCGGACGATACTCGCAGCCACAACTCACGTTGCCGGTCGACGCGATCGAGAAAGTGATCCCACGTCGCGCCCGCCTCGAACAGACTATTGGACTCGATCGCTGCCGCCTGAAGCGACACGACGAACAGAAACAGGAATGGGAGAGGCATCTGCTAGGCAATCCTATCGAGGTTTGGCGATCGGTCCAACCAGGCCAATCCCCGACCTCCGTTTCTCGTTGATTCGTGACACCAGTCGCACGATTTCGGCCGAGGCCAACTCCGGTGACTTCCCTTTGGGATGAATCCCGCAGACCGCGTTCGTCGCGGAGTGATCGAGTTCGCGGGACCACCGAGTGAGACCAGCCTCGTCACGGCCATACGTTATGTAGGCCGACAACGTGTTGAGCCCCGTACCCGGCCGTTCGCCAATGATGTGGACGACGATCGAGGCGCCAACCAGCGCACCGACTTCGTATCCGACCCGTACCCGGCCGTTCTGCACCACCACATCGCGATCGCCGACATGTTGATGATTGCCGGAGAACTGGCGCCGTAACCCGGGGAGCAGGGCGCGAAGGTGCTCATTGATCGCATTGGCGTTCAAGCCGTCGGAAATCACCAGTTGAACATGGGGCCGCTGTGTCGAATATAGCGCCGCGAGCCCATGCGCATCGTCATCGCGCAAGCGCTCCCCCGCGCTCGGGTGCACGAGGTAGTCATCGCGGCTCGCGGCGGTCGTACGGACACGAAAGGGACGTCTCGTCGCGTCCCTGATCACGCCGTCGTCGAGAGCGGCATACAACGCGCCACGGGCGTGGGTATAGATGGCATCGACTCGCGCCTCCGCAACGGCACCGTCGGCAATCCCGATGTCGAAGCCGTTGCCACGCAATTGCTCCTGCCGCCGTCGCGCCTCGTCTTCAAGGGACGAGGAGGTGCGCCGGCTGCCACCGGCTCTGGCGTACTGGGCGTAGAGGCGTGCTGCGGATTCGGCAGGCGCGGCGAGCTCGCCGTCGCCGGTCATCGTACCCAGGTCTGTCAGCCTTCGCTGCATCGGAGAGGCGATCTGACGTCCGGTGAGCTTCCGCAGGCGAGGATGCTCGCGGAACGAGGTCGTCAGATAACCGAGCATCGGGTCGGCGTTGCCGGCCACCGCCATTAGGTACGCCGGCGCGGCCTGTCGAGCGATTCGGGCCGTCAGATGCCGAAGATCGATTGGCGCGATGCCCATGTGGAATGTCGAGCACACGTCGAGCCCCATGGTGAGACCGTGCAGCTTCGCCATGACGCTGTCTTCGAGGCAGGCGCGCTCGAGTTGATCGGGATCCCGGAAGACCTCAGGCCCGATGAAGCCGGCGACATCGTTCACGATCATCCAGCGCGTGCCGATCTGCTGCCTGACGTGGCGGGCTACGCCATACGTCCGCGATTCGAGCGTCACCATGTCGGCGCCCTCGGCAGCGCCGTTGGTCACTTCCGATCCCTGGCCTGTTTCGAAATAGAGCCCGTCGAATCCGCGCGCCAGATCGACAAGCCCGTTCACATCGAGTCCTACCATCCCCGTCAGCGCACGAGAGGTTCCCGCCAGACTCTGAAAGCCGACCTCGACCCGGGTGTGACTCCGCGCCGAGTCCTGCTTGAGGATGTCGGAGAGCACACAGTAGCGGGTCGGCAGCTCGAGACGCCGAACGACCTGTTCGAGCGATTGTTCGAGGCGGATGATGGTATCGAGATCGTCGGCGGCAGGGTTGAGGCCGATGATGACGTCGCCGCAGCCGTACGACAGCCCCTCGAGTATGGATAGCAGGATCTCCTGCTCGTCGTCGCCCGGGCTGTTGGGCTGGATTCGAGAACCAAAGTGCTGCGGGGCACCGATTGCGACGCCTGGACCGGCGAGCGGATTGAACAGCGTTCGCGCCACGACGGAAAGCTCGTCGTTGCTCATGACCTTCACGACGGCTGCGATGACCTCACTCTTTATGGCGTCGAGGTATTTGCGGGTCCACGCTTCGGCGCCACGGCCAAGCAGGATCTCCTGCAGACCGCCGATCGTGACGGAACCCAAGTCGCGATCGAAGGTGGCGTCACGGGACCGATCCAATGCGGCCGTCACGCCATCGTTGATGAGAGCTGTGCCATGGATTTCGCTGATGGTGATCGCCTTCAGCGCACGACGGGCGTCGGCGCGAACCGCGTCGTCTTCAGTGCCGCCGATGGCAAGGTCGCCTTGCTTGAATGCGGAGGCGAGCGCCAGGCATCGCCGCAGTTCTCCAGCGTCCATCTGACATCAACCGCCTGCCAGCAAGACTGTACGAGTCGTCTGAAAAGAACAAGGGCCAGGATGGCTCCTGGCCCTCTGTCGTCGATCGTAGTGTGTCCGGCTTCAGCCGGACCGTCACTCTCAGTAGCTCACCGTGAAGTTCACGCGGACGAAACGCGGGTTGATGATACCGGTCGGCGTGCCCCAGCCAGCCGGTCGCGGCGTGTTGTCGGTGAGGTAGCTGTAGGTCGTGTTGAAGGTGTTCGTGTAGTTGGTGTTGAGCAGGTTGTACAGATCCACACCGATGTCGGTACGGCTCCGGCCGAAACGCAGGATCTTGGCAAACCGCATGTCGATCTGCGTCCGCCGTTCGCCGGAATAGATGCGCGTATCGTTGTGGCCGAGCGGGACCACCGTTGTGCCAGTCGGGCTCAACGATGGGTGGGAGTGCCCGAGCGCGGCAATGATCACCGAATTCGGGACTTGCCACTGCGCCGTCGCGTTGGCGGTTGCGGCCAGGAGCGCTTCGGGCTGGGCACGCACGACTCCGCTGACGAGTACGTCGATCTTCGGAATCGTGTAGCTGGCCAGGCCGCGCACCGTCGTCTGCCATGGCTCGACGTCGTTGCATCCTCGTGAGTCAGGCCCGTCGATGGCACCAGTGAGGGCGTTCACGTGGTTGTAGAGCGGGTCGACCTCGCAAGTGTTGACCTTGCCCCTGCCGGTCCCCGTGCCGAGTTGAGTGGTGAGACCGTTACGCAGCCGAGCATTCAGCGTGACGGCGAACCCGTCCCAGCTGCTGTCACGCTCGGCGCCGAGGTCGTCTTCGCGCATCAGTATGCGCTGCGGCCCGACTGCGAGCGCTGCCGGAGTGGGCAGGTACCGCAAAATCGGATAACCGCCGCCACCGGGGAGACGCGGATCGAGCGGCGCCGTCAGCGTATACGTCTCGTAGTACGAGTTGATGTCGCCGCGGCGCGTGAGATCGTCGGTCACGAAGAAACCGTGGAACGTACGATGTGTGTAGCTGACATCAGCGGAGACGCGCGGGATGACCTCGTGCTGGACCGTGATGGTCGACTGATAGTCGGATGGCCGCACGCCCCAGCCGCTGAGCACGCGCGGATCGACCTGCGTCGCGGCTCCCAGTTTTCCGAAATTGGGTGCCGTGCCGGATGCCGCCAAGCACTCGCCGTTGGCGGCGGGATTCAGCAGATCGCAGTCAACGACATAGTCATTATCGCGGTCCTGCCAGTCGCGATTCGTCACACTGCGCACCACTGTCGCACCAGGGTTCGTCGATGTATACGGCGAATCGTTGGCCGCATACGCCAGGTAACGCCCCCAATTGAACTTGACTGCCGTCTTACCGTTGCCGAAAAGGTCATATGCGACACCGACACGAGGCGTGATGTCGTTGTACGCGTCCACGCCTGGTGTGCGCTCAATCGTGATCGGCTGGGGGTTCAGGAATGACGTATTCGTCGTGCCGTTGAGTTCCGACGGCGCGTAGCTCGACGCGCGGTCGTAACGCAGCGCCCCCTGCAACGTCAAACGCCTCACCGTCCAACTGTCCTGGAAATAGAGGCTCTGCGTCGATGTGATCGTGCGGCGGCCGAAGTCGGGCAGGTAATAACTGACCGCGTTCGGTACGCCACGGTTGAAACGATAGCCAAGCTGCGTCTGGTTGGCGACGTCCTTGTCGAGCAGGTCGAGCCGGCGATACTGATAACCGAGTTTCGCGTTGTGCGCACCAGTGACATATGACGCCGACGCGAGGATGTCATCGGTCTTGCCAGTGGCAGGCCCCCACGTCTCCACGCCGCGATAGCGGTAATTCGCAACGGGCGCGTAAGGCAGGCCGGTGGCCGGATTGATGGCGTTCGACTGCTCCGTAACCGATGTCAGGCTGGTGTCGGCATCAGGTGCCGGGTGACCGAAGATCGGCTGATAGCGGAACGCGTTATAACCAGCTTCGAGGAGCAGTTTGTTGTTGTACGGCATCGTCCACGTCCCCTGGTTCACGTAGAACGGCACGTCGAAGTAACCCCGCGCTGCCGTCTGCGTGGCTTCCGGTGACATCTGAATCGGGTTCTGATTGTTCCCGAGACCGATCCAGTCTTCACCGCGGTTGTGGCAGCCGTCGGTCTCGACCTTGAGCGGCGTGCCTTCGCAGCGGTGCTGATACTCTGAGTTGAAGCGGATGCGGTGCTTCGCGAACTGACCGGTCATGCGGCCAATCCACATGGTGCGGTCCTGTACGAGCCGCGCCTCGATCGGCGAGCCGACCCAATCCCAGCGCGCCGGGTTTCCAGCATTGGCGTTAGCCTGGATCCCTTCCATGACGACCTGCGAGCTGAGATCTCGATAGCTGCCAAAGAACCAGAGCCGGTCCTTCTTGATCGGGCCGCCGAGCGATGCGCTCCAGTCGTAGGCGCTCTTGACGCCGGGGGCGTCGCGCAGATTCGGATTGAGCGCCCGGATCTCGTCGGTCAGGTTCTCGCCGCTCGACCAATCGCCGGCATTGCTGTAAAACGCGGTGCCGGAGAAGTTGTTGCCGCCGGAGCGCGGGATGATGTTCATGATCGGCCCGCCGATGTCGCTCTCGCCGAGGCCGCCCCCCACATTGATCGCGATTTCATCGGCGTTCACCGTGTCATAGACGTATGACGAGAACCCGCCGCTGCGCGCCGCGGTCAACGGAAAGCCATTGATCGCGTAGCGGCCCTCGCCGGCGACGGTAGTCGCATTGATCGTGCTCGAGCGCGCGTTGAACGACGTCATCGTTGGCGACGTCGCGAGTGCCGCTTCGCCGACGTTTACGCCCGGAACCGCGTTGAGCAGCGCGCCGGCAGCCCGCGTGGCGGGGATTGCCTGGATGGTTTCGTTGTTCAGAACAATTTCGCGATGAGGATTGGTCACGTCCACGACCGGCGACTCGCCCGTGACGGTAATCGTTTCCTCCAGGCCGCCGACTCGCAACTCGATGGGAATGGTGAGCGTCTGCGAGCCGACTAACTCGATCCCGTCGCGCTTGACCGTGCTGAATCCAGGCAGCGTGACGGTCAAGGTATAAGTGCCCGGCCGCAGGTCGACGATGCGATATTGGCCAGTGTCATCGGTGGTCGCGGATCTGACTTTCTCGATCAGCGCGGGACTCGAGGCTTCGACGGTTACGCCTGGCAGCACGCCGCCGGACGCGTCGCGGACGGTCCCCGTGAGGGACGCCTGGGCAAATACAGATGCCGGGAGCAGTAAAACAACGAGTAACGTCAGACACTTCAGCGCAGTTCGCATACCTAGCGTTTTTCCCTTCGAAAAGACGGCACGAACGTGGTGCGGTCCCCTCACCGCAAGTGAAACGGCAGTACACCAAATCCGGTGAACTGCATGCAAGGGCGGAGCAGAATATGCGCGCAAAATTCGAAAAGTCAAGGAATCGAGCACCAGTCGGGCTGCCCGGACGCCGCTGACCTGCAAACTGCATGCAACGGCTGACCATCGCTTTGGCCGACCGGCGTCGGCCGTAAAGCCTAGCGAGCGGCGATGACCTCGTCACCAAGCCGGACGAGGTGCCGCACCGCCGCGGAATAGTTCTGAGCGAGATCGACGAATCTGATCCGTGCAGAATGCCCGGCGTTGGGCGACTGCGGACGCATCCGCCCACATAGCTCGGTCAGCGTCTTTCTCAACAGCGGCTCGTCGGTTGTCCGGTCGATTAGCAGCGCAACGCGGTGGAACGGCACTTCATCGACAAGGACGGACAGCTCGAAGATACAGCCCTTGTTGTTGGCTGTGAACGCTCGCAGGTCCATCACGACCAGGCTGCTCTCGGCCGCCAGTCTGGAAACTGTGCGCTGCCAGGTGTCACTGCGGCAGAAGAACTCGTTCACGCGATAACGCCCGTCGGGATCGCACTGTCGCGGCAGCACGGCGAGACGTTGAGCAAGATCGCCGTCTGAGCTGATGTACGTGCTGGCCAATTTCCCATTCACGAAATCGAGGAACTCGTCCGGCTCGAATCGCCCGCGGGCCACGTCAGTCGCGCTCATCAGTTGAATGCTGCCCGCATGCCGCCAGCGTGCCGCAAGAACCTCAAAGAGTTTCTCAGTGCGACGCGCAGACCCGAACACTCGAAGATACAAAAGAGATGCCTCCGGGAGGACGTCGGACGTCGTCTTGATCGGCTTCAGGCCATAGTTCACCGTGATCCAGTAGAGCGCAAAGGGAACCAATCCGAGCAGGTAGTAAAAAGGTCTGCGATCGCCCATCAAGTACACGGTGACCCAGAGAGACGCCGCGAGCCAGAGCGAGTCGAAGAGAAACATCTGATCGCTCAGTTGACGACGGCGATAGCGATCGGCCACCCACCGTAGCCCATACACCGCGATCGCGAGCGATAGCACGATGCTGATCGCCATGATCACAGCGAACGTCGACTCACCGGCAACCTGTTTGAGTTGAGTGGAAAGCGCGACACCCCAGGACGTGTTGAGCCACAAATCGTTGATGACCAGGATCGTCACCAGCATGATCAGCGCCGTCGTCGTGAACAGTGGGCCCACAGTTCCCCGCACGAATCGATTGAATGTCAGCAGCGGCAGCATCACCGGAGCGCCTGTCAACGCCCAGAAGTAGATTGGCTGCGATGACGGCGAGATTGAAATCGAGTCGGGTGACGCAGGCGCCCCCAACATGGCTGACGTCATGGGAAGCAACAGGCCGGCTTGCTCTTTCAGCGCCGGTTCGGCTCCGGCGAGCTCCGTAAAGGAGAGCGATGGAGCGCCGGCAAGCTGCAACCCGATGCCCAGCGCCGGAAGGGCGAGAACGTACGCCGCAACGAGAAATCCACGCACGCGTCGGTCGGGCCCGTAAAACAGCGCAAGTGTGATCATCGTGAAGAACGACCAGGCCCAGTACCTGCCTGCGTAGCACGCCAGCAGTGTCGACCATGACTCGAATGGCGACGGTGAAAGTGTCGATAGCAACACCACCGATGTCGCGGCGTGAATCGAACCGCCAAGAAGATAGATGAACGCGGCGCGATGAAACGACGCGCCTGCGTGGTGGAACGTCGGCGACCGCGCGCGACGCGCACGGGAGGTCTTTTCCGGCCGCTCGACGACGATCTCGGGAGCAGGCCCGGCAACTTCCACAGTGTAAGGCGAGTCTTGCTCTGTAGACGCCCCGTCTCCACCGTAGGGCGGGCCTTGCTGTGTAGACCCGCCGCGTCCAGAAAGCGGCACATCTGCCAGAGATGGGCGCTGGCTCTCACGAAAGATCTTCCGCAGGTACACGCGCATCACGACATACGCGGCGGCACTTACCAGGAGGCTCGCCGCCAGTGTGACCCGAGTGGCGGCGTCGAAAAATGTCTGCGACTGCTCCACGATCTTGTCCTCACGTGGATCTCGCCGGGCCGAGAGGTAGAAATGGTCGCGCAACTCACGAGCGCCACGCCGTCATGCGTTTGTCAGACATTAATGTCGTGGCGAAGGTTTTTGTACGACTGCTGCCGCTGGCCACTGCGTTTTTCGTCCGCTCGCCTTGCCTTGCCAAACGCACCAAACTCATCTGAGAATCGTCAGAGCATCTTCGGGCACTCCGTAGTCAGCACGACCCGCTCGCCAACGGCCTGCCCCCGGTTCCCAGGGAGGCTCCCGTGTTTCAACGCCTCTGCAGCGCTCCTCGAACAGTCGCGAGAGCGTGCGCAGCCATTCTTGCGGTCCTCGGCGCGCACCAGTTGATCGCCGCCGATGCCTTGACTCAGCACTACAACAACGCGCGCACCGGCGCCGTGCTCGACGAAACACGGCTCACGACAAGTACCGTCAACACAGCCGGATTCGGAAAACTGTGGACGCTCTACGCCGACGGGCAGGTCGTCGCGCAGCCGTTGTATGTGTCCGGCCTGAAGATAGACACGTCCGGCAATCCACAGGCGCCACGTGTGCAAGGGACGTTCAACGCCGTCGTCATCGCGACGATGCATAACACCGTGTACGTGTACGACGCCGACAACGAAAAGCCCGGACCCCAGGGCCGCACGGTGCCGCTCTGGGCAACGTGGCTCGGCGAACCGCGCAAGGGCGGCAAGGACATCGACATGTGGAGCACGAACGATCCCGAATGGGGCATCCTCGGGACGCCGGTCGTCTCCGCCGACAAGAGCACGCTGTACGTCGTCGCGTGGCACGGCGACGCGCCAGGCCTGCGCTACATGGTGCACGCGCTGAACATGCAGACCGGCGCGCACCGCATGCCGCCAAAGCTGGTCGGCGTGGGCTCGAACGATCCCTCGAACCCGTGCCGCAACCAGAGCCCGTTCAATCCGTGCGTCCACAAACAGCGCGCCGCGCTGCTCCTGTCCAACGACGTGGTGTACGTCGGGTTCGGCGGCGACGGCAATCGCGGGGCGCTGTTCGCGATCGACGCGAAGACGCTGGATCAGCGCGCGTTCTGGAGCTCGACGCCAACGGGTGGCGACGGCGGGATCTGGCAGTCGGGCCAGGGCCCCGCCTCCGATGCCGCAGGCAACATCTACCTCATGACGGGCAACGGCAGTTTCAACGCCGCGAATGGCAACTACGGCAACAGCGTCGTCAAACTCGCACTCGACGGCAACCAGATCGTCGTGAAGGACTACTTCACGCCGTGCAACTTCCAGTTCCTCAACCAGCTCGATCTGGACCTCGGATCGGGAGGTCCGGTGCTGCTGCCCGGAACTCCCTCCCGCATTGTTGGCGGCGGCAAGGAAGGCGTGCTCTATGTGCTGTCACGCACGAACCTGGGGAAGCACGCGGGCGCCGCCGGCGCCAATTGCCAGAACACGAACATCGTGCAGCAGGTGAAGGCATTCGACGCCGCCGTCCATGACGGCCAGAATCACTACGGCAACATTCATGGCTCGCCGGTCTTCTGGCAGGGACCGGATACCGGACGTCTCTACGCCTGGGGAGAAAACAGTCAATTGAAGGCGTACACGTTCAGCCAGGGCAGACTGCAGAACGTGGGCAATCCGAAGCGGAGCGCCTTCCGCCCGCCTGACGGCATGCCTGGCGGCATGCTCACGTTATCGGCCAACGGAAACAAGGCGGGCACCGGAATCCTGTGGGCACTCGTGCCGTTGAACGGTGACGCCAACCAGCAGCGTGGCGTTCTCGCGATTCTGCTCGCGCTCGACGCGCA
>JBKPNV010000255.1:0-13526 GCA_046732795.1 Acidobacteriota bacterium
GGGCAACTGGCCACTGAGCTCGTCAACGCGGCGGAGACCATTGTCGGCGACATGCCCGGTTTTGCGGCCGTGTCCATCGGTTGGCACGAGGATACCGAAGATGCCCGTCACGAGATCGAACAGGCCATCACGCGCGTCAACAAGGGTGGCGGCGTGTTGATCCTCACGGACATGTTCGGAGGAACGCCGTCAAATCTGGCGATGTCGTTCCTGGCGCAGGGGAGCGTCGAGGTCATCACGGGGGTGAACCTGCCGATGCTCATCAAGCTCGCAAATCTGTCCGAGCAAGCCGACGTGCTCACGGCAGCGCGCGAGATTCGCGAGCAAGGCCGCAACGCGATCTGGGTGGCATCCGACCTCCTCCGAGGGGAGAAGGCATGATCAACTCCCAACTCCCGATCGCCAACTCCCCAGACGACCCAACGTTAACCACGAAGTCAAGCGTCGTCCGGTTCGCAATCGGGAGTTATGCACGTGGAAGTTGCGAGGTGGTGGTTGGGAGTTAAGGATTGACGACTCGCTCCGTGACGGTCGTGAATCAGCTCGGGTTGCATGCCCGCGCCGCGGCCCGGTTCGTCCACCTCGCCACGCGATTCGAATCGCGAATACGCGTGGGGCGTGACGCTAAGGTCATGGACGGAAAGAGCATCATGGGTATTCTGTTGCTGGCCGCCTCGCGCGGGACGACGCTGACGGTGATGGCAGAGGGGCCGGACGAGGACCGTGCCGTAGCGGCACTCGCCGAGCTCGTCGAATCAGGATTTGGTGAGGAATCGTGGAGCGCTTGAACGGCATCGGCGTATCGCCCGGCGTCGCCGTGGGGCCGGCGCTGGTCGCAATTCAGCGCACACAGGTGCTGCGCTTCCCCGTCGGACCCGACGGGGTGGCGCGTGAACTCTCGGCACTCGAGCGCGCCCGTCAACGATCGCGGAGCCAGCTCGAACAGATCCGGCGTCGCATCGCGACGGCTCGCGGCGCCGATTTGGCCGCAATTTTCGACGCGCAACTGCTCATGCTGGACGACCCGATCCTGGTCGGCCGCGCGGCCGCCGTGGTGCGCAACGAACGCGTCAATGCGGAATGGGCCGTGCAACGTGCGCTCGACGAAGCGGCTGCCGTGTTCGACGGCATCGACGATCCGTACCTGCACGAACGCAAGGGCGACTTGCACGATGTGGCCGGCCGCCTGCGCATGAATCTGCGTGACGACAAGGGCGGGGCACGCGACAGGCTGCAGGATCTCGACGCGCCGTGCGTGCTGATCGCTGACGAGTTGACCCCGTCGGTCGTGGCGCAACTCGACTGGTCGCGAATCAAGGGGTTCGCCACGGATGCGGGAAGCCGCACGTATCACACCGCGATCCTCGCGCGTTCGCTGGGCGTCCCCGCCGTCGTCGGCCTGCACGACGTCAGCCGGCGCGTGCCGCCCGGCGCGTCCGTGATTATTGATGGAGAGACCGGTGACGTCGTGATCGATCCGACGCCAGCACTATGGCACGAGGCCGAAGCGCGGGCCACGACGACGCGAGTGACCGTCGTCGCGCACGACGTGGACGGGCCCCTTCAGACGAACGACGGCGAGGCCATTGTCCTCCATGCCAACATCGAGCGATCGGACGATGTCCCGACCGCCGTGAGCGCCGGCGCTCAAGGGATCGGCCTGTATCGATCCGAGTTCATGCTCGTCGGCGGCCCTCCCGACATGGCGGCCGAAGACGAGCAGTATCACGAATACCGGCAGTTGGTCGAACGCATGGAGGGGCGGCCCGTCACCATCCGCACCTTCGACGTCGACGAACGTCAACTCGCACGGCCACTGGTCGATGCGGCGCTCGACGCGCGCTGGTTTCCTGAGCCGCAGCGAAGTGGACATGCAGGGCTGCGTGGCGTCCGGTTCGGGTTGGCCCAGCCGCGCATTTTCAAGACACAGCTTCGCGCGCTGCTTCGAGCAGCGGTGCATGGTCCGCTGCGCATCATGTTCCCGTTCGTCGCGTCGGTGCAGGAGGTGCGTGACGCGCGGGCTCTGTTGCTCGAATCTCACGAGGAGCTCAGCTCGCGCGGAATCACCGTGCCCGAGGTGCCGGTCGGCATCATGATCGAGGTGCCGTCTGCCGCGTTCACGGCATCGTTACTGGCGAAGGAAGCGGATTTCTTCACCATCGGAACGAACGATCTCATCCAGTACACACTGGCCGTGGACCGGACCGATGACCGTGTGTCGAACCGATATGAACCGCTTCATCCGGCCGTGTTGCGACTGCTGCGCTATGTTCGTCGCGCGGCGACACGCGAGGGTATTCCCGTCTCAGTGTGCGGAGAGATGGCGTCCGATCCGCTGCTGCTGAAGCTGCTGATCGGATGCGGTCTCCGTGAGTTCAGCATGACACCCGGCGCCATTCCGATGGCGCGTCGCGTGGTGAAGGATACCAGCGCCCGGCAGATGATGCGCGTCGCCGCACGAGTGCTGACACTCGGTACCGTGGAAGAAATCGAGCACTACCTGGAAGAAGAGGTGGCGAAGCACGAGGTCGGAAGAGAGGGATAAGGCGTGGAGAACACCGTCACGCGCGTGGAGAAGCCGTGGGGATACGAGCTTCATTGGGCCAAGACGACGCGGTACGTCGGCAAGATCATCCATATCAATGCCGGTCACGCGTTGAGCCTGCAGTACCACAATCTGAAAGAGGAAACGATCTACCTTCAGTCGGGCAAACTGCTCTATGAGATCCAAGTCGATGGTCGGCTGCAGCAGATCGAGATGAAGCCGGGCGATTCGATCCATGTGCTGCCGAAGACCGTGCATCGCATGACCGCGATCGAGGATTGCGATGTCCTCGAGGCATCGACGCCGGAACTCGACGACGTGGTCAGACTGGAGGATCGATACGGGCGACAGGGCACCTGACGAACTCCCAACTCCCAACGCCCACTGGTGTGAGTTCCTGGGAGGTTGGGAGTTGGTGATTGCGAGTTGACGGCTCAGAAAGGAATATCGTCGTCGGTAATCGGCTCCATCGGCGGCTCGTCTCCGCCACCAGGCGGGTGAGAGCCACCACGTTCCATCCCGCCACCACCACGCCCGCCCCCACCGCCGCCGAGCAGAGTGACGCGGTCAGCCTTGATCTCCGTCGTGTATCGCTTGTTGCCGTCCTTGTCATCCCATTGCCGTGTCTGCAGTCGACCTTCCACGTAAATCTGTTTTCCCTTCGTCAGGTACTCCTGCAGGCTCTCAGCCGTCTTGCCCCAGAGCACGATACGGTGCCACTCGGTCTTCTCCTGGCGCTGATTGTTCCGGTCGTTCCAGACTTCGGTCGTCGCCAGATTGAGTGTCGCAACGGCTGCTCCTCCAGGCGTGTAGCGCAATTCCGCGTCGCGACCCAGGTTGCCGACGAGGATGACTTTGTTCACACTTCCCATGTCGTTTCCTTTCGGGCGGCCGTCCGCCCCTACGGCTGCAGTAGCTGCTGCCGTGCCCGCTTCACACGTCCGGCCTCGCCTCCGCACTGCAAGCGGAGCACGGCGAGCCGGACACTCCGTCCTGAAGTGTACGATCCGTGAGTGACAGCCCAGGTCAGGGTTTGGGGGGTGTCGCTGGAGGCGTGCGGCTCAAGCCCGCGAGTCGCTGCTTGGCCAGCGATGCGCCCTGGCTGTTCGGGAATCGCTTGACGACCTCCTCCCACGAAGCCCTGGCTGCGTCGGTCCGCCCCATCAGCGACTCCGCGAAGCCGCGGCGGTAGTACGCCATGTCGACCTGGTCCCCGTTCGGATACTGCTGAATCACGAGATTGTACGCGTCGATCGCTTCGGGGAGGCGATTCATGTTGACGAGCGACTCGCCGATGAAGAACTGCGCGTCGTCGGCCCGCTCCGCCGTCGGGAAATTCTTGATCACCTGCTGGAAGCCGGCGATTGCGCTGGCGTATTGAGAAGAGGAGTAGTCGCTGAAGGCCGTATCGAACACCCGATTCGGCGACAACCCCGCCGTATCCGGAAGCGTCAGCACGGGCGCGGGCGGACGCGGACCCGTGGTCGCACCGTCTGCGGGAGAGGGCGTCGTGGGCGGGAGGGGATTACTCGGATCGAGCGGAGCCGCGCCCGTTTGCGATTGAGCGAGGAGTGCGGGCAACGACAGGAACGTCTGCCGGAGCGCATCGATCTCGTCCTTCAGCGTTCGTAGACGCGTGTCGGTATCCTGGGTGCGCTCACGGATGGTCCCGAGATCGGATCCGAGATTCTTCACGAGGACTTCCTGGTCGGCGAAACGGCGTCGCTGGAACTCCTCGCTCGTATCCAATCTCGCGTTCACGGCCTTCAGAGCCTCAGTCAACTGTGTCAGCGCGAGGCTGAGCTGCTGGTTCTGCTCCTGGAGCATTCGCAGCTCGGCTGCCAGTTGCAGGTGCTCACGATTTTGCGCGGCCGCGGGTGCTGCCATCGCGGGGAGCAGCGCCAACAACAGGGCCGCAGTTGTCTTGATGTTCAGCATCCTATTCCTCAGCGAGACGTGATTACGAAATGGCCGCGCCGATTCTGCGCCCAGGCATCCTCAGTATGTCCCGGACTGAATGGAAACTCCTTGCCATAGCTCACCGTGCGCACGCGTTCGGGCGAAATGCCGAGCGAAGTCAAATATGTCTTCACCACCGTCGCCCTTCGTTCTCCAAGCGCAAGGTTGTACTCCGCCGTCCCGCGCTCGTCACAGTGTCCCTCAACCGTGATGATCCACGAGGGATACTTCTTCAGGATCTCGGCGTTGGCGCTTGCCGCAGCACGACCGGCGTCATCAAGATCGGCGCTGTCGAGCCCGAAGAAGACGGGCTTGAGCGGCGAATCACGATTCAGCTCGTCAAGCGATCGATTCGCGACGGCATCGTCGGCTAACGGCTGTGGTGGTACGGGCAGCGCATCGTCGACCCGCTGCGGCGGAGCCGGCGGGGCATTGGTCACGGCGGGTGGTTGATCCGGACCCGGAGCTGGCTGCGCCCGCGGAGTTGCGGGTTTTTTACCACCGCATCCTGCAACGACCAGCGCAACCAGCAACATGACTGCAAGCGTGACCTGTCTCGTTCTGTACATGACTCTCCTCACGAATGTGCCGTCACCATTCAGTTCGACCACGCGGGCATCTGGTTGTTTCCCGTCCGAGTGATCTGCCTCAGGCTCTTCCCGTCGCGGCCGATCGTGAATACCTGCGTGCTTCCACTTCGCGTTGATGTAAAGGCGATATGCCGTCCGTTTGCTGAGTACGAAGGCCGTTCGTTCGAACCCTCGCCAAACGTGATCTGGCGTGTTTGACTCGAGGCGAGATCGTGAATCTTGATATCGAACCCGGAGCCCGTCCGGCCAGCAAACGCGATCTCGTTGAACGGCGGAGGCGACCATGTCGGTTGATCCGCCCACGACTCGTTCGTGGTGATTCGTCGCACGTTCGAGCCATCAGCCCCCATCAGATAAATCTGCGGCGTGCCCGTGCGATCGGACACGAACGCGATCTGCTCGCTGTTCGGTGACCATGTCGGGGTGCCATCGCCGGCGGGGTGATTCGTCAGACGACGCAGGTTGGAGCCATCGATGTTCATCACGTAGATCTCCGGGTTGCCGTCACGTCCGGACATGAACGCGATGCGGGTCCCATCCGGAGAAAACACCGGGATGTAATTGGTGCCCACACCTTTGGTCGGGTTCTGCAGCAAGCCTTGATAGATGAACGACACGAAGATGTCAGGGCTGGGGCGGTAGGTCGTATAGGCGAGCGCGCGCGCGTCGGCCGACCACGACGGCGTCAAGTTCAGCTGACGGCTCACCGTGATGCGCCGCTCGTTCGCGCCGTCGTAGTCGGCGATGTAGATCTCCTTGACCTCGCGTTTCTCGACGGTGCCGCTCAAGCTCTCGCGGTTGCGATCAGAAACGAACGCCAGCTTCGTTCGCGCCACTCCACGCAGCCCTCGCTGCTGCATATGGAGCTCGTCCGCGATCGTGTGCGCGTACGCGCGCGGATTGGTCGCGTTGAAATACTCTTTGGCGAAAACGGTCTGGCGCGTTCGCACGTTCATCAGGCGAACTTGCACGACCGTCTTGCCTCCGGACTGCTGCACCGTTCCGAAGACGACCGCATCGGCACCCAGCTCGCGCCAGTCGCCGAACGGGACTTCCTCAGGACGCCTCGCCACCGGAATGGAGGAGTACGTATCACGAGGGAGCATGTAGAACTCTTGCTCGAAGTTGAAGTCGTCCCACAAAACCTGACCGATCGTTTTCGCGACTTCCGATGCCTCGGACGACAGCGCCACGAAGTCAGGAACGGCCAATCGCGGCGGCGTTCCCGGGTCACCGGCGATGACGAGAGAGACTTCGGAGGGCTGCTGCTGCGCCGCCGTTGCGGGCGGCGGTTGCTGAGGCGCCGACGGTTGCTGGGGAGCCGCAATGACGGCCACCGCAGCGACAAGCACCGCTGCGGTCCAACTGGTCGCTCTCGCTCCCACCTTCCAGCTCGCCAGTCGCAGCCACCCAAGTTCGATTCGTAGTTTGTTCTTCATGATCACCGTTGATAGTCGAATCGCATATGAACTGTCAGGCTCGGATTTGGAAATGCCGCAGGGAGTGGCGGCAGCCGTGTAACCTGCACCGAGCGCAACGCCGAGTTATCGAGCGCCAGGAATCCGCTGGGTCTCTCCACGAGTGCTGCCTGTATGGTTCCATCGCGCGCAATCGTGAACTTCACCGTTGTCGATCCAACGACGCCTTGATTCTGATCCCACGATCGCTGAATGAACGTGACGAGCTGCGCCAGGTACTCGGGACAACAGAAATCCGACACGTCGAGTTGCACCGGCCCGCCCGCGCCTCCCGCGCTGCTCAGGCCAAACCCCTGACCTCGGACAACGGGCGTCTCAGCGCGCGCGTTCCCTTCGGTGGGCTGCGGTCCGGTGTTCGCGCGCTTGGCAGCAGCTTCCGGCGGAGCCTTTTCTGGTTTCGCCACCGGCCGTGGTTTCTCCTTCGGATCCGGCAGCGCCATCTTCGGCGGCACGGCCGCCGGCGGTGTCAGTATAGGGCGCGCGGGGACCTCCGGAGGCGCTTGCTCCTGGACAGCCCGTGCTCCGATCTGTGTGAGACCTCCGGTCTTAGGCCCCGGTGCGCCACCAAGGCTGATGGTCATGACCTGTTGCGGGCGCTCCTCAACGACGCGCGACCCGCCCAGCAACAGAAACGCAAGCGCCACGACATGCCCCGCGGTTGACCACACCACCATCGTCTGCAGCCGTTCGGGCTGTCGTGATCGGGCCACGATGATGTCAGTCACGGTTTCGGTCATCACGTTCTACTTCGTGGGCACGTCTGTGACGATCCCGACGTCGCGGACGCCTCCGGCTTTCAACTGGTCGAAGACATCCATTTGATGCTGCACATTCAGTCGGCCGTCGATTCGCAGGTAAACCTGCTTATCGGTGCGATTGAGGATCAACTGCCGAACGCGTTCCTGCAATGCCTCGAGCCGGATCGATTCCTTTCCCAGGAACACGCGGCGGTCCGTGCTGAACGACATCGGCACGTCGACGAAAATCCGCTCGCTCGCCAGGTCCTGCGCTCGTGAGGCGACCGGCAGCGTCACCTCGACGCCGCGCTGCAACATAGGGGCCGCAACCATGAAAATGATGAGCAGCACCAGCATCACGTCGACCAACGGAATGACGTTGATCTCGGCGAGACTCGACGCGACGCGCCGTCCTCGCTGATGGCGACCGCCGGCATTTGGTGCGGATGCAATGACTTTGGGCATCAGGTGAAATTGCGCTCCGCGATGTTCAAAAACTCGAGCGCGAAGTCATCCATCGTCGCGGAGAAGTCCTTCACGCGGTGAACGAAATGGTTGTAGAAGACCACCGCCGGAATCGCTGCAAACAATCCCGCTGCGGTGGCGATCAGCGCTTCACTGATGCCCGGGCCTACGACGGCCAGGTTCGTGGACCCTGTTGCACCGATTCGTTGAAAAGCCAACGTGATACCCACAACCGTTCCAAATAAGCCGATGAACGGCGCGACGCTGGCAGTCGTGGCCAGGAACGTCAGCCGTCGTTCCAGTTTGTTCACCTCGGCTGTCGCCGCGCGGATGAGAGCGCGATCCACTGCCTCGAGGCTCTTCAAAATTGGACGAGACGGATTGCCCGGCGGACTCGTACCGCCCTGGCCTGTGTGTCGAAACTGGGCCGTGATTTCGGCGTAGCCAGCCTGAAAGACACCCACAAGCGGACTGGCGGGAAGAGAGGGACAGATCGCCTGCACGTCGGAAAACTTCTGACTACGACGGAATACGTCCAGAAACGTCGCGGTCTGACGCGCGACGGCGCGATAGGTAATCGTCTTGAAAAGAATAATCGCCCAGGAGGCGATCGAGAACGCTATTAATATGGCGAGGACGATCTGGCTGAGGGGACTTGCGTCAGACAGGATCTGTAGCATGCCTCCGCTCCCAGCGGGCGGGGCAGCGTCCTGCACCTGTAGTGCAAGCAAGGACGAGCCAAACGTATACACCGAAGCCTCCGGTCCATTGTTGGGGACTACGCCGCTGGGACAGCGCGTCATGGCAGACTAACACGCTACCTGAGGCCTGTCAAACATATGATACGATGGAAGTTCCGTCTACATGCTGCGGCTGCTTCGAATCCGCAATCTTGCCGTGATCGAGGCGGTCGAGGTCGAGCTCGAGCCAGGCTTCAACGTCCTCACCGGTGAAACTGGAGCAGGCAAGTCCATCCTCGTCGAGGCAGTCGGCCTTCTCCTCGGAGCACGGGCCCCTGCCGACCTCGTCCGCACGGGCGAGGCACAGGCGACGATAGAAGCGATTTTCGAAGGCGGCGATACGGGTGAGGTGATTGTCCGTCGGGAGATCACGAGCCAGGGGAGAAGCCGCTCGTTCATCGATGGAGCCCTCGCGACGGCGGGAGCTTTGCGGGCGTTGGTCGAGAGGCTCGTGGAGCTGCACGGCCAGCATGAGCATCAGACCTTGCTCGACCCGCTTACCCATCTCGCACTTGTCGACGAGTTTGCTGGTCTCGACTCGCTCATCGAACCGGTCACAATCGCCTGGAGCTCGATGCGCAGGCTGCGAGAACAGCGAGACCGCGCGCGAATGGATGACCGGGAAAAAGCCGCGAGGCTCGAACTCATCCTCTTCCAGCTCGATGAGATTGAAAAAGCTCGTCTCAAACCTGGTGAGGACGAGGAGCTTGCGACTTCCAAGCGAGTGCTGGCCAATGCCGAACGCGTTCGCCGGCTCTGCGAGGAGTCCTACGTCGCGCTCTACGAGAGCGACCACGCTGTGTTGTCACGCCTGGCCCAGGTCTGGAAAAGGGTAGCGGAGCTAGCGACGATCGAGCCCAAGTTTGCCGATCAGCTGGACACTCGCGAGAGCATCAAATCGCAACTGGAAGACATGGCCTTCTTGTTGCGTCGATACGCGGACGACATCGACGGGTCGCCTGCGCGGCTACAGCAGGTCGAGGATCGGCTGGCACTCATCGAGCGTCTGAAGCGAAAGCACGGTCCGACGCTTGAGGACGTCATTGCGAAAGGGTCGGCGCTGGCATACGAGCGTGACATGTTGACCAAGTCGGAGCAGGCCGCCGAAGATCTCGAGCGTCTACTCGAGGAAGCGCGCCGGACGTACCTCGCTCTTGCCGAGGATCTCTCGAGGCGTAGACGAGCCGCGTCGAAGCAATTCGCAGCGCAGGTCGAAGAGCATCTTGCGCAACTCGCGATGGCAAAGACGAGGTTTGAAGTGCGTTTTCGCGATGACCATTCCGGAGAGGAGGCCTGGAGCGAGCGAGGCATCGATCAAGCGGAATTCTTCCTTTCGCCAAATGTGGGCGAGGATGTTCGGGCCCTCACGCGCATCGTGTCGGGTGGGGAGCTGTCGCGGCTGATGCTGGCGTTGAAGACCATGACCGCGAAGGGAGCAGGAAAGACTTTGATATTCGATGAAGTCGATGCCGGTATCGGTGGGGAGGTCGCCGACGTCGTTGGCCGCACACTCCAGCAACTCGGCGGGCGATTCCAGGTGATCTGCATCACGCATCTTCCACAGATTGCGGCGCGCGCGCCGACGCACTTTCACATCGAGAAGTCCGTCCGGGAGCGTCGGACAGTGACAACGGTTCAACGGTTGGACTCCGCTGGTCGTATAGAGGAAATCGGGCGCATGATCGGTGGGAGAGCAGTCACCGAACCGATTCTCGCGAGTGCGCGGCACATGCTTGGGATTGCCGCAAAAGGTAAACAGAAAGCGAAAGGCGAAAGCGAAAGTCACTAGAGAATGGCCAAGAAATATCGCATCGAGACGTTTGGCTGCCAGATGAACGTGCATGACTCGGAGCGCATGGCCGGGCTGCTCGATCAGGCCGGATATGAGCCGACGACCGACGATGCGGATGCGGATGTCATCGTCATCAATACGTGCAGCGTCCGCGAACACGCGGAGGAGAAGCTCTATACACGCCTCGGCGAATTGCGTGTGCTCCGGCAGGAGACCGGACGCAATCCGCTGGTGGCGGTTGCCGGTTGCGTCGCGCAGCAGGAAGGGGAAGCGCTGCTCTCGAATACGAACGGGAGAGTGATCGACGTCGTCCTCGGGACGCAACGGCTGAAGATCCTGCCGCTGATGCTGAACCGCGCAACGCAGTCGCCGTTCCCCGTCGTTGACATCAATCCGTGGGATGACGTCAGTTTTCCACTCGGGATGGTGCGCCGCTCGGACCCTGTCAGGGCGTACGTGACGATCATCGAGGGCTGCAACGATCACTGCGCGTTCTGCGTCGTCCCGTACACCCGCGGGCACGAGCGGATGCGAGCCAAAGCCGACATCCTCGCGGAGGTGCGCGAGGCGGTCGCGTCGGGACGGCGAGAAGTGCAGCTGCTCGGGCAGATCGTGAATCACTATTCGGCACCGGACGATCCATCCTGCGACTTCGCCGAACTGCTCTCCGCGGTCGATGCGATTCCCGGCGTCCAGCGAATCCGATTCGCCAGCCCGCATCCCCGTCATACCGGGACGCGGCTGATCGAAGCCGTCCGCGATCTTCCGCGCGTGTGCAAGCATCTGCACCTGCCCGTGCAATCAGGCTCGACGCGGGTACTTCAAGCCATGCGACGCCGCCACACGCGCGAGGAGTATCTGGACCTGGTTGCGCGCGTTCGCGAATCGATTCCGGGCGTGACGCTCTCCACCGACATGATCGTGGGGTTCCCCGGCGAAACCAGCGCCGATTTCGAGGAGACGCTGTCGCTCACCGAAGCAGCGCAGTATCACAGCATGTTCTCGTTCAAGTACTCGGCACGACCGAACACGCTCGCGTCGAAGCGGATGCCTGACGATGTCAGCGCGGTCGAGAAGACGTCGCGGATTGTCGCTCTCCAGGAACTCCAGCGCTCGATCCAGACGCGGCTCCATGCGCAGGCGATTGGAAGCGAGGTCGACGTGCTGGTTGACTCGGTCAGTCGGCGCCGGGCCCGCGAGCTCTCGGGAAGAACGTCGGGAAACACAGTAGTGAACCTGCCGATGCCGTCCGATACTTCTGGAGGCGCGGCGGACGAAGAGTGGATCGGTCGGTTGATGGCGGTTCGTATCACGCGGTCGGGTCCGCACAGTTTGTCGGGCGAAGCCGCCTCATGGGTCCCTGAGAGCATGGAGACACGATCATGCTGATCGAAATGAGCATCAAAGGCCTGATGGTCGACCCGATGGCGGGTACGCCCATCGTCATTCTCAAGGACAAGCAAGGGGAGCGCGTTCTCCCGATCTGGGTCGGAGTACCGGAGGCGAACGCCATCGCGCTCCAAATCGAGAACGTGTCCACGCCGCGACCGATGACCCACGACTTGCTGCGGAACATCATCACGGACCTCGACGGACGTGTCGACCGCGTCGTCGTGAGCGATCTTCGCGACAACACGTACTTCGCCGTCATCCACCTGACCGTACGCGGCGAGCGGGTCGCAGTCGATGCCAGGCCCAGCGATGCCATTGCGCTGGCGCTCCGGACGAGGTCGCCGATTCTGGTGGAGGAGTCGGTGATCGAGAACGCCAAGACCGCTGATTTCACGACCGAGCCGTCAGATAATGAGAGGCTCCAGAAATTGTTCGAAAGCCTTGATCCAGAGGAACTTGGCAAATATAAGATGTAAATGTCGGCCGGCCGACGTAAAGGTCGATTGACAGGGTTCCGACCCGTCCCTACAATGAGCGCACCTCTTCCCGGAATTGCGCTTCGTGCCCTTATCTCTGCTGTATGTGAGTGCTCAGCCTCTGGGCTGGCCCATCGAGACCGCCTGTCAGTCTAGGTCCCGCTCGAGGTCGGCGTCCCGATGATCGTTGCCATCGCCAACCAAAAGGGTGGCGTGGGCAAGACCACGACGGCGGTCAACCTCGCCGCGGCCCTGGCCATGCGTGGCCGCAAGACGCTCCTGGTCGATCTCGACCCGCAAGCCAACAGCACCATCTCCTTCCTCGACCATGGCTCGATCAACCGGAGCATGTACGACGCCATCGCTGATCCGGCGTGCGAGCTGTCACACATCATCCAGCCGGCAACGACGCTGCAGAATCTATTTGTGGCACCCGCGCGCATTGCGTTGGCGAAGCTCGAGGCGCGGCTGGTCGGAGAATTGGACGCGCACTTCCGACTCAAGGACAAGCTGGATAAGATCACGGGTGAGTACGCACACGTCGTCATCGACTGCCCGCCGGCGCTCGGCCTTCTGACTGTCAACGCACTGGTTGCAGCGACGCACCTGCTCATCCCGATCCAGTCGTCGTACTTCGCGCTGGAAGGCACGGACGATCTCCTCGAGACCATCGAGAAGGTCCGGCAGCGTCCCAACCCCGGCTTACGCATTCTGGGCGTCGTCATCACGATGCATGACAAGAGAACGGCGCTGGCGCGTGATATCCGCGAACAGATCCAGAAGGTGTTCGGGGGTAAAGTCTTCCGCACTGTCATCAGCAAGAGCGTGCGCCTGGAGGAGAGCCCGGCGTACAAGGAATCCATCTTCACGTTCGCGCCTGAATCGACAGGCGCCACCGATTACTACAGTCTCTGCGAGGAGGTCATCGAGCGTGCCGAAGCGAGGACTGCCTGAAACGCTGCGAATGCGCCACGATGAGCATTACGTCGAAGCCCTTGCGGCTTCAGCGGGCGAGCCCGTCGGCCGCATGGTCGCGATCGATCTGCTCGACCCGAATCCCGATCAGCCCCGTCAGGTGATGGGTGACCTCTCGGAACTGATGGCCTCGGTCGCCGAGAAGGGGATCATCGAGCCCCTGGTCGTGCGGCAGCGCGGCAACCGGTATCAGATCATTGCGGGTGAGCGCCGTTATCACGCCGCGGTGCAAGTGGGTCTGCGCGAGGTCCCCGTCGTTCTCCGTGAGGCGGAGGACGCTGAAGTCATGGAACTGGCGCTCGTCGAGAATCTCCAGCGCAAGGATCTGACGGCATTTGAAGAAGCGGAAGCGCTGCAGCAACTCGCGGACCGGTGCG
>JBKPNV010000256.1:0-6174 GCA_046732795.1 Acidobacteriota bacterium
GTAGGCATCCATACGTAGACCGCCGCTTCGACGCCCACATACAGAAAAGCCCCGGCGGAGAATGCCAGCACGAACGGGTTCGTCATCGCGCGTCCCGTTCCGCTGAAGCCGCTGTGGCTGCGTCTGTTCGTCTCCGGATAGTTCACCAGCACCGCGAGCACGATCAGCGCAACGCAGATCGTACCGGCGATGACGTACAGCCACGTCCACGACAGGCCTGCTGTCAGCAGCCGCGCGAGGATAGCGGGTCCGATGATCGCGCCGACACCGAAAAAACCTTCAGCGGTGTTCATGACCGACGTGTGCTGGGCGCTCGAGGTCGAGATGTCGCCGATGAGCGCGAGCGCACCGGTCTTGAAGACACCGATGGCGAGTCCCGAGAGCCCGAGCATCACCGCGAAGAACAGGAAGGAGCTGCCCGCGGCCAGCAGGAAACAGGCGGCGGCAAACAGGGTCAGGCCGATCACGATGGTACGCCGCCGCCCGAGTCGATCTGCGAGCTGACCCAGGAAGAGGCCGGCAATGGCGATCCCCGCCATCGTCGCGTACTGAAATGTGCCCGCGGCCGTCAGCGACAACTGAAATGTCCTGATGACTTCCGGGATGATGATGCCGACCGAGTCGGTCGTCATCGCGAACATCGTGAACATCAGGTAGGTCAGCGTCTTGACCACTCTTACGCCTCCGGTTCCGAGCACCACAGGCGGGCTCCGGCGGGTTCCGCCGCGCCGCCGGCGCTGATGCTCGCATACATCCGCGACAAGTCCGCGTCCAGCTGCACCCAGTCGCCGTCGTGGATCCAGCGCAGCACGAGGCGGTCCATGGGCGAGGGTTCGATCGTACATATACCGTCGAAAGCGCGATGAGTGTTCCGCAGATGCAACAGCGAAAGCAGCGATCTCACGACCGGGCGGTGCATCGCCTCCGCGACTTCCGCAGGCTCGTAGTAGTGGCGATTGATGTCGCGGCCCACACCGGTGCGGCGCAGCAGGTCGACGTCGTTGCTGCCGGCGAGCAGCCCGACGTAGTAGATCTGTGGAATGCCAGGGATGAAACACTGAATGGCGCGCGCGACGAGGTACTCGCCGTCGCGGCAACCGAGGGCATCGTAAAAGGTGCAATTGATCTGGCTCGTGTCGACGTTCGCCGCCGCACTCCCAGTCGCAAGTCGGCTTTCATCGCGGCTGCGTTCGTGAATCGTTTCGACCAGTGTGCCGATCTCCTGCGCCGAGAGGAGACCGTCCGCGTCCACCATGCCAATCCCGTCGTGCGTGTCGAGCACGGTGACGATGTTGCGCGGTCGCATGTCGAGCCATCGTCTCAGGGCCGAACTGTCGCGCGTGTAGATCGTGTGTAGCATCAGCGGCGGCAGGGCAAAGTCGTATACCCAGTCAACACGACGCGCGACTTCAATCTGATGCTGATACCGCCCGTGAAGTTCGACGAGCACCTCCATGCCGAGCGCGTGCGCCTGCGCGGTAATTGCGTCGATAAACGCAAATGTGTCCGGAATCATGAAACAGCTCGTGCCGGCCTTCTTGATCGCGAACCCGACGGCATCGAGCCGGATGGCCCGGATACCGCTGCCCTGCAATTGTGAGAGGACGGTGGTCAAATACTCCCTGCCCTGCGGGTGCTGGACGTCGATGTCGATTTGATCGCTGGTGAAGGTGGTCCACAGGACCACCTCTTCGCCGTGAGCGGTGTGATGCTTCGTGAACGGGAGACTCGGTCTGATCGTCTGCAGCGCACGCAGGTCCGACTCGCGCGCGCCCTGAGGAAATACACGGGAGTAGGTGAGAAACATCCCCGCGTACGGCGAGTTGTCGCCACGCCGGTCGTAGTCCCGAAACTGTGGCGAATGGCGGGAGATGTGATTGACGATGAGATCGGCCATGACCTCGAGCCGTGCCGCGAGCTTCGCCACATCGGCCCAGGTGCCGAGCCGTTGATCGACCTGTGTATGGTCGATTGGATCGAATCCCGCGTCGGCGCCGTCGATCCGATGGAAGAAGGGAAGCACGTGGACGCCGCCGAAAGCGCCGGCGAGAGGACCGTCGACGAGTCGCAAGAGGTCGCCGACGGTTCCGCCGGCCAGGCGATCGACGTAGGTGATGAGCTGCGCCTGATTCTTCATCAGGGGTCGAGGAATCCTAGTGTCGCAGTGCGCAATCGTCAACGCGCACGATTAGAATCCTCTTAGATGAGCGCCAGAGCATTCGCAGTGTTGATCGTCATGCTGGCGGTCCCACGTCATGGAATCGCACAACCGGCAGAGGCGGCGGCTCTTCGTGTGGGAGCGGCCAAGGTGGACGTCACTCCGTCGCCGAGCGAGCTTCCCAAGAACAGCCGTGGCGTTCTCGATCGTCTCTTCGCGAGAGCGATCGTCCTCGAGAGCGGAAGTTCGATGGCGGCCCTCGTCACGGTCGATGCTGGCGGCATACCGGACGCCATCTGGCAGGCCGTCGCCGGACAGATTGAAAAGGAGCTCGGAATACCGGCTTCGAATGTACTCCTCACCGCGACGCATACACACAGTGCCGCTGCACAGCGAGGACCGGAGTATGCGAAGAAGATCGTCGAGTCGGTGCGTCTCGCCAAGCAGAAGCTGACGCCCGCCCGTGTCGGCTACGGGACGGGTCTCTCGTACATCAACGTCAATCGCCAGATCGTCGATCCCAAGACCGGACGATGGTGGGAGGGCGCGAATCGCGAGGGTCCGTCGGACAAGACAGTGGCCGTTCTCAAATTCGAGAGCACGAGCGGTGAGCCGATCGCGGTGTACTACAACTACGCCGTGCACGCGGTGATTACCGGTCAGCTCGATCAGGTGAGCGCCGACATCCCGGGGGCGGCGTCGAACTATCTCGAGGAGTCCTTCGACGGGCGCATCGTCGCCGTGTGGTCGAGCGGTGCGGCTGGCGATCAGAATCCAATTTACTATCAGCAGACCTACGACCTTCGTGACATCCGGACGAAAGACTACGCGGCGCGCGGCATCGACATCAGCAACGCGATGCCGCCGGGAGGCGAAGGGCTCGATCGCAACAATCCGACCGTTGCGCGGTTGATGAACCAGCAGCGGCAGATGGTGCTGTCGATGGGGCAGTTCCTCGGTGAAGAAGTGCTGCATGTTGTTCGCAGTATCCAGCGCGCGGAAACTGCCGTCCCGATCTCCGGCCGCTTCTCGACTGTCAGTTGTCCCGGACGCGAGCGGACGAATGAGGGCCGGGCGGGCTTCGAAGGTACGTACAAGGAAAGCGACCCGGTAGAGATCAGGCTTGGCCTGCTGCGCATCGGTGACGTCATGATCGGCGCCGTCAACGCGGAAGTGTTCAGCCCGATCGCCGAGCGGCTGAAGCGTGAGTCGCCGTACAAAGCGACGATGATGACGACGTTGACGAATGGTTCGGCACGTTCGGGCTACATTCCCGACGATGCCTCGTACGGGAAGTACACGTTCGAGGTCTTGTCGTCACGTCTGCAGCCGGGCTGTGCAGAATCGGCGATCGTCACCGGCATCCTCTCGTTGATCGATAAGATGCCGCGTGCCAGATAGTCATGGGCTCTCGAACCGCAAGCGATCTCCGGCCGAGCCACCGACGAACGAATGAGCAATGTCCGGTGAGCGATTTGCTCCCGAACACTAGGTAACAGCAGGAATCGGACTCATCGCGCCGAAGGTTCTCTTTCGTCGTGACGAATAGTGGACGTTTCGTCAGGTTGTCGATATTCCGAGGGAGCGGGATAGATAAACGATGCTTTAGCGCACGCTTCGGTTCGTTGCGCTTGAGCGGGCAATGGCGAGCAATGCGCCACCCTCGACAGTTCAAGCCCCACTCTCGCCGCGGCAATATATTGGTATTTCCAAAGGATGCCGGGAGAACCCGTTTAGCTGTAACGTCTCCAAACGATGTCCGACGAGCCTACGGGTCGCCTCGAACGTGCTGACGTCGACCCCGAATCGACCTTCTCACTCATAGAGCGGGCGCGAGCGGGCGATGAGGAGGCTCTTGAGCGGTTGTTCGCCAAACACCTGAAACCATTACAACGGTGGGCCACCGGTCGTCTGCCGAAATGGGCACGAGACCTGGCCGACACCGACGATCTTGTCCAGGACACCCTGCTCCGAACGTTTAAAAGGATCGAGAGCTTCGAACCCAGGCGCGTTGGCGCGCTCCAGGCATACCTGCGCAATGCGGTCCTCAATCGCCTGCGCGATGAATTGCGCCGCAAGGGACGCGAGCCCGAGTCGACGAATCTCGACAGCGTCGCCGTCGAGGCGGCGGCGGACTCGCCACTGGAGGCAGCCATCGGGCGCGAGAAGGTCGAAGCATACGAAAAGGCGCTGCAGTGTTTGAAGCCGGAGGAACGGGAGGCGATCATCGCCCGCGTCGAGTTGGGCTACAGCTATGAAGAGATGGCTGTGATGCTGGACAAACCGAGCGCAGAAGCGGCGCGCAAGGCGGCGCAGCGGGCACTCGTGCGCCTCGCGGAAGAAATGAAGCGTGGACGCGAGTGAACCGAACGTCGCGGATCTTGCTGGAGCCATCCTGGACGGCACCTCTGTCGATTGGCAGACCGTCGAATCGAGCGCAAAGGAGACCGAACGTCCGCTCGTCGAGGAATTGCGCGTCCTGGCGACGCTTGCCGAGGTTCATCGGGCGCAGCGCGGCAGTGGAGAACCCGCACAGCAACCGAAGACATGGGGACACCTCCGCGTGCTCGAGCCGATTGGTAGCGGCGCATTTGGACGTGTCTATCGCGCGTGGGACAGTCGGCTCGATCGCGAAGTTGCGCTGAAGCTCCTGCCGGCACAATCGGACGTCGGAGGCGCGCGTGCGTCCTCGATCATCCACGAAGGCCGCCTCCTTGCGCGCGTGCGCCATCCAAATGTCGTCACGATTCATGGCGCAGAGCGGATCGGCGACATCATCGGCCTCTGGATGGAACGGATCGATGGCGAGACGGTGGAACAGCGGCTCGCACGAGAATCGCCGGTAAAGCCGACTGCGGCGATTCAGATCGCCCTGCAGATCTGCCACGCCGTTGCCGCCGTCCACAGAGCGGGCCTTCTTCATCGTGACATCAAGGCTCAGAACGTCATGCTCGCCTCGGACGGGCGTGCCGTGCTGATGGATTTCGGCACCGGTTGGGAAGTGGGCGATACATCGGCCCGGGACAGCTCGTCGGCGGGCACACCCCTCTATCTCGCGCCGGAGGTGCTTCGCGGCAGCAGCGCAACGATCCAGAGCGATGTCTACAGCCTTGGAGTGCTGCTCTACCGCATGCTTACGGGAACGTATCCCGTGCGCGCGCGTAGTCTGCCGGAACTGCGTTCCGCGCATGAACGACGCGAGCGAGGCGAAGCCGTCGGAGCTCGCCACCATATCCCGCGACGACTCGGACGGATCATCACGCGCGCGATTGATTCGCGTCCTGAGCGCAGGTACGAAAGCGTCGACGCGCTCGCCGAGGCGATCGCAGCGCTCGAACCGCGTGCACCGCGAGCCCCATTGAAGTACGCGATAGCGGCAGGAGTGGCAGTCGCGCTCGCTGGCTGGTGGGTGGCCGACCGACGCATGCGTCAGGAGAGAGTCCCGACGGCCAGTCAGCCAGCGGCGTCGCCGACCGCAGCCGTGGCCAAGCGCGCCGGTGCGCCCGCAATTGCAGTGCTGCCGCTGGAGAACCTGAGCACGGAATCGGGCAGCGACGAAATCGCCGACGGTTTCACAGCAGAGATCATCAGCAACCTGGCGAAGAACGAGCATCTTCAGGTCCGCTCGCGTGCGTCGTCCTTTGCGTTGAAAGACAAGAGGAACGATCTTCAGGAGATTGGACGGCAGCTCAATGTCAGCCTGATCGTGGAGGGATCGATCCGGCGTTCGGGAGAACGTGTCCAGGTGGAGGCGCGGCTCGTGCAAGCTCGCAGCGGTCTCACCGTCTGGAACGAAAGCTTCGAAACCAACGTTCGCGACCTGGTCGCCGTACGCGATCGGATCACTGGGGGCATTGTCAGCAGTCTTGGACTGACCCCGGCGCGCGCCGATCACATGTACGAGGTCACGCCAGAGGCGTACGGACGCTACCTGACGGCCCGGGCACTCGTGAGTCGCCAGCGCGGCGCCGGTGGCGTGCAATCCGCTCAGAAAGCGGTCGAGTACCTTCAGCAGG
>JBKPNV010000257.1:0-14272 GCA_046732795.1 Acidobacteriota bacterium
TGACTGCAGCACTCACGGCGAACGCAACCACGCACGCAAGGACTGTCGTTCGAATGTTTGCGATCATGTCAATTTCCTATTTGCAATTCGCCGCCGTAAGTTAGCGACCCGGTGCTAACCACGAAGGCCACAAAGATCTCATAAAGGCACGAAGATCACGAAGATCACAAAGTGGCGAACTTCTCGTCGCGGCCAGTGCGCCATGCCGGGGCCGCCCGATCGGGCGGCCGACGGATCGCGCGACGGCCCAATCGCAAGCCACGCTCGTTTCTCAGTGGCTTGCGCTTAGGACGCCGCGCGATTCATCCGAGGCGAAGCCTCGCCGGCATGGCGCCTTCGTGTTCTTCGTGGCTTTCATCTTCGTGGTTTCCGATCAGTCGGCTAACGAAATCGCTCGCAAGTTCCAACTGTTCCCATACGTTTGCGAGTCGGCAATCGGACAGTTGAGAATTGGGAGTTGAAATGTTTATCACCACACGCGAACGCGATCTGACGGTTCGAGATAGAGCTTCTGTCCCGGTTTCACATCGAAGGCGGGGTACCACGCGTCGAGGTTGCGGACGGTGTCCGCGCGATATTCGTCGAGCGCGTGACCGTCCGTCAGCACCAGCTGCCGTGCCAGTTGTTCACGCACCTTGCTCTTATACGCCTGCGCAAAGCTGAGGAAGAACACACGATCGCTGTCGGGCGTCGTGCTCCCGAGCGCGCGATATGCGTCATACGCAGCCGACAGCCCGGCCACATCGGCGATGTTCTCGCTGAGCGTCAACTTGCCGTTCACGTGCACATCGGGAAACGGCGTGTAAGCGTTGTATTGAGTGACGAGCTTTTCCGACGCCATGCGGAAGTGGGCGAGATCCTCAGGTGTCCACCAGTTGCGAAAGCGACCAGTCGCGTCGAACTGGCTGCCAGTGTCATCGAAGCTGTGACTGATCTCATGACCGATGACGGCGCCGATTGCGCCGTAGACCATGGCCGCTGACGCGTCCGCGTCATAAAACGGCGGGTCGAGGATGGCGGCCGGGAAATTCAGGGCGTTCTGCACGGGAAGGTTGAGTGCATTGACCGTTTGCGGGTCCATCCACCACTCCGTGCGATCGGGCGCGCGCGTCAGCTTCGCACGTTGATACTGATAGTCGGCCAGCTCGGAGCGTTGCGCATTCTCGAATGCCTCACCGCGCACGATTTCTACATTCCCATAGTCACGCCACGTGTCCGGGTACCCGATGCCTACGACCAATGTCGTCAGCTTGGCCTTCGCACTCGTTTTAGTCTGCGGCGACATCCAGGTCAGCGCATCGATCCGGCGTTCGAACGCGGTGATGATGTTGGCGACCATCACCTTGAGGCGCGCCTTGTTCTCCGGCGGAAAGAATCGCTGGACGTACATCTTCCCGACTGCGTGGCCGAGTGCGCCGTTGGTGGCATCTACGGCGCGCTTCCAGCGATCGCGTTGCGCGGTCGTGCCGGTCAGGACCTTGCCGTAGAATTCAAAGCCTTCGTCAACGAACGCCTTTGGCAGCACGCCCCGACGGTGTTCGATGGCACGCAACGCGAGATACTCGCGCCACGTGGCAAGCGGCTGGGATCCAACGAGCTTCGCGATGCCGGCGATGGCATCCGGCTGCCAGACGACAAACGTGGGCGCTGACGTCAGGCCGGCAGCGTCGAAGAGTTCCGCCCAGTCGATGCCGGGAGCTTTCTTGTCGAAGTCTGTCCGAGCCCAGTGGTTGTTCGCCTTTGCCACATCGGCGGACGCCGTTCGTGTCCAGTGTGCCGTCGCGATCTGCCGCTCGAGATCGTAGATACGCGTGGCCGAGACTGCGGCGTTGGACATGCCAGCGAGCGTGAGCACGTTGGTCAGATGCATTCGGTAGGCTGCGCGGATGCGCTCCATCTCCTGACCGGACTCGAGGTAGTAGTCACGATCGGGCAGCCCGAGGCCGCCCTGGAGCAGATAGGGCGCATGCCGGCTCGGCTCGTCGAGGTCTTGCGCGAACCACAGGCCGAAGAGGTGATCGGTGTAGAAGTTCGTCGCGTTCAAAGGGTCGACGTCAGCGCGGAGGCTCTGACCAACCCAGCGCGAAAGCGACCGCCGGTCCGTGATGGCTTTGATCGCATCGAGCGTGGGTCCGAGTGGCGACAGCCCGCGCTTCTCGATCGTCGCTTCGTCCAGAAAGCTGGCGTAGTAGTCCCCGGCCTTGCGCTCGTCCGAGCCGGGTGCCACCTTGCCGCCCCCGGCATCTTCGAGAAGCGCTTTCGTCCGTTGCAACGACTGGTCGTAAAGGACGTCGGTGACGCCGAAGCTGCCGCGGTCCGACGGGATCTCGGTCGCCTTCAGCCATGCGCCGTTCGCGTAACGGAAGAAATCGTCGCCCGGAGCGACCGAGGCGTCAATCGACGTCCGGTCGATGTCATGCGTGCGCTGCCCTCCCGATTGCGTCGCAGGGGCGGAACTGGGGTTGGCGCGGCAGCCGCACGTCGCGACCGCCAGTGCGCATAGCAGCGCGCGGGTGAATATGGTCATCACGCCCCAATTGTTGATTGCCGGGCCTTTGAAACCTGAATAGTTATTGATTGGAGACCGTTGCTGGTTGATTACGGGCGTGGCGACCACCACGAACCGTTACAATCCTCAATCAGCAATCCCAAATCAACAGCCAATCACTAATCACAGATCAACAATCGTCAGATGGTCGATTCTACAGATTGGGATCGGCACTGCCGACGAGCTCGAGATTCAGCCCGTTCGGATCCTTGACGAAGACATTGCGGATCGTCTCGCTCCATTCCACGAGCTCGCCATTGCGGGAGAGGACGCGCCCGCCGGCGGCCTTGTGCTTGGCAAGCAGGTCGCGAATATGGCCGACGCGCAGGGCCATTCCGCACGCGTTGGCATCGGTCACGCGCAGATCGAACGGCTTGCGCGGCACACCTTTGATCTCGATCATCTCCAGGCGCACCTTGCTGCCTGAGATGAGGCCGCCGGCTGTTCGATACGACGCACCGTTGGGCAGCCCCATCAGATCGAGCATTGCGGCGTCGTGAGCGAATCCTTTCTCTGCCTGCAGTTCGAGTCCGAGTACACCGTTCCAGTACTTCAGCGTTTCGTCCATGTCACCAACGGTCAGGGCCAGGATGGCGCCAAGGACCGGACCTTCCGGCGAGTCGGCGGCCGGCGTTCCCTGGATCGCCTCGACGAAGAAGCCGTCCGGGTCGCGCATGATGATGGCCTTCGCATTGCCAATCGACGTCGGCGCTGTCACCGGCGCGGCGCCCTTCGTGATGATGGGCGCGTTCACCTTCTTCGCCGCGGCGACGATGGAGTCGATGTCACGAACGATGATCTTCAGCATCGGCGCGCCGGGGTCGGCGATGTCGGGCTGTTTGTTCAACTGGCGTTCGACGTTGCCGAACTGGGTCAGCTCGAAGTTGAAAGCGCCCTTGATCTGCGTCATCGCGACGCGCAGGTCGGCGCCGGGAGAGTCCGTCAGGATCTGGGGCCCGGTACTCTGAAACGGCCGCACCTGCCCGCTCAGCCCGAACACGGCCTGATAGAAAGCCAGTGTCTTGTCGACGTCGTTTGTCGAATGAATGGCGTGCATCAGGCCGATGACACCGGTCTTGTTCGTGGGATTCGGCACCTGCCCCTGGGCGGTGAGCATGGACGTGGCGAGCAGGCACGTGACTGCCACGGTAGTAAGAAGGCGCATTGAGATTCTCCGGATGTGCGTATCTGGGACTGAGGATACACCGGCCCTGCTATTTTTCGCTGAAGATCGGGTAGGGATTGATCGGTTCTCCTTTCCACCACTGGCGCTGCGGCGTCAGGCGGAAGATGGCAAAGTGCAGGTGGGGCGCATCGGGTGACGCATTACCGGTGCTGCCGACATAACCGATGACCTCACCGCGTCGGACGGTCTGGCCCTCGTGCACGCCATCGGCATAGCGATCGAGGTGCGCGTAGTAATAGGTGAACGTGTTCGTCGGATCGAACTGATAGATGGTGAGGCCGCCGGCTTTGCTGGTGAAGAGCTTCTCGATGCGCCCGTCTTCGACCGCGAGAACGGGCGTGTGACGCGGCGCCATGATGTCGAGCGCTTCGTGAGCGCCCGACCCGCGCGCGTCGGAAAACGTGTCGCGGAGATCGTCCCGCTTGACGCCCTGGACCGGTAGTTTCAAACCGCGGTCGCGCAAGCTCTGCACGGCGTCGGCGTTCGCCACTGAGCCCGTCATCGTGGCGGGGACAGCCTCACCGCGTTCACCCGGCCTCTCCACTGCGCGCGGCTCCGCGGGATCGTGAGCCGGTTCCG
The DNA here is from genome assembly GCA_046732795.1 of Acidobacteriota bacterium. Lineage (GTDB taxonomy): Bacteria > Acidobacteriota > Vicinamibacteria > Vicinamibacterales > UBA2999 > Gp6-AA40. The sequence continues at coordinate 4,314 of JBKPNV010000257.1, forward strand.
GATCGGGCGGGGATTCGATTGCGGCCCGTGCCTCGGCCTCACCCCGCAGCGCGCGCCACGACAACGCACCGCCCACGAGGGCGCCGATGAGAAAGCTCACCCCGATGGTGAACGCGAGACGCTGCAATCGTTTGATCTGGCGGTGCTGCAGTTTCATGGGCATTCGACAGGGCGACGCGTCAATGCGATGGGCAACGCTGCTCGGCCATATTATTGAAAGACGACAGGGGTTCCAGGCCTGGCCCACTCGAGCAGGCGGAGCACGTCCCAGTTCGTCATCCGCACGCAGCCGTGCGATTGCGTGTGGCCGACACCCGCCGGATCCGGAGTGCCGTGGATGCCGTAGTGCTCCTTCGTGAGGTCGATCCACGCGACGCCGACGGGATTGTTCGGACCGGGGCGAATCGTCGCCTTGGAATGAGAGGGGTTCGCATCCCAGAACAGCTGCGGGTTGTAATGAAACGCCGGCATCTGCTGCACAACGGTCACCTTCCAGTTGCCGATCGGTAGCGGATCGTGACTGCTGCCAGTGGTGACCGGCGCATAGAACAGCACGCGGCCGGTGTCATCTTCGACGGTGAGATCGCTCGAGCGCTTCGTCACGACGATTCGAACACCCGGGATGGCCGTCGCCTTTGCACGCTGGGCTGTCTGATTGCCTCGCGCGGGCGGTGTGGGCTTTGTGTTCTTCGTCGGTTCCACCACCGTCGGCTGTGGATTCTCTATGGCTGGTACGGGCCCCTGCACGACGTTCGGTACTACGACTTGCTCTCCTGCGGTCGCAAACGTCTGACCTTCATTCAGCGTCTTGAGCAGGGCAGGGCTGGCATGAAATTTTTCGGCCAGCGCCTCGAGAGGGTTGCGGTAGCCAAGCATGTCCAGCTTGGACTGCTCGACGAGATCGCTGGGGATGTCCGGCTGAAAAGGACCGCCAACGTCGACGTCCGTGAGCACGTACGTCACCATCGCCGGAACGTCGCCCGCGTCTTTGTGAAGTCGCTCCGCTGTGATTTCGTCGAGGAGGCCCGAGGCGTCGAGATCCCGACTCTTCTGAAATGCGCTGACAGCTCGCAGGAAATTGGATCCGGGCATCCCGTCGATCTCGCCCGGTGAGAAACCGGATCGATCGAGCATGACCTGCGCCGCAAGCACCTCGGAAATGATCGGCGTGGATTTGTCCGCCGGCGAGCGGCGAGGGTGTTTCGTGCCGGGTTGTTGCGCGAGCACGATAGCGGATGTTATTGCCCAGATAAAGACGGTCGCCCTCAGCATCGGTGAGGCTGGTGCAAAGGGCGCGCCTTCCCGCGGGATGCTGAACACAATGCCCAACCTCCAACTCCCATCCGCCAAAACAGTCTGATTCCTTGGAAGTTGGAAATTGGAAGTTGGGAATTGACAAGCACGGGTCTCTCGGGCGAGCTGTGCAGTGGGCGATTCACTCGCAGGATACGACGCTCGTCTGTAGCGCGCTGATGGTCACGTTCACGCGGCAAGGCTTTGAGGCGTGTGCGACCTGCACGTCGTGAGTACCGACGGACGTGACGAACCGGCGGTTGGTGAGCTCGGTCTTACGCTGGCCATCGATCGTGATTCCGGCCTGTTCCGGCGACGAGGTTACAAACAGGTAGCCGATCGATTGTGATGTCGCCCGCGCCACGAGGTCGGACAGAAACTGCTGGAACGTCCATCGCCGCACCTGGGTGGCGTCGACTTCCGCAACGGGCGCCGGCTGTTGTCGCAGTGCAGCCAGCATCACCGCCTGCGGCAGCAGCGGCAGGCTGGCGGAACGATTCGAGGACAGTTGGTTGTCGCGCAGGTCGTAGCAGTAATGCGCCAGCAGCGACTGGAACACGCTTTGCGGGTCGCCGCCATTCAGCTCCTGCTGTCGCAAGAACTCTTCGAGACGGCGGCGCGCATCGAGCACCGATCGCTGAATCTGATCGCGAGCGTCGGGAGCGATTCTGAAACGGGCTCGGATTTCCCACGCATTGACCACCGCATTGATCGTGGCAGCCACGTTGAAACGCGACAATGCCGGCCGCGACACCAAGGCGACAATCCGGTATCCCCCGGCCTGAACGCCCGTGAGCCGACGCGTGTCGATATACGTGCCATCCCTGCTCACGTGGCGAGGCTCAATGATGATTTCCGGCGCGTCTCCTTCGAGCCGGACGATCGCCGGAGAGAGGTTCCTGAACGACAGGGCTACAGGTTCCGTGATGCCGGCGAGACCAGTCACCGTGGTCGTCAGGGTCGCGCGTTGACCGCGAGTCAGCTGATTGCTCGTCGCGACCAGGCGTGCGCTCAGCACTCGAACCCGGCCTTCAGCCGTCGAGCCGTTGCCGGTGAAGCGGATTGGCAAGTCCCCAATCGCGGGCTGGTTCACGCGAAAGATCAGCTGTCGTGGCGATGCGGCGAGAAGGTCGGCCATGCCGGCGCCCACCTCAACCGTCTTGCCGCGAAGCCGGCCGTCGTTTCGTCCGCGGATGATCGCCGGTCGCGCTATCTGAATGTCGGTTGGCAGTGTGACGTTGGTCGCGACCGGCCCCGTCGCGATCGGCGGCTGCGGGTCGATGGGGACCGGTATCTGCGACACGACGCGGCCGTCCGGCGTTCGCAGCGCGAGCGTCGCGCGACCTGCGCGTAGCGCCGCAGGTACCGTCCATTCGTATTGCCGCGACATGACGTTCGCCTGCTGGCCTTCCAGGTCGATGACAAGACCAGTCAACGATCGGAGGTTGGCTTGCTGTTCCTGTGGTGTCGCGCCTGCCGGCTCGGCGAGGATGGCGCCCGAGATCGTGTCACCGGGAGCGGCATCCGAGGGTAGGAAGAGCTGGACCTGTCCCTGTGCGGTCGTGAATGAAGCCGTCCAGGCGCCGCCGGAGACCTGGAGTTCGGTGCCGGACTGCGCGCTCACAACAGACGGGCACCACGCCAGCAAGAGGGCAATGCCGCAGACCGTCCGTGCCGCACTGATGATCACCTGTGGGAACGGCATTGGCGAGTCGTCCGCGAATCCTTCGGTGTTCATGAAGACTTGCGGGTGGCGCGAACGCCGGGAACCTGCAGGCTCGTATAGACGAAGTCGGCGAACACGACGACCGAAGCGAGGAAGCTCCAGAACTGCGCGCGCGTGGGAATCCAGATGCGGGGATTGGCGGGATTGAAGAAGCCGTTGTTCAGCATCCAGACCGCCTGCTGGTAGGCGAGGTAGCCGAAGTACAACGATGCCGCGCACAGTCCCCAGCTGGCGACGACACGACGAATCTGCGGAGCCGAGAGACCCATGGTGTTGTCGCGGTTGATGACGTAGCCGGTGATCCCGCCGATCGCCAGCGTGGCGAGCGTGATCAATAGCTGAATCATCGAGAAGTATGAATCGAGCTGTCGCTGCTGGAGCTGCTCCGCGTAGTCCGGGATCGCATCGGCAAACGGCAGCGAGGTCAGAAACCACTCGAATGCCACGAGGACGAGTACCACCACGACGAAGGCCAGGTAAAATCGGGCGACGCCCGACAGGCGCGTCCCCGCCCGGCGAGACCGAACGGAATCGGTGGAAGGTATCGTGGGGCTCACGCTCCTGCTGAGAATAACGCGACCGCCCGCTGAGTGGTACGCGCAGTGTCCGGCTTGAGCTGAATGGTAGGCGCAGTGTCCGGCTTGAGCCGGACGGACGGTCAGGTTCCCTCGTTCAGCGGCACTACCTGAACAGCCGCGTCGCGCACCTCCTCGAGGAAGCGGTTGAGCGTCGAGCCTTTCAGCAGAATCTCCCAGCGGCTCCGCGCCGTCTGCCCGAAGATCACATGGGTGATGCCCTCGCGCTTGGCGAACTCGATCAAGCCATCAGCGGGGCGATCGGCCTTGACGCGTACCACTGTCGCGCCAAGGCTTTCGGCCAAGCCGATGTTGCGCTGCAGCGCCTCTCGATCGGCGAGTGTAATCTTGCCGGGCGCCTCTCGCGGCGTTTCGACGTAGACCGCATACCAGCGCGCGCCCAGCCGGCCGGCGATGCGCGAGCCGATGCGAATCACGCGAGGGGCGTCGGCGTTCGAACTCATACAGACCATCACCCGCTCCGGGATGAGCGCCGGCTCCAGCCCCTCGCGCTGCCGGTGTGACGCGGCTTTGTCGCCGACTTCGTCGGCGACGGCTCGCAGTGCCAGTTCACGGAGAGTGGAGAGGTTTGTTTCGCGAAAGAAGTTGCTGAGCGCCTGCTCGACTTTCTCGGCCTTGTACACCTTCCCCTGCCGCAGGCGGCTTTGCAACTCCTGCACGGTTACGTCGACGTTCACGACTTCATCGGCGCGATCGAGAAACGTGTCAGGCACTGTTTCGCGCACTCGGACGCCGGTGACCCGGCCGACGGCGTCGTTGAGCGTCTCGAGATGCTGAATGTTGACCGCCGTGAGGACGCCAATGCCCGCGTCGAGGATCGCGACCACGTCCTGGTAGCGCTTCTCGTGTGCGCTTCCCGGGACATTGGTGTGGGCGAGCTCATCCACCACGCACAACTGCGGACGGCGTCTCAGGATGGCATCAAGGTCCATCTCCTCGAGCACCACGCCGCGATATTCGATTCGTCGTCGCGGCACGATTTCGAGATCGCCGATCTTCGCGTCGGTCTCCGCCCGGCCATAGGTCTCGACGAACCCCACGACGACATCGAGGCCCTCGCGCCGAAGCGCATGCGCATCCTGCAGCATCGAGTAGGTCTTGCCGACGCCGGGCGCTGCGCCGATGTAAATGCGCAACCGCGCATGCGTATTCGCCTGCAGCTTGGCGAGGATCTGCTCTCCGGTTGGCCGAGCTCTCTCCGGCATTACGTCATGCTATGCGCGATGGCCGAACCCGGAGATAGCCTTACGAACTCTTTATGACTTTTTGCCGAATCTTTTAGTCGCACGACAGGTAACGTGGTTTCAGGCAGTACGCCCGCGAAGTATGCCGCAACACGTCTCCGACGATGGTCCGATCGTGATTCCGGCAGTGGAGCTATCGGGATCTCAGAGCGATCGTCTCCGAGCCCTGGAAGCATCCATCGTTCGCTTGCAGCAGTTGAAACTGACCCTGGTCGGTGAGGCGTTGCCACGTGAATTCCCATCCGAGCTGCACGGTCCCTACCTGCACGCTCCCGTGTGGCCGTGGTTTCTGGCGGGATGGGTTACTGGCGCACTGTTCGTCCTCATGTTCGTCTTCGCCCGCCTGTTCGCGTGATCGCCGCGCTTACGAACTCTTTATGGACTCTTGCGCGCTTTCTTACGCTGGCCGTCACCATCATGTACGCACCGGGTGAGGTGCCTTGTGTTCGACGCGATATTCGTTGCTCTGACCATCCTCTTCTTCGTCACCGGAATCGGCTATGTAGCCGTGTGCGATCGACTGATGAAATGACGTGAGACATGGGCATTGATGTCTTCATCGGATTGATGACCAGCCTCTTGCTGCTTGGCTATCTCGTCGTGGCGATGTTGAGACCGGAGAAGTTCTGACGTGACTCTCAACGGATGGCTGCAGATTCTCTTCTTCCTGCTCGCGGTGTTCCTCGTGACGATGCCGCTCGGCAGCTACATGGCACGGGTCTTCACGGGGCAGCGCACGTGGTTGGATTCGATGATGCGGCCGGTCGAGCGATTGGTCTATCGATTGACGGGTGTCAACGAGACGCACCAGATGCGGTGGACGGAGTACGCGATCTCGATTCTGCTGTTCAGTGGGGTGTCGATGCTGGCGCTGTACTTTATGCAGCGGCTGCAGTCGTCCCTGCCGTTCAACCCTCAGGGATTCGCCGGCGTGGCGCCTGATCTCGCGTTCAACACCGCCGCCTCGTTCACGACGAACACGAACTGGCAGGCCTACAGTGGCGAGTCCACCATGAGCTACCTGACGCAGATGGCGGGACTCGCGTATCAGAACTTCGTCTCGGCCGCGGTTGGCATAGCCGTCGCCATCACATTCATTCGTGGTCTGGCACAGAGAGAGAAGGAGACGATCGGCAATTTCTGGGTGGACATGACCCGCGCGACTCTCTGGGTCCTGCTGCCGATTGCTGTCGTTGGTGCGCTCTTCCTCGTCTGGCAAGGGGTCATCCAGAACCTGAAGCCGTATGACACCGTGCAGACAATCGAAGGCGCGAAGCAGGTCATTGCACAGGGCCCGGTGGCGTCGCAGGAGATCATCAAGCAGTTCGGGACCAACGGCGGCGGCTTCTTCAACGCCAACAGCGCGCACCCCTTCGAGAACCCGACGCCGCTGTCGAACTTCTTTGCCATGTTCGGCATCTTTGCAATCTCGTCGGGCCTGACCTACACGCTCGGCACGATGACCGGCTCGCGCCGGCATGGATGGGCGGTGTGGGCGGCAATGGCGTTTCTCTTTCTCTGCGGCGTGACGGTGGCGTACTGGGCGGAAGCACAAGGGAATCCGCTGTTGACCGCGGCCGGCGCCAACCAGGTTGCGAGCGAGATGGCACCGGGCGGCAACATGGAAGGGAAGGAGGTCCGTTTCGGAATCGCCAATACAGCGCTCTTTGCCACCGTCACGACCGATGCGAGTTGTGGTGCCGTAAATGGCTGGCACGACTCGTTCACCCCACTCGGTGGGCTGGTGCCGCTTGCGAACATTCAGTTGAGCGAAGTCGTCTTCGGCGGAGTCGGCGCCGGCATGTACGGCGTCCTCGTTTACATCATCCTTGCCGTATTCATCGCCGGCTTGATGGTGGGGCGCACTCCCGAATATCTCAGGAAGAAGATCCAGGCGTTCGAAGTGCAGATGGCAATGCTCACCGTGTTGATCTTCTCGCTCCTGATCCTGACGTTCACGGCAATCTCGTCGGTGTCGCCAGATTTCGGGACGTCGAGCATCGCCAACCCGGGCCCGCACGGCTTGTCGGAGATGCTCTACGCCTACTCCTCTGCAGCGGCGAACAACGGGTCGGCCTTTGGCGGCATCAACGTCAACACCAAGTGGTACAACACCACGCTCGGCCTGACGATGCTGTTCGGCCGCTTCTTCATGATCATTCCGTCGCTGGCGATCGCCGGCAGCCTCAGTCGCAAGAAGCTGATTCCGCCGTCGCTTGGCACGTTCCCGGTGACGACACCGCTCTTCTCCAGTCTGCTGGTTGGCGTGATTGTGATCGTCGGCGCGTTGACGTTCTTTCCAGTGTTGAGTCTCGGGCCGATCGTCGAACACCTGCTGATGAACATCGGACAGGTTTTCTAATGGCTTCTACGCACGCTGCGGCAAAGTCGCTCTCGCTCTGGGATTCACGGATTGTGCGGCGCGCGGTCCGGGATTCACTCCGGAAGCTGCATCCGCGGACGATGGCGAGAAATCCGGTGATGTTCGTCGTCGAGGTCGGCAGCGTGCTGACGACGTGGCGTTTCATTCAGGACGCGATTGCAGGACGTCCGGGGCTTGGCTTCGAGTTCCAGATCACGCTCTGGTTATGGCTGACCGTGCTCTTTGCGAATTTCGCGGAGGCAATGGCCGAGGGGCGCGGCAAAGCCCAGGCCGACACGCTACGCAGGGCGAAGACGGAAACGATTGCCAGGCGTGAGCGCCCTGGCGGCGGTTACGACATGGCGCCGGCACCCTCGCTGAGGAAAGGGGACATTGTCCACGTCGCCGCTGGCGACGTCATCGCGGCGGATGGCGAAATCATCGAGGGTGTGGCCTCGGTCGACGAAAGCGCGATCACTGGAGAGTCCGCTCCCGTCATTCGCGAATCGGGAGGCGATCGATCGGCGGTGACGGGCGGCACCCGGGTGCTGTCGGACTGGATCCGCGTACGGGTGACGGCCAATCCTGGCGAGAGCTTTCTCGACCGCATGATTGCACTGGTCGAAGGCGCCGAGCGTCAGAAGACACCGAATGAGATCGCATTGAACATCCTGCTCGCAGGGCTGACGATCGTCTTCCTCATCGCGGTCGTCACGCTTCAGCCGCTCGCGATGTATTCGGGATCGCCGCAGTCGCTGTTCGTCCTGATCTCGCTCCTCGTGTGCCTCATCCCGACGACGATTGGCGGCTTGCTGTCAGCGATCGGGATTGCCGGCATGGATCGTCTCGTGCAGCACAACGTGCTCGCGCTGTCAGGCCGAGCCGTCGAAGCGGCCGGTGACGTGCACACGTTGCTCCTCGACAAGACGGGCACCATTACTCTGGGCAACCGGCAGGCGGCCGAATTCGTTCCGCTCCCCGGCGTGAGCGAGTCGACCCTGGCCGACGCCGCCCAATTGGCCTCATTGCCCGACGAGACGCCGGAGGGGCGCTCGATTGTCGTCCTCGCCAAAGAAAAGTACCTCTTGCGCGGCCGTGATCTCTCGGCGCTTCACGCGACGTTCGTGCCCTTCACCGCGCAGACGCGGATGTCCGGCGTCGACGTGCTGGCATCGCGGCCGGCGATGATTGCCGCGGGCGGCGGCCGGACGGCGGTGGTTGCCAGCGATATCCGTGAGATTCGCAAGGGTGCGGCGGACGCGATTGAGAAGTGGGTCATGTCGAAGGGTGGCGTGGTCCCTGGCGCATTGGCTCCGATCGTCCAGCGAGTCTCGCGCACGGGCGGCACACCGCTGGTGGTGGCGGACGGCCGCCAGATCCTCGGCGTCATCCACTTGAAAGACGTCGTCAAAGGTGGGATCCGCGATCGGTTCGCTCATCTGCGCGCGATGGGCATCAAGACGGTGATGATCACCGGCGACAACCCTCTTACCGCAGCGGCGATCGCTTCCGAAGCGGGTGTCGACGACTTCCTCGCGCAGGCGACGCCGGAAGACAAGATGGCGCTGATCAAGCGCGAGCAGGCAGACGGCAAACTCGTGGCCATGACCGGCGACGGTACCAACGACGCACCGGCATTGGCCCAAGCAGATGTGGGCGTCGCCATGAACACTGGCACGCAGGCGGCGAAGGAAGCAGGCAATATGGTGGACCTCGATTCGAACCCGACCAAGCTGATCGAGATCGTCGAAATTGGCAAACAGCTGCTCCTCACGCGCGGCGCGTTGACGACGTTCTCGATCGCCAACGACGTAGCGAAGTACTTCGCGATCATACCGGCCATGTTCGTGGCGACGTTTCCGATGCTGAATGCATTGAACGTCATGGGATTGAGGACGCCGCAGTCCGCGATTCTGTCGGCCGTCATCTTCAACGCCATCATCATTGTCGTGCTCGTACCACTGGCGCTGCGCGGCATCGAATACCGCCCGATTGGCGCTGCCGCGCTACTGCGCGGCAACCTGCTGATCTACGGATGTGGCGGCATCATCGTGCCGTTCATCGGCATCAAGGCAATTGACGTTGTGATCACGGCGTTCGGACTCGCATGACTTGTAGCGGTTCGTCTTTAGACCGCCGAGGGACAACCATGAATCTCTCGCGTAATCTCATTGTCGCCACGCTGATGACGATCGTGACGACCGTCATCCTCGGGCTCATCTATCCGCTGGTGGTGACCGGCATCGCGCAGATACTGTTCCCCGGCCAGGCCAACGGTCAGTTGATCGAGCGTGATGGCAAGATCGTTGGCTCGCGGATCATCGGCCAGGGATTCTCGTCACCGGGATATTTCCGATCGCGCCCATCGGCAACCGCCGTGCCATATGACGCCGCGAACTCGGCAGGCAGTCAATACGGCCCGACGAACAGGAAGCTGGTTGCTGCCGTGACTGCGAGTGTCGAAGCGGCGCGCGAAGAGAACCGGAGCGTCCCCGTGCCGATCGACCTCGTGACGACGTCGGCCTCCGGATTCGATCCGCACCTGTCGCCAGCGGCCGCTGATTTCCAGGTTCCGCGTGTGGCGCGTGAACGTGGGATATCACAAAACGATCTCCGCGAGCTCGTCGCGGCGCATACGGAGGGTCGTCAACTCGGCTTTCTCGGTGAACCACGCGTCAACGTCCTCCAGTTGAATCTCGCGCTCGATCGCGAACGGCCGATGAGGAAGTGAGGCGGAT
>JBKPNV010000258.1:0-2734 GCA_046732795.1 Acidobacteriota bacterium
CCGGAAGCAGAACCGGCACGAGGCGAGAGCCCACAGTCGAAGGCCGGAAGCCAGGAGTGATGACGAACGCCATCGAGGTGAAGGACATCGTCAAGAAGTTCGGCGAGTTCACCGCCGTCGACCACATCAGCTTCGCGGTGGCGGCCGGGGAAATCGTCGGCCTCCTCGGGCCGAACGGCGCGGGAAAGTCCACGCTGATCCGGATGATGGTGACCTTGCTGCCGCCCACGTCCGGCACGGCCCTCATCAATGGCTACGACGTGGCGCGTCAATCCGACGATGTCCGTCGCTCCATCGGCGTGATCCCGCAGGCGATGACCAGCGACCTCGAGTTGAGCGTCGAGGAGAATCTGCTGATCTTCGCGAAGCTGTACGGCGTCTCGCGGGAGAAGCGCACGCGGCTGATTGCCGAACTGCTCGAAGCGGTCGAGTTGACGCAATGGGCCGACAAGCCGGTGAAGAATCTGTCAGGCGGCATGCGTCGGCGCGTCGAGATTGCGCGCGGGCTCGTCCACGAGCCGCGCGTGTTTTTCCTGGACGAGCCAACGACCGGCCTGGATCCGGTGTCGCGCACCGCGGTATGGACGATGCTGCAGCGGATCAAGTCGCAACGCGATTTGACCGTCCTCATCACCACGCACTACATGGACGAGGCCGACAAGCTGTGCGACCGCATCGCGATCGTCGATCACGGCAAGCTGGTGGCACTCGATACACCGCGCGCACTCAAGGCGTCGCTTCCCGGGCGCGAAGCGGAGACGGTCACCCTCGATGATGTGTTCGTGCACTACACCGGCCACGATCTACGCGACGCCCTCCAGGCACCATCGGCGATGGACAGCCCATTCGTGATGAGGCGATAGCGATCAGTCATGCACCGTACTCTGGCCATCATCGAACGCGAGCTGCGGCGGTTCCGCCGCAGCCCAATGCTGATCGTCATGTCGATGATCTTTCCGTTGCTGCAGCTGGTCGTGCTCGGCTACGCCTTCGGCGGCAACGTGAAGCATCTCAGGCTGGCGATCGTCGATCAGGACCATGGGGTTCCGGCCGTGAAGATCCGCGAGCTGGCGGGCGCCGTCTCGTCAGGTGCCCGTACGCTCGACCTGCTCGAATACGCCGACCCGGGGCGAGCGCTGAGCGATCTCCGCAACGGCATCGTCAATGGCGTGCTGGAAATTCCGCCTGACTTCTCGCGGCGGACGTTGAACGATCAGCAGCCGCGCGTCGCTCTCATCTCGGACAACACGGACACGTTCGTCTCGGCCACGTTGGCGGGCACCGTGAACTCACTGGTCGGCGCATTCAACACGCCGGTGACGGTGCAGCGTGTCGAGCCGGTCGCGTCCCTCGATGTCGTCGAAGTCTATCCGTACGTGCCGTATATCCAGTATCTGTTGCCGGGCTCGATCACCATGTCGATCTTCATGATGGTGATGATCGGCGGCGGCATCATCTTCATCGACGACAAGGCACGCGGGCTGCACGAAGGTTACCTTGTCACGCCGATCACCAAGCTGGAGCTGGTCGCCGGCTTCAATCTGTCCGGCACGATCAAGGCCGTCCTCGCCGGCGTCGTGATTACGGTCATCGGCTCGCTGATCGCGGGTGTGCCGAATCCGCTCGACCCGATGCGATTGCTGCGGATGCTCATCGTCATCAGCCTGACGGCGTTCGCGCTGATCAGCCTGATGTTCCTCCTGATGGTGCGCGTGACCGACCCACTCCTGCCCAGGGCCACCTTCGGCGTTCTCAACACAGTGCTCTACTTTCCCAGCGGAGCCGTCTATCCGCAGGCTGGCTTTCCCGGCTGGATGCAGGCAATAGCCGTCGTCGATCCATTTACCTATTCGGTCCACGCGTTCAAGAGCCTGCTCCTCAAAAACACCGGGTTCGATGCGATTTCGTACGACTTGCTCTTCCTCGTCGTCTTCTCCACGGTTGCGATGACGGCTGCCACGGCCCTCTTCAAACGCACTCTGTGATCCATGCAGGGCCACGATAAAGAAACACGCGAGCGCCTGCTCTCGACAGCGGAACGGCTGTTTGCCGAACGCGGCTTTTCGAAAGTCACGATTCGCGAGATCTGCAAGAGTGCCCGTGCCAATGTCGCCGCGGTGAACTATCACTTCAGCGGCAAGAAGGGCCTGTACGACGAAGTCGTCCGGTCGGCAATCAAAACGATGCAATCGACGACGGACTCGATTCGCGAAGCGGGATCGGGCCGCTCAGCGGATGACCAGCTGGCGGCCTATATCTCGATCTTTTTGAAACGGGTCGTCGCCGCTCGCGACAGCTGGATTCATCAGCTGATGATGCGAGAGCTGTCCGACCCGACGCCCGCGCTCGATGTCGTAATCAAAAAGGTGGTGCAGCCGCGCATGACGTACCTGCGCGAGGTCCTCGCCTCGATGTTCAACTGCGCAACAAACGATCCGCGCGTCGAGCGCTGCGCGATGAGCGTGCAGGCGCAATGCCTGGCGCTCCTGTCGCATCCGGTCGCGGCATTGAGACCCAGGTCGATGAACGGGCGGGAACTGGATCTGATGGCGCAGCACATCGCGCAGTTCTCGCTCGGCGGTGTTCGCGCGATATCCGAGAGCAGCGGGGGGGCTTTAGAGACGCCGTCGAAGCAATCGGGCACTTCAAGGCGGGTCTAAAGACCCACGGATCCCGGTTCCCAACTCCGAGTCCCGAGTTACGAATGCACCCCCGGCGCCTCATGGCCGGTGCG
>JBKPNV010000259.1:0-8741 GCA_046732795.1 Acidobacteriota bacterium
GGCGCTCGGCACCCCGGCATACACATCGGGGCGGCAGTAGGCGCGCGCACGAGTATCGCCGCAGATTTTGCCCGGATCCGGATCGACGTAGTTGGCCACGAACAAGTCGACATCGCCATCGTTGTCGATGTCGGCGAACCCGCAGCTCGCGCCCAGCAGATTCGACCCCACACCGGCGCGCTGCGTGACATCGGTAAAGGTGCCGTGACCGTCATTGTGATAGAGCACGTCCGGCCCGAGATTGGTGACGAACAGGTCGACACGATCGTCGTTGTCGTAGTCGGCGGCACACGCGCCCATGCCGTAGTCGCGATGCTGGATGCCGGAGGTCGCTGTGACGTCTTCGAATCGTCCCCCTCTCCGATTGCGATAGAGACGATGACGGGCGCGCGTGGCGATCGCAGGGTCGGCAACCGACCCGCCATCGACGAGAAAGAGATCGAGCCAGCCGTCGTTGTCGAAGTCGAAGAACAAGGCGCCCGATCCCATGGTCTCCACGATGTGCTTCTGAGCGCTCGCGCCGTTGACGTGCGTGAAGTCGATGCCGACCTGATCTGTCACGTCGACAAAGTTCATCGCGACCGATTGCGCGAACAGGGCTGATTCATCGACATGCGCGAGGACGCGAAAGAGCACCAGCGCCAGCGCACACGCGAGAGCCTTCGCCGCCGTCGATCGCCACGCCAGCGGGTCAGTCACGGAATCGCGACACCTCGTCGCAGTCGCGCGCCCTTGACGGCGTCATACACGGCTTGATGCGTGCGGCTCTCGTCTTCTCGATGAAGAGCGGCGTACGCTTCGGCGAGATAGCGATGCGCCTCCAGCGCCTCGCGCGCCACGGCTTCCTTCAGCAGGGGAATGGCGTCTTCGTACTCGCCGGCCTTGATCAGGAGCGCCCCGGCGGCCAGGTGCACGGATCCATCCGGCGGGGCGTACGCCACCGCGCGGCGAAGCAAATCGGCGGCGGCGCGATAGTCGTGGCGTGCGACCTCTGCGACGGCCTGTTCTTTCAGGAGCTTGAGCTGCCACTCGGCATCGCGCCGTGCGCGCGCCGTCGCCTGCAACTGCTCGAACTTCTGCAGCGCCGCTAGACCTTCATCGCTCTTGCCGGTCCGGAGCAACGCGGTTCCCAGGGCATAGTGCGCGCCCTCATGCGAGGGCCGAAGCGTCATGGCCGTGCGTGCCGCCGTGACCGCATCTGCAAACCGCGACATCCGCAGCAACGTCTGCGCGCGCGAGGCGTGCGTGTCGGCGTCCCGCGGATCGATGAGAAGGGCGGCGGCGAATTCTGCGAGCGACTCGTCCAGCCTGCCCTCCTGCGCGTAGAGATCTCCCAGGCGGCGATGCGCCGCCGCATTGTTGGGATTGATTTCCAGCTCCATTCGCGACACCGCAATCGCTTCGCCGAATTCGCCTTCGCTCACGCGCAGCGCCGCGATGGCCTCGTACAGAGAATCCCGGCCGACGAGGACGGGCCGCTCGGCGCTCGACGTGAACGCGGCGATCGCCTCCCGAATACGCGATTGAGCCTGGTAGAGACGAGCAAGACGGTAGTAGCCCTGTCCCGACTCCGGCAGCACCGCTATCGTCTCGACGAGCACGCGTTCGGCCGCGTCCGTCTGCCCCGACGTGATCAGGATCTCCGCCGACGTCAAGCGAGAGCGTTCATCGCGTCCGTCTCGCTCAATCGCTGCTGCGAGTTGCTCGAGACTTGGTCCGTATCGCTCGTCGCTTGCGTACGCGATCGCAAGCATCCGTCGCAGCTCGGTCGCATCAGGCCGTCGCGCAACGGCTCGTTCGAGTCGAGCGATGGCGCCCGTCAGATTGCCTGCCCGCAGTGCCGCGGCAGCGTGCACTCTTTCATCGAGCGTATCGTCAGTCGACGCAAGTGGATCGTGCTCGATGGCCTGCTGAAACGTCGCGACCGCTTCGTCATAACGGCCGGCATGAAGCAGCCGAAAGCCATCGGCGTAACGCGCGGGCACGAAGACCGGCGCGACGCCAGGCGTCTCGCGCAACAACCCGAATCGCACGAATGGCGTTGCAGGTGTCGCCGAACCCGTTGGAGGGCCGAGACGATCGTACCGATCCCGGAATGCGAGCAAGGTTCGGGTGATCTCGCGTTCATCACCGGTTGCGACCGCCTGCTGCACGTTCGCGTAGGCGATGGCCGCACTGTCAGGGGTCGCGCGCGCCGCCGTCGTAAGCGCTCGCGCCGACTGCTGGCGTTTGTCTTGTGCCTGATACGCCAGCGCCAGCAACAACGACGCCTCGCCCCACCGCGGAGCAAGCGCCACCGCCCGACGAAACTGATCGATCGCCTCCGCGGCCAGGCCGCGATCGAGATACGCAGTCCCGAGCGCGACGCGCACGTCCGCGCTTCCGCCGGCCGTGTCGAGCGTCGCCCGAAGACCGCCAAGCGCATCGTCCCATCGCTTCAGAGCGGTTCGCATCTCGGCGACGGCCGTGCGAATGCGAGGACCCTCGTCGCCGCGCGCACCTGGAAGCCCTTCGGCCAGGCCGCGGAGCGCAGTCACGAATGCAACCTTGGCTTCGCCGGCGCGAGCCGCAGCCGCGCCAGCGTCACGAAGAACCTGCGCAGCGGGTGTTTGGATCCCGAGTCCCGAATCGTGAGTCCCGAGTCCCGAGTCACGAGTCCCGGACTCCGGATCAACCTCCTGGCCCGAGGCCGGCATGGCGCCGGCGATGCAGAGGACAAGGATTAGAAAAAGCCCGTACTGCGCGACGGTGCGAGGCTGCGAGGGTGCGACGGTCCGGTGCGAAGGTGCGACGGTCCGGCGCGAGAGTGCGACGCGACCCTCGCACATCCGGACTGGACCCTCGCACGCTCGCACCGCCGCCCCGTCGCAGCGCACGATCTTCTCTCTCTCAGAAATCCATTTGCAGGCTGAGCTTGATGAAACGCGGCGGCATGATGCCCGTCGGGATGCGCCACCCCGAGAGCGTCGCATCACGGTAGGTGGCGCTCTCCGTCAACACGGTGTTGGCGTTGAACGTGTTGTACAGCTCGAGGCTCGCACCGAGCCGCAGCTGGTCGAGACGAAACGGCTTGGTGAATCGCAGATCGAGCTGATTCCTGCGCTCACCGTACATTGAACCAGGTTGAACGAGGTTGACGGTGACGTTCGGCGCATTCGCCGACAAGTCGCGGCCAAGCGACTGCCTCACGACCGAATTGGGAATCACCTGGTTGGCCGTCAGCAGGGGGCCCGGACGGCTGAAGAAGAGGCCGCTCACGCTCACGTCGACTTTCGGAATCGTGTACGTCC
Organism: Acidobacteriota bacterium; assembly: GCA_046732795.1. Classification (GTDB taxonomy): domain Bacteria; phylum Acidobacteriota; class Vicinamibacteria; order Vicinamibacterales; family UBA2999; genus Gp6-AA40. Next base: position 3,291 of record JBKPNV010000259.1, read on the forward strand.
ACACCAGCTTCCCGTCGGTCAGGAAGTTCTCCTTCTGGCGACAGTACGGCGTCGTCAGAACGGCCGCCTCGGGGAGATCCTTCACGACGTCACAGGTGTCGAGAATTCGCTGTCCAGTGCTGACTCCGCCCTGCAGCGTCATGCTCGCGGGCAGCCGCCAGTTCACCGTGAAGTCCATACCGTTCCAGTGTTCGATCTGCGTGCCGTAATCCTTGGTGAAGGTGAAGTAGTTGTTCGGCGGCACGGTCACCTTGTCCGGATTCAAATCGTAGAAACCGTTGATGGTGTAGCCGCCGCCGTCGGGCAATCTCGCATCGACGGGCGCGGTGGCGCTGAACGGGCTGTAATCACCGGGACCGAGATTGAGGTTGTCGGTGATGCCGAAGTTGCCGAACCAACGCCGGAAGTATCCGACATCGATCGAGAGGCGCGACCGCAGCTCGTGCTGCACGCTGGTCGAGAACTCCCACTGATACGGGCGCGTTCCCCAGCCGTTCAGCACGTCGGGGTTGTAGTTCAGGCTCAACGTCTGCTTGCCGAAATTGGTGTCAGACACGACTCCGCAGAGATCGCCCCCGCTCGCGCGGAAGTCCTGCGCCAACACATTCGTCAGATCGCAATCGGGGATGAAGTTGCCGTTTCCGTCGGTCCACGTGCGCGTGACGATATTGGCCATCCGGTTCACGGGATTGGCGGTATCGCCGTAAGTGCCTTGCAGTCCCTGTGCGGTGACGTACTTGTTGATCGACACCTTCAGCGCGGTCTTGCCGTCGCCCCTGATGTCGTAGACCGATCCCAGCCGCGGCACGATGTCCTTCCAGTTTGCCATGTCGGTCTTCGCGAATGTCACACTGCGGTTGGGCACGAGCGGACCCGGCACCAGCGTCTGTTCGGGGAAGTAGCTCTGAAACGTATCGAAGCGCAGCCCACCGCTCAACGTCAGCCGGCGCAACGTCCACTTGTCCTGCACATAGATACCAAGATCAAGCTTCTGGCGTTCCGCACGGTACAGCGGCGTGGCACGTTCGGTGAGCTGATTCGGCACACCATTGTTGAAGCGGTAGGTGAGGTGCGACGCGTTATCGAGCACCCACGACGTTCGCTGGGCCGTGACGTTGTAGAAGCCGACCTTCGCCGAATGACTGCCTGTCACATACGACATCGCGGCAGACGAGGGCATGCTGACACCGAGCGTTCGCTGGTACGCCTGCGTCGCGTTCTGCAGTCCACCTCCACGATAGAGCAGGCCTGGAATGAGGCCGCCCTGCTCGATCACCGGGATGAGCAGATGATTGGGATCCTCTTCATTGTGCGGGGAGTAGGCATACTCCTCACGCCGCACGCCCCAGCGCGCTTCGACCAGCACGCGGTTGGACGGCGTGGCGGTCCAGGCGATCGACGTGAGGTCGCTGATGGGATATTCCAGCTCGTGAGCTGCTTCCTGTGAGACCGTCGCGGCGGTGGTGCGGCACTGGCACCGCCAGTGCTGATCGTAGAAACCACTGAACTTATTCTTCGGATTGACCTGCCACGTGAGGCGCAGGTTGAGGCTCTCCTCCGTCGCGTTCGAGTACGCACGTTGCGACTCGTCTGGGACGTAGGCCCACTTCGTGATGTCCCAGGCATTCACGTTCTGGAACAAGCCGCCGATGTAATTCGCCTGACGCGTGAACCGGGCAGAGGTGTAGAACCACAGCGTGTCTTCCTTCACGGGTCCGCCGAGACCGGGGTTCACGTCGTACTGCAGCTTGAGGGAGTTTGGCGTGCGGAGCCCGCGCGCGACGAGCTCGTCGGTCGTATTGCTGCCTTCGAAAGCTGAATTCACGGCGGTAGCGAACAGCGTCCCTGAATACGAGTTCCCACCCGTCTTCGGAATCATGTTGATCTGCAGACCACCGGTGATGCTTTCGGCCGTTACCGACGAGTAGTCGACCGAAACCTCTTGCGTGCTCCCCATGTTCGGTAGCATGTTGGCGGACCATCCCGTGCCTTCCGTGTTGGCGATGGTGATGCCGTCGATCAGCAGACGCGTATCGTCGACGCGGCCGCCGTGAATCGACATCGAGCCGCCGGTCGTGTTGATGATGTTGGTGCCACCGACGTCGACGTTGCTCAGGTTGACACCGGGAATCAGGAACGCCGCCACTTGCGGCGTCCGTCCAGTGGGAATCGCAACCAGCAGTTCCTGATCGATGACGCGCTGACGCTGAGAGCTCTGGATGTCGACAACCGGCGAATCGCCCTGGACTGTGATCGTCTCCTCGACCGACCCGAGCTTCAATTCCACGTTGACGGTGGCCGCAAACGATCCGGTCAGCTCGACGCCTTCGCGGCGAACGGTGCTGAACCCGGTCAGCGTGAACGTCACGGTGTAGGTTCCGGGGCGCAGCTGCTCGATTCGGTACTGTCCGGTTCCGTCGGTCACGACCGATCGAACTTTCTCGATGAGGGCAGGGCTCGATGCTTCAACGGTCACGCCCGGGAGCAAGGCTCCGGACGCGTCGACGACAGTGCCCGCGATCGACGCGGTGGCTTGCGCGAAGGCAGAGCTGGAACAGGCAAGGAATGCGACAATGACGGTCAGCGTCGCGATCGACTTCGGCATGGACTCTCCTCGCAGCGCGGCTGGCGCACTGCTACCAGGTGAGCGCGGTCCAGGCGCATCATGCGTCCGCCACTCCCCATCCGTGCGTATGGCGAAACAGCTTTCGGCGGCCGCAATTCTAGGCCAAGTGAGAGAACTGTCAAGCTACGCTTTCGGGGGGCTACCTCAATCTGGGTAGATCGAGATCGATCACGTGGGACGTGCAGGCGTACGCGAATCGAGCGCGTCCCACCGGGTGTAGGCATCGAGGAGCAGCGTCTCGAGCTCCTCGAGTCTACCGAGCGTCTCGTGGATCTCGCCCGCTGGCCTCTTGTAGAAGTCCGCGTCGCTGACTGCGGCCTGAAGTTCGCGCTGCTCCGCTTCGAGCGCTTCGATACGCGCGGGCAACTGTTCGAGTTCGAGCTGCTCTTTGTAAGAAGGCTTCCGCGGAGATGCCGCGCTGCGGCGAGCCGGCTGTCTCTCCGCAGTCTGGCTCGAGTCGGCGTCCAACGAGGTCCGGCTGAAACCGGACGCTACGGAGGTCCTGACAGAGCCGGGCACCACGGAGCGGCGTTGCCGCAACCAATCCTCGTACCCTCCGATGTATTCCTGCACGTGCCCGTCACCCTCGAAGACGAGGGTGCTGGTGACGACATGATCGATGAACGCGCGGTCGTGACTCACCAGCAGCAACGTGCCAGGCCAGGTCGCGAGCCGCTCCTCGAGTAGCTCGAGCGTCTCGATATCCAGATCGTTGGTTGGCTCGTCCATGACCAGTACGTTGAATGGGCGGGCGAAGAGACGCGCCAGGAGAAGACGATTGCGTTCGCCACCCGAGAGCGCCCTGACCGGAGACTGCGCTCGTCCTGGCGGAAACAGAAAATCGCGCAAGTACCCGTAGACATGCTGAGTGGCGCCATTGATCGTGACCGTCTCGAGACCATCCGCAACGGTTTCCCAGACAGTGCGTTCACGATCGAGCTGCTCGCGCTGCTGATCGTAATAAGCGATCTGCACGTTGGCGCCGTGTCGCACCTCCCCGTCATCGGGATCGAGCTCCCCCAGCAGCAGCTTCAGCAGCGTCGTCTTACCCGAACCATTCGCACCGATCAGGCCGACACGGTCGCCTCGCATTACACGCGCGGAGAAGTCGCGCACCACGAACGCGCGGCCGTCGAACGACTTCGAGACGCGGTCGGCCTCGAAAACGATCTGACCGCTTCGCTCGCCGATATCGGTCTGCAGGCGGACAGAGCCGACTTGCGAGCGGCGCGCCGCGCGTTCCTCGCGCATTGCGAGCAGTGCCCGCACGCGTCCCTCGTTCCGCGTGCGCCGCGCCTTGATCCCCTGCCGCAGCCATGCTTCTTCCTCGGCAAGCCGCTTGTCGAATCTGGCGTCGTGCGCCGCTTCAACCGCCAGCGATTCCTCCTTGCGCCTGAGAAAGGTGGCGTAGTCACCGGGCCACGACGTCAACCGTCCACGGTCCAGCTCGACAATCCGGGTTGCGAGAGCCTGAAGGAAGACCCGGTCGTGCGTGACGAACAGCACGGTGCCCGCATAGTCAGCCAACCACCCCTCGAGCCATCGCATGGTGTCGATGTCGAGGTGGTTGGTCGGTTCGTCGAGGAGGAGGAGATCGGGCTCGCCGACGAGAGCACGAGCCAGCAGCACGCGGCGTTTCCAGCCGCCGGACAGTGTGTCGATGGTGGCGTCGGCGGGGATCTGGAAACGGGAGAGCGTCATCCGGACCTGCTGATCGATCTGCCAGGAATCTGTAACGGTGCCTGCGAGACCCTCCGCCACGATCGCAAAAACTTGCCGATTTGCTTCGACGACGGCATCCTGAGGCAATCGCCCGATACGTAGACCAGGCTCGTGCCAGACCTCTCCGGAGTGCGGCGCGACGTCGCCACCGACGATCTGGAGCAGCGTGGACTTACCTGTGCCGTTGCGCCCGATGATGGAAACGCGTTCCCGTGCGTCGATTCGAAAACTGGCCTGATCGAGAAGAGGGAGATGGCCGTACGCCATCGAAATACGGTCGAGAGTTACCAGCGGCATCCGAAATGTATCGTACCATCGGGAAGAGGGCCGTCCCGTGTCGGGTGCCGCAGGCACGAAGCACCAGGGACCGACAAGTACACAAACTGCAAACTGCGCTAGTAGACATGCCACAAACCGTCGAGATCAGCCTCAGAATTCCGTCACTGCGGATCCGCAAGGAAGACAGCGATACGCTGGAAACCATCAACAACAGCGACATACGATTCAGTAAACAGATAGAGCTCGACTCGATTCCCAAACCTGGCGTGGTCTTGAAGATGGCCATCAGCTCGGGTGAGACGTTCGACTGCGATGTCGTGCGCAGTGACTGGCACCACACCAAGAACATGTTCGTCATCGCCTGCCGTTACTCGAAGCGTTCGGTGTCTCCGGCCGAGTACCGCGCGCTCATGAACTCGTCCGACTGGCAGGTCAGAGCACTGATGTAGGAACCGCCTTCTTGGTGCGTGACCCCTCGACCGACCGTTCCACCGCCACGACGATCGCGTCAGGCGCCGCCGGCTTTTGCAGCACGTCGACGAACCATCTTGCAAACGGAGCGTCGCCCACGTCTGGCTTGGCGGTGTACGCAATCACGTTCACATCGCGAGTAACCGGCGCTCGCCTGAATGAGGCGGGCCGCTTCCACCCCATCCAGAACGGGCATCGTGACGTCCATCAGGACGACCAGCGGATGCGCATAGTGGGCCACAATCACGCCTTCCAGCCCATCGCTCGCCGTAATGGCTTCGAAGCCCGCATCTTCGAGCACCGTGGCGGTCGCCTCGCGGCTGCTCTCCGAGTCGTCGACGACGAGGACGCGG
>JBKPNV010000260.1:0-28949 GCA_046732795.1 Acidobacteriota bacterium
CCGTGCAAGAGGATGATGGGGCTGACGCCTGACCCGGTGGGCCCGCGGTAATCGCGATACGCGACACGGACGGGCCACACCGAACCACGCTGGGCGCCGACGACATTCAGGGTGACGGCGCGCATATCCGCGGGAAGTTCACTCGAGCCCGGCGTCGATCCCGCTTCATAACGGAAAGCGCCGGCCGTCAAGGCACAAGTCCCTAGCAAGCACACTCCCCAGCGCCGTCGCAGCTTCACGTTCACGCGGCCAGCTCACCCACTTGGATGCCGATGCGTGGCGTGGGTTACGGCAAGCGCACGTAACTGGCGGCCACGCGCGGCATCCAATCGCCAGATAAGGCAATTGGGCCTGGAGGACAGTATGAAATCTTGGAATACGGGAATCGTCGTGAGCTGGCTGCTGCAACTCATCGTCGCCGGCATCTTGCTGCAGACGTTGTTCTTCAAGTTCACCGCAGCACCGGAGTCCGTCTACATCTTCTCTACGCTCGGTGCCGAACCGTGGGGCCGTATCGGCTCCGGCATTGTGGAGCTGATCGCCGCCGCCTTGCTGCTCATTCCCGCAACAACGACGATCGGAGCCGTACTTGCCCTCGGCGTCATCTCAGGAGCCATCGTCAGCCACCTGACGATTCTCGGTATAGAGGTGCAAGGCGATGGCGGGCTTCTCTTTATCCTGGCGCTCATCGTATTCGTCGCGTCGGCGGCGATTCTGGTGTTGCGGCGAGCCGAGATTCCAATCATCGGGATGTGGCTCGCCACACGCACGGCAACCACGTAACTACCTGTGTCTCCGCGCTGCGAGGGTCGACCGATGGCCACAACAGTGACAGGCCCGCTGCTGCACCTGCTCCGCGAGTTGCGGTTCATGATCGAGCGGATTGACGATGAAAGCTACGCGGCGCCAGCGCCCGGCCGATCGTCGGGGGGCATCGGCGGGCATGTGCGGCACTGTCTCGATCACGTCGGGGCCCTCTTGTCCGCAACCCGGACCCGACTCTGCACCTATGACCGGCGTTCACGTGGCACCAGCGTCGAGAGGTGCCGGCGAGCCGCGCTACGACAGATCGCCAATCTCGAAGCCGACATTGCATGTCTCGCGCAAGACATCCTCGACGTGCCGATCGCCGTCGAAACACAAAGCGATACCCAGGGAACGATGGTGGTCACCAGGTCCACAGTGGCGCGCGAGGTCGTCTTCGTCACGAGTCACATCGTTCATCACAATGCCCTCGTGGCCCATCTCCTCGCGTCTCAAGGCACCCGTATGGGGGCGCGATTTGGTGTGGCGCCGGCCACACCTTCGCCGCATGAAGAGGTCGCATGTGCACGGTAACGATTCTCCCAGAGGTCGTGCTTTCAACCTCGCGTAGCGGACACGAAAGATCTTTGCAGCTTCGCGTCGCTTGCAATCGCGATGAATCCATCGCGCGCGCTCCAGCCCTTCCGCCACTGACGCGGCAGTTTGGTGAACGCCTCGCGGTCATGCCTGTAGATCCAGACAGTGGCGGCACATGGATCGGTGCCAACGCTGCGGGCATCGTGTGCACGTTGCTCAACGTGTACGGCGGCCCGAGACAGACCGTCGGGCGGCGCAGCCGGGGCACGGTCATCCCATCGTTGTTGAACTGTGATTGTGTCAACAGCGCACTCGAACGTGTTCTCAAGTTGCCAGCGGATGACTACTCGCCTTTTCGTTTGCTGGTACTAGACCGGCAACACCTGGTCGAGTGCTGGAACGAGGACCATGCCATCCATTACCGGCGAGAAGCGCTCCATGAACCCGTGATGCGAACGTCGTCCGGCCTGGGCGACGACCTGGTGATCGCTCCTCGCGTGGCGCTATTCCAACAGTTTTTGTCCGCGGTCACCGACACCGTCGCGGCTCAAGACCTATTTCACCTTCATCAGTGGCGCGGACGTGAGGAGGTGAGCGTACGTATGCGACGCGCGGACGCGCGCACCGTAAGCTATACAGTCGTCGAAATCGGCGATCGGGTGATCCGCCTCGTCTACCGTCCGGCGGAAGCGCCAGACGGCATCGCGGTCAGCGTGGCAGCGTGATGGCTACCTCGATTCTCATTGGGCTGGCGCTGTCCACTCTGGCCTCCGAAGATCTCGCGTTGATTGCCGGAGGCTTGCTGGCACGTAACGGCACCATTCCGCTGATGCACGCCGTCGTCGCGTGTGGGGTGGGCGTGTATATCGGCGATTTGGGGTTGTGGTGCACTGGTCGTCTATTCGGACGCCGTGTGATTGCCTTGCCGTTGCTCCGTTCGAAACTGACGTCGGCGTCGCTCGAGTCGATGGGTCATCGCGTCGAGCAGCGCCTCGCGCTCCTCATCGTCTTGAGTCGATTCGTGCCGGGCACCCGGTTACCGCTATACGTCGCATCCGGCGCCTGCGGACGACGGCCGCTGGCCTTTGCAGGCTGGTCCTTCTTGGCAGTGATGGCATGGACGCCATTGTTGGTCGTCTCGACCGCGTACCTCGGCGATACCGTCACAGCGCCTCTATTTCGAGGCATCGAAACAGGTGCAACGGCGACCATCCTGACTGGCGCAGCTGTGTGCGTCTTCTACAAGCTATTTGGGCAAGCAGCGGGATGGGTCGCGGAAAGGCTGCAACCGATTCGATGGTAACGGGCAGCGTAATTGGATGCAGGTGATCACGACGACGAGACCGCCGCATATCGTCCCACCACAAGACGTTCGCTGTGAAACGTGTCAGGAACGACGCAGTGAATTAAATTCGCGATCCAGCAGCGTTCGTAACGCCTGACGCGCACGATGGAGACGTACCTTGACAACCGTCGTCGACGTGCCCAGAACGGCCGCCGTTTCGGCGGTGTCGCGCTCCTCGATGTCGCGCAACACCAGCACGGCGCGATACTGGTCAGGGAGCATCGCAATCGCCTGACGAACGATTGCTGCGGTCTCCTTGCGTTCCAACACCGCGTCACTCCACTCGTGGCATTCGGTAGTCTGGTGCCCGTCGGTGGTGAACGATGGCAGCAGATCGTCGAGCGAGGTTTGCGGCTTGCGGCGGCGTTCGCGCAGCTTCATCAACGACGTCGTCACCACGATGCGGTGGAGCCACGTGTGAAGCTGTGCCCTTTCTTCGAAAGTGTGGAAGGCTTTGAACGCCTTGATGAAGCTTTCCTGCACTGCGTCCTCGGCGTCCTCGTTGGTTCCGAGCATGCGTCGCGCGACCGAGAGCAGACGGCCGGCATGGCCGCGCACGAGCACTTCGAAGGCGGCGGGATCGCCGCGCTGAAGGCGAGCGACGAGAGAGTCGTCGTGAACGGTCACCGGAGGAATTGGATACGTCGTCGGTGCGCGCATGGCGGTGGTCATCATGATCAGGTCGCTCGCTCAGTTGATTTGCTCGGCGACAAACGCCGAACAGCGCAGGTCGATGTGCTCGAGTCCACGCAACAGTCGAAGAAACGCAATGCCCTCGCGATCGACGAACGAAACGTCGGTCAGATCGAGCACGACGGTCTGGTTCGGCGAACCCTCGGCGAGCGAACGTTCGAGCTCGCCGATCCAGGGCCCCGCCAGTCGCCCGATTGCCCTCACTGTCGTTTCGCCAACCGCGTTGTGGAGTCGCTCGATTCGCAGCATGTCCTTGTGCCTTTGCCTTGGATGAAGGCAATGGGACTGCCACACGCGCCATCACCGGGGTCGTGGCGCGGTCAAACAGCAGTAAGCTGTTGATGTATCAAGGCCTTAGCAGCCGGTTGGTGAGGAAGAACTCGTACCGGCCATCAGCGGCCGCTACGAAATTTCGGAGGTCAGACGCCTTCGATCTTTGGTGGCAACGATATTTCGTAGCGCCCACGCTCGACACCGAGTTTCTTCATCCGGCTGCGGAGCGTATTCGGATGGATGTTGAGAATCCTGGCCGCACCTCGTGGCCCCTCGACAACCCATCCGGTTTTTGCGAGCGTGGCCGCGATGTACGCGCGTTCGACATCCTCGAGAGAGCTCGACGCGGCCGCTGGCCGAGCAGCCGGAGCATCGGGCACACCCTGACGCGTTGCTGTGATGACGGCAGGCGTATCGATCGTGGGAACGGGGGGAAGGAAGTCGCGCCCGATGTCGAGCAGCCCGCCCGCCGAAAGGACCAGGGCGCGCTCGATGACGTTCTCCAGTTCGCGGACATTACCCGGCCAGGCATATTGCGTCAGCCGTTCCATGCTGTCTCGTGTGACGCCCTCGATGACTCGCCCGATCCGCTTCGCGTGCCGCTGAATGAAGAACATGACGAGTTGAGGGATGTCCGTTTTCCGCTCGCGCAGCGCGGGCACGCGGATGGGCAGGACGTTCAATCGGTAGTACAAGTCGGCGCGGAATCTACCGGCCGCCACTTCTTGTTCGAGGTTGCGGTTCGTGGCGGCAATCACCCGCACGTCCACCTTGACGGTACGGCTGCTTCCGACCGGTTCGAACTCGTGTTCCTGCAGGACGCGCAGCAGCTTGACCTGCATGTCGAGCGGAAGTTCGCCAACCTCGTCCAGGAAAATCGTGCCTCGGTCGGCCAGCTCGAACCGTCCCGTCCGGCGATCGAGCGCACCGGTGAAGGCGCCTTTCACGTGACCGAACAGCTCGCTCTCGATCAGGCCGGCGGCGATAGCACCGCAGTTCACCTTCACGAGGGGATGTTTGTGCCGCGGACTGCGACTGTGGATCGCGCGTGCGACCAGCTCTTTCCCAGTGCCCGTTTCACCAAGGATCAGAGCCGTGGTGTCGGTCGGCGCCACGCGATCGATCGTATGCAGCACGCTGGTGAGCTGCGGACTGGTGCCGACGATTTCTTCGAAATTGTGCTCGCCAAGGATTTCCTCGCGAAGGTACACGTTCTCGCGTTCGAGCTGCGCTTTGAGACGTCCGATCTCCTCGTACTCGCGCATGTTTTCCACGGACAGTGCCAGCTGATTGGCCACCTCCTGCAACAACTCGGCTTCCGCCTCGCCATAGCGCATCGGGTGCAGACTTCCAAGATTCAGCGTACCTATGCTCTTGCCCCGCACGATGAGGGGCAGGACGATGAGCGACCTGAAGCCCTCACGCAGAAGGATGTCCTCACCCGGATAGGTGCGGTGCGTGGCGAGATCGGGATTGTAGAAAGGCCGCTGGTGAATGAACGTCCAACCCGCATGGCTGCTCTTCAGCCCGAGCTCCATTCCGGGTACGAAGTGTTCCGTCGCGACCTCACTCTCCGCCGATACGAGGCGTAACACCTTCTTCTGCTCGTCGAACAGGAAAATCGTGCTCCGGTCGAATTGGATGACCGGCCGCAAGGCGGTCGTGATCGCCTGAAACAGCGCGTCGCGCGTGAGATTCAGAACAACAGCATTGTTGATGGCCAGCAGCGTGCGGGCTCGATCGGCTGCCTCCTGAAGTTTTTGGTTGAGCGCGTCAATCTGACTCGTAGCACGAAGACGTTCGAGCTCCATGCAGGCACGGACGGCGCACGTGCGCATGACCGCGGCATTGATGGCGTCGCCGTCCATCGGGTTGACGTCCATCACGGCCAGGTGCCCGAGCACGTCACCAGCAGCATCGACCAGCGGAAGACCCAGATAACTGTCCGCCCCGAGCTCGACAAGGCCGTGGTCGTCAGGAAATCGCGCCTGCAGTTCGCGGGCGTGATAACTCTGGCTCCCCCCGATGACACGCTCGCACGGCGTCCCTCTCACGTCGAACTCGATGTTGTCGACGAGGCGATCCTGACTCCAGAACGCCAAGGTACGCACGCGACTCTTGCTCGCGTCGGTGCATTCAGCGACAAACGCGTAAGGGACCTGGAGTGCCAGCGCCAGTTGGCGCACGAGTGCTGCGAAAAAGTCAGATCCCGCGACAAACGACGTGCCGTCCAACACCGTCCAGATCGCATCGCTCGCGCGCGACCGTGCGGAAGTGTGCGAATCGTCTGGTGGGGTACGACGGTCGTCGGAGGAGGGCTGGTCCATGGTGCCGATGGTTCGAGTTGCTCGGTCGGATCACGATATCAGATCGGCTTCCCGGCGGAGCCGCGTCGTCATGCCGTTCGGAGCCGCCCTGTGAATCGGGGTCACCATGCCGTAACCACCTTCGAATGGAGCGCATCCCAACAGGCGAAGGCGACAGACGCCTTCAGAGAGGGACTGTTATGAGCGTTATCAAGTGGATAGCGATGGTGCTGGGCCTGACGATGGCCTGGGCTGGGGCTCAGCGAGTGTCAGCCAACACGTTGCCATCGAAGTCAGTGTTGACACTGGAGGCGGCAAAACGTGTCGGCGCCGCAGCTGAAACGGAAGCGAACAAGCGCGGCGCCACCGTCGTCATCGTGGTCGTCGATGATGGCGGCCACGTGTTGTATCTCGAGCGGCTGAACGACACGCAAGTCGCCAGCGTGGACGTGGGCATCGCGAAAGCACGGACGGCGGCGATCTTCAGGCGTCCCAGCAAGGTCTTCGAAGATCAGATTCGCGAGGGACGCGTCGCGGCACTCGCGCTGCCCGGCGCAACGCCGCTGCAGGGCGGCGTCCCGCTCGTGGCTGACGGGCGAGTGGTCGGCGCGATTGGCGTCAGCGGGAACACGCCGCAAGAAGATGAGGAGATCGCGATAGCCGGGGCGGCGGCGCTTGCCGCGCCGACGACGCACGCCGATTCCGTCTCGCATTGGAAGAGCGATGACGTCACAGCCGCCTTCGTGAACGGTTCCGTGCTCTTTGACGGTGACGGCAATCGCAACTATATGGTCCATGCGAGCCATCGTGAGGGGCCGGGCATGGCCGAAGTGCACGACCTCGACACCGACATCATTTACGTGCTCGACGGGTCGGCCACCCTGGTGACCGGCGGGTCCGTTGAAGACGGCCGGGCGACGGCTCCAAATGAGGTTCGGGGCGTGTCGATCAGCAACGGACAAGTGCGCCGCATCTCCAAAGGCGATGTGCTCATCGTCCCAAATGGCACCCCACACTGGTTCAAGGAGGTCTCGGGTTCCTTGAACTACTACGTTGTGAAAGTTCGATGAGGGAGATGCCGTCATGACACGACTCCGTTCACGTGCCACCATCGCGGCGCTCGCCTCCCTGGCGCTCACGGCGACAGCACAGTCGCAGGTGACGTCGGACGCACCGCAAGTACGGCCCGACGCTATCGTCAACCTGGCCTCGGATGAAGGCGTTGCGCTCGTCAGCGGGCAGTGGCGTTACAGCGATGCCAGGATCGTTGAAGTCGATCATCACGGGCCAGGGCCCGATCTCAGGCCGTCGGGTCCGCCCACCCGCACGCACGACATCGTGCCGCACGCCGGAGCGGCAGAATTCGACGACACGGCCTGGCAGAGCGTCCCTTCAGGCGCACTCCAGGATCGTCGATCGAACGGTCGGCTCTCGTTCGGGTGGTACCGCATTGCCGTGACCATTCCGGACCGGGTGGGCACGTTTCACACAGCCGGTTCGACCGTCGTGTTCGAGATCGTCGTGGATGACTATGCGGAGGTCTGGGTCGACGGAAAGCTCCCTGTCGCCATCGGTCAGACCGGCGGTGCCTTCATCAAGGGCTTCAACGCGCCGAACCGCGTGGTGATCGCAACCGACGCCGTGCCGGGGCAGCGTATTCAACTCGCTGTCTTCGGGGCCAACGGTCCGCTCTCCAATCCGCCTGCCAACTTCGTCTGGGTCCGGTCGGCCACACTCGACTTCTACAAAAAAGGCCGGCTCGGCCGTTTGTCGGAGATGAAGGCTGAAGTGAGACGAGTCGATCCAGCGCTCGATGCGATCGTTCCACCGGGGCTGATGATCGAAAAGCTGGCTGACGGTTTCCTCTTTACCGAAGGGCCCGTGTGGATCCCGGATGGCTACTTGCTGTTCAGCGACCCAAATGCCAACACGATTTACCGCTGGACACCCGACGGCCAGGTGTCGGTTTTCAGAACAAAGAGCGGCTACGCCGGTGTGGACGTCGCCGAGTACGGACAGCCGGGGTCGAATGGCATCGCGCTCGATCGCGAGGGTCGCGTGACTATCGACGAACACGGAAATCGCCGCGTCGTGCGCATCGAGAAGAACGGGGCGGTCACGGTGCTCGCCGATGGCTACCAGGGCAAACGGCTCAATAGCCCGAACGATCTCGTTTATCGATCTGATGGGACGCTGTTCTTCACCGATCCGCCGTTCGGTCTGCCGAAAGCATTCGAAGACCCACGCAAGGAACTGCCCTTCAGCGGGGTGTATTCCGTCAAGGACGGCCAGTTGCGGTTGGTCGCGAACGACCTGACCGGACCGAATGGTCTTGCGTTTTCACCCGACGAGCAGTTTCTCTACGTGGCGAACTGGGATGAGAAGAAGAAAGTGCTCATGCGGTACGGTGTGAACGCTGACGGCACACTGACCGCCGGTGTCGTCTTCTTCGATATGACCAGCGCTCCAGGCGAAGACGCACTGGATGGCGTCAAAGTGGATGTTCGCGGGAACGTATACGTGTCCGGCCCAGGCGGCGTGTGGATTTTGTCGCCGGAGGGCAAGCACCTTGGCACAATCGCCGGGCCCGAACATCCGCACAACATGGCATGGGGTGATGCCGATGGCCGTACGCTGTATCTGACCGCGCAAACGGGTTTGTATCGCGTTCGCCTGAATATCCCTGGCGTACGCTCTGCGACGTCCCACGACTGAGGATTCGCGGTACACTTTCGACTCTTCCCGCGCGGCGCGTAGGGCTCATGGAAAACCGACAACTTGGGGGATCGGGGCTGAAGGTCCCGGTCCTCGGTCTTGGCACCGCCTCGTTCGGCGGTAGCAACGAATTCTTCAAAGCATTCGGCGGGCTCGATGCGTCGCAGGCAACACGCCTCGTCGATATCTGTCTCGATGCCGGTGCCAATATGTTCGATGCGTCGAACGCGTATTCAGGCGGACAGGCGGAAGAGATTCTGGGACAGGCGCTGAAGGGCCGCCGTCATCAGGCACTTATTTCCACGAAGGGCACGTTCCGCACTGGCCCGGGCGCGAACGATCTCGGCTCGTCGCGCCACCATCTGATCAACGCCATCGAAGGTAGTCTCCGGCGCCTCGGTACCGACTACATCGACCTTTATCAGTTGCATGGGTTCGATGCGATGACTCCAGTCGAGGAGGCACTCGGCATTCTCGATGATCTCGTGCGCGCCGGAAAGATCCGCTACATCGGCTGCTCGAATTTTTCGGGGTGGCACCTGATGAAATCGCTGGCCGTCTCCGACCGACGCGGCCTGACGCGGTACGTTGCCCACCAGGCGCATTACTCGTTGATCGGACGCGAGTACGAATGGGAGCTGATGCCGCTCGCGATGGACCAGAAGGTAGGAACTGTGGTGTGGAGTCCCCTCGGTTGGGGACGACTGACTGGGAAGATCCGGCGAGGTCATCCGGTGCCAGCGGTCAGTCGCCTCAACACAAAGGTCGCCCGCGATCTTGGTCCACCAGTCAGTGACGAGGCCGTCTACCGTGTTGTCGATGCGATTGATCTCATTGCAGGCGAGACTGGCAAGACCGTGGCGCAAATCGCGCTGAACTGGCTCCTGCGGCGTCCGTCGATCGCCACGCTGATCACCGGCGCCCGTAACGAGGCTCAACTGCGCGACAACCTTGGCGCAGTGGGCTGGACGCTTGCCTCAGAGCAGGTGGCAGCGCTCGATAAGGCAAGCGCCGTGACGCCGGTGTATCCCTACTGGCACCAGCGCGGCTTCACGGAACGCAATCCGCCGCCGGTGTGAACCGGCGTGCAGACCGGACGAACGCCGTCGACGCCTCCCGCCCCATGTAGCGAGCGAGCAGTGCGGGCTCCACGTCAGCCAGATCGACCAGGACGAGGCCATCGAGCACGTTCCCGAACGCGGGATCGAGGGTAAAGCCAAGCAGCTTGGCATTCAGCTTGAGATACTGGCGGAGGAGCACCGGCACGTCCTTGCCGTCGGCCTCGATGCGGCGGACGAGCCCGGACACCTGGTCGAGACTGTCGACGGTCGCACTCTGAACCACCGCATCTCTCGGCGGCGGTGGCGGGTTCTTGGCACGGACGAGGCGACCCAGTTCCGCATCAAATCGCCGCGTCTGGAGGAACTTCAGCATCAGAGATCGAGACGCCGAATCGTAGCGATCGCTGATACTGACGACCCCAAATAGCCGTCGATATCGAGGAGCTCTGGCCACCACGCGCGAGATGCCCTTCCACAACAGGAGGAGCGGGCTGAAGTCGCGCTGATAGCGTGGCTGCACGAACGATCGTCCCAACTCGAGGGCTGGGCCGATTGCATCGAGTAAGGAGCGGTCGTACGCAAAGAGAGTATGTGTGTACAGCTCGTCGACGCGCGCCCCCCGCGCCACGACATCAGTGGCTGCCAGCCGGTAGGCACCGGCAATTTCGCGGCAATCTCGATCCCAGACGAATAGATGCTGATAGGTCTGATCGAATCGATCTAGATCTCGGGGCAGCCCTGTTCCTTCGCCGGCCTGGCGAAAGGCAATCTCACGAAGCCGCCCGATTTCCGGCAAGACGGCCGGTAGCTGCGACGCTGATGCGTAGAACACCTGGTATTTGCCGCTTTCGAGGAGCACGTAATTTTGCAGTGCAGCCACGTCGTCTTCGATAGCGGCGGCCGAGCCTCGCTCCGCGACAGCGGCGCAGCCCGGCTGGACGATCGTTGGCGATTCGATCGCGGGGTGACTTAGCAGTTCGACGCGCGAGCGGAGGAGAACCGTTCGATCGCGAGGTGTGGAAAGCGCCGCGAGTTCCTCCGGTTGCACAAGCGGTCCAACACGGACTCGTACTATCGTCCCTCGACGCACCCACATCTCGCGGGCAAGAAGCGCCGTCCGGAGCAGCGGATGTATTCGCCCAGCCGCTCGGAAAAGCGCACTGTTGCTACCAGAGAAGAAGATTGGAAGCACGGAGGCCGACCCGCGCGACGCGAGCACGGCAGCGGTGAGCTGCCAATCGGAATCAACCGCGTTCCCTGCGGAATCACAATGGTGTGCAACCTCACCGGCAGGAAACAGCAACACGCAGCCGCCGCGGGTCAGCCATCGGATGGCGCGGCGGACAGCAACAGTGTTACGGCCAACCGCATTGCGACGACCAAACACGTCAACCTCGATGAGATTCGGGCGGAGCTGAGGGAAGTGTTGCAGGAGACGGTTGCCGAGCAGCTTCACGTCGGGACGCACGCGCGAAAGCAATGAAAGCAGCACAAGCCCGTCGATTGCACCGAACGGGTGATTCGCGACGACCACGAGCGAGCCGGCCGACGGCACCTGGCGCAACTCCTCGTCTGACACATCCGCTGACACGCCAAGCGCGTTCAGCCCCCGGGTGCCGAAGTCCAGCGGCTCATGAGCGCTGGTGGCCTTCGCATACGCCTGACCGAATGGCGTCAGTGCAAGCGTTCGAGCAACGATCGATGCGGTTCCCATAACAACGTTGTTGTGTTGATGCCGGACCACATGAAGCCGTTACAAGAGCCGTGCGGACCGTATATCTCAAAGCCACACCATAGGGAGTGTTGGCGCATCTCGTTGGTCGGCCGCGAATGCTAGGTGTGTGGATGAAGCCGGTTTGGGTGGACAGACATACGGTCGCGCACGGCTGTCCGGCACTCAGAGACACCGAGGCACAGGGACCACCTAAGGAGTTCTCTGCATCTCGGCGCCTCGGGTGTCGTGATCACGTCAACGCAAGTGGTGTCTGGGGCTAGTTGGTGGAGTAAGAGCCGAACGAGGCCTCGCCGAGCACCACTTCGGCATAGGCGCACCAGAATTGCACCTTGGCAACGTCGGTGATGTATGAGGGGAGCGTGATCGAACGATTCATCTTGTCCCCGATGAGCCCCTTGACCGTCAGCTTTTGAAGAAGGTAAGTCCGTCCCTTCGCGTCCACGACCTGCCAGTGCGGGTCCGGCGCATCAGGCGCCTTGAAATCGTCTGATAGTGTCAGGACCAGCGCTCCTGAATTTCCGCTGAGCGTCACCCGGCCGGTGTTGGCCTTCACGCCAGCGAACGGCGAGCTGGTGCGCCCCTGTGCCGATACCTGAGATGAGGGCGCAAACGCGGCGATGATTGTGAGCGCGATCAGGCCAGCAAGCACTTGCGCCACGAAGCCCCTTCGATACGTATCCTGCATTTCCTTTTCTCCTCGTTGTCGCGCCCGCATTGTGCGGCGCGCTGTTCTGCCACCTTCGATGACGCCGCTCGCGAAAGGTTTCATGTGGTGCGCTCGAAACCACATGAGGAGCACTGACATCAAAGGGACCAGCGAAGTGCGAGGAGCGAGTGCAGGAGCGGACATGAGATACACGGAGCAGGACGAATGGCTCGAGCCCGACGGGCTGGGCGGGTTTGCGAGCGGCACAGCAACCGGGGTTCGGACGCGTCGTTATCACGCCGTGCTCTTGACGGCGACTACCCCGCCAACGGGACGGATGGTGCTGGTGAATGGCTTCGACGCATGGATCGAGACGCCTGCGGGCACCTGTGCGTTGACCTCGCAGCGCTACGAACCCGCCGTCATCTCTCCTGATGGTGCTCGACGCATCACCGAGTTCACGTACGAGCCGTGGCCGCGATGGGTGTTCACGCTTGACGATGGCACCGCCATCGAACACGTGGTCATCGCGCGTCACGGTGCACCTCTCGTCGCGCTCGCATGGCGCCTGCTGAACGGACCGGGTGGGTCGCTGCGTGTCCGCCCCTTCCTCTCAGGCCGCGACTACCACTCGCTGCATCACGAGAACGGCGCATTCCGCTTCGAACCGGAACAGACAGCCGGTGGTCTCGTCTGGCGGCCGTACGACGGCGTCCCCGACATTCACACGTGGACCAACGGTCAATACCGTCATCAACCGGCGTGGTACCGGAACTTCCGCTACGAGGCCGAGCGTGACCGCGGGCTCGACGCCAGCGAAGATCTGGCGTCGCCAGGCGAGTTCGCATGGGACCTTCGCGACGGCGAAGCGGCACTGATCTTCGGAACAGCTGATATTGAGGCCCGGGACGGCCTGTTCCTGCTTCAGGAGATTCGGGAAACTGAGGCGCGGCGTCGTGCCCAGTTCGCCTCCCCTCTTCACCGTGCCGCTGACGCATATCTGGTGCAGCGCGGCTCGGGGCAGACGATCGTCGCCGGCTACCCCTGGTTCACAGACTGGGGCCGGGACACGTTCGTCGCGTTACGTGGTCTCTGCCTCGCTGCCGGTCGCATCGATGAAGCGCGCCGCATCCTGCTCGAGTGGACACGAGCGGTATCCGAAGGCATGCTGCCCAACCGCTTCCCTGACAGCGGAGAGCTCCCCGAATTCAACTCCGTCGACGCCTCCCTCTGGTTCGTGATTGCCGTGTACGACCTCTTCGACGCCGCAGCGCGTTACGGCATCGAGCTTACCCTCACAGACCGAAAGGCGTTGGAGGATGGCGTCGACCGTATTCTCGACGGCTACGCGCACGGCACGCGATTCGGCATCCGTGCAGACGACGACGGCTTGCTGGCGGCGGGCGTCGCCGGCGTGCAGTTGACGTGGATGGACGCCAAAGTCGGCGACTACGTCGTGACGCCGCGAATCGGTAAACCTGTCGAAGTCCAAGCGCTCTGGCTGAACGCGCTGTGGCTGGCGAGCCGGCGCTCGCCGCGTTGGCGAGAGTTGTTCGACCGCGGACGAGCTTCCTTCGAAGCAAAGTTCTGGAACGACGCCACCGGCATATTGAACGACGTCGTCGACGTCGATCACCAGCCCGGCGCAATCGATTCCTCGTTCCGGCCCAACCAGGTCCTGGCGCTCGGTGGTTTGCCGCTCGTGTTAGTCGATGCGTCGCGTGCTCGCCGCACGCTGGATGCGATCGAGGCTCGGTTATGGACGCCGCTCGGGTTGCGGTCTCTTGCGCCCGCAGAGCGCGGCTACATCGGCCATTATGGCGGCGGTGTGCTCGCGCGCGACACCGCATACCACCAAGGCGCGGTCTGGCCGTGGCTGTTGACGCCGTTCGTCGAGGCATGGGTCCGCGCCCGTGGTCAGACGGCCGCCGCCATCGCCACAGCGCGTCAACGCTTCCTCCAGCCGATCGCCACTCACCTGGACGAAAACGGCCTGGGCCATGTGTCGGAGATTGCAGACGGCGACGCCCCTTACAGACCAAATGGCTGCCCATTCCAGGCCTGGTCGGTCGGCGAAGCTCTCAGACTCGATCGACTCGTCCTCGCTCCTCCCGCAAAACGTAACCGCCGCCGTCGACTGGCATCGAAGAGCGTGGAAGGAGCGAGCGTCGACGGAATCGTTCGCAGAAAGCCTGACGGCGTGCACCTGGCGGTCTCTGACGTCGCAGACACGCTCTGACCTGATTCTGAAGGCTCGCGGTTCGTAGGGCGGCTCCTGTTCTTTGGACCCGCGATGAGGTTCCTGTGGTTCATTGGCGCGAATACCTGATCGAAGCGGCCTGCCTTGCCACCTTCATGGTGTCCGCAGCGACGATGACGGTAGTCATCCAGCACCCGGCATCGCCACTGCGAGCCTTCGTGGACGAGGCCATCGCGCGCCGGGTGCTGATGGGAGTCGCCATGGGACTCACGGCGGCCGGCATCATCTACTCCCCCTGGGGACGCCGCTCGGGCGCCCATATGAACCCGGCGGTCACGCTCACCTTCTTTCGTCTGGGCAAGATCTCCGGCCGCGATGCGCTCGCGTACGGAGGCGCGCAGTTTCTGGGCGGCCTCGCGGGCATATTCCTGGCGTCGTTGGGACTCCTGCGCTGGATCGCCGACCCGACAGTCAACTACATCGCCACCGCGCCGGGACCGACGGGAGAGGTCGTGGCGTTCACGGCAGAAGCCACCATCTCCTTCGTGCTGATGCTCGTGGTGCTCTCGGTCTCGAACCAGCACCGCCTGTCCCGCTTCACTGGAGCCGTCGTTGCCGTGCTGGTCGCGACCTTCATTACCTTGGAGGCGCCGTTCTCCGGCATGAGCATGAACCCGGCACGCACACTGGGTCCCGACGTGATTGGCGGTATCTGGCGCGGCGTCTGGATCTATTTCGCGGCGCCGCCGCTCGGCATGTTGCTGGCGGCTGAGATCTTTGTGCGTATTCGCGGCCGGCTCGCCGTCCGATGCGCGAAGCTGCACCACGACAACGGGCCGTGCATTTTCAACTGTAGCTACTCGTAGTCACCATCCACGAATCAGGACGTGCCGCAACCAGAGAAACGGACTGCACCATGTCGAGCGACACACATTACGACGTCATCATCATCGGCACCGGCGCGGGCGGCGGCACGCTGGCCTACACGCTCGCGCCGTCCGGTAAACGCATCCTCATCCTCGAACGCGGCAACTACGTGCCTCGTGAAAAGGAGAATTGGAGTTCGCGTGCGGTGAATGTCGACGCACGCTATCACACGAAGGAACTGTGGAAGGACAAAGACGGCAAGGCGCTCCATCCACACACCAACTACTATGTCGGCGGCAACACGAAATTCTACGGCGCCGCCCTGTTCCGGCTGCGCGAGCGCGACTTCACCGAGATTCACCATCACGGGGGCATATCGCCGGCATGGCCGATCAGTTACCAGGATCTGGAACCGTACTACGATCGCGCCGAGCGCCTCTACGAAGTGCACGGTCAACGGGGCGAGGATCCGGCTGAGCCTCCCGCGAGGAACGAGTATCCGTTTCCAGCCGTCAGCCACGAGCCGCGCATTCAGGCGTTGAGCGATCATTTCGCGAGCCAGGGATTGCGTCCTTTCCACGTACCGCTCGGTATTCGCCTGAACGAAACCAATCCAGACAGCAGCCGCTGTATCCGGTGCAATACCTGTGACGGGTTCGCGTGCCTGGTGCACGCGAAATCAGATGCGCAGGTGATGTGCGTGGACCCCGCGCTGCAGCATCCGAACGTGACGCTGCTGACGGGGGCGTACGTCTCCCGCCTCGACACCAGCGCGTCGGGCCGCGAAATCACCGGCGTTCACGTCCAACACAACGGACACGCCGAGCGTTACTCCGCCGACGTCGTCGTCGTCTCGTGCGGCGCCATCAATTCCGCCGCGCTCCTGCTCCGTTCAGCCAGCGACAGGCACCCGCACGGATTGGGAAATTGTTCCGGCGTTGTCGGACGTCACTACATGGGCCACGTCAATTCAGTGCTCATGGCCGTGTCGAAGTGCCCCAACCCGACGATCTTCCAGAAGACTCTCGCGGTCAACGATTTCTACTTCGGCTCGAACGACTTCGAATTTCCCATGGGCCACATCTCGTTCGTGGGCAAGCTCGATGCCGTGGCGTTGTCGGCGGGCGCACCACCGCTGACGCCGGGATTCACGCTGGATTTGATGGCGAAACACTCGCTCGACTTCTGGCTCACGTCGGAAGACCTGCCTGATCCAGAGAACCGCGTCACCCTCGATCGCGAGGGCCACATCGAGCTTCGCTACACGCCGAACAACGAGGAAGGCCACAAACGGTTGATCAAGAAGCTCGAACATCTCATGCAACAGCAGTCGCACTGTGCGCAGCATGGACCTGCGTGTCATCAGGGATTGTTCGCGCGCAGTCTGTTCGTCGGCCAGCGCATTCCGCTGGCAGGCGTCGCCCATCAAAACGGGACGATTCGCTTCGGAACGGATCGACGCACATCGGCGCTCGATCCGATGTGCAAGTCGCACGACGTAGACAACTTGTATGTCGTTGACGGCAGCTTCTTTCCGTCGAGCGGCGCGGTCAATCCTGCGCTGACCATCATGGCCAACGCGCTACGCGTAGGCGATCACCTGCTGGAAAGGATGAATTAATGGCACGCCCGCCCTCCCGCGTTGCACTCACCGTCATCGCATTCTGTCTGTGGCTCGCCCCGGCCGCGCTCACGTCGGCGCCTGCGACGCGGCCACTGATTGAGGGCGTCGAGCGCGTCGGTATGACGGTTTCGGATATGGACCGGTCGATGGCCTTTTTTTCGGACGTGCTGAGTTTCGAAACGACTTCAGACGAGGAGGTCACGGGCAGCGACTTCGAACGGCTGCAAGGCGTGTTCGGTGCGCGAGCGCGCATCGTGCGGATGCAACTCGGTGCCGAGGAGATCGAGCTCACTGAGTACCTCACGCCGCGCGGACGTCCCATTCCCGTGGATTCGCGCAGCAATGACGGCTGGTTCCAACATGTCGCCATCATCGTGTCCGACATGGACCAGGCGTATGCGCGCTTGCGCCAGCACAAAGTCGAGCACTCGTCGCCGGAGCCGCAACGGTTGCCGGACTGGAACCAGGCTGCAGGCGGCATCAAGGCCTTCTACTTCAAGGATCCTGACGGCCATCCGCTTGAAGTCCTGCAGTTTCCCGCCGGTAAGGGCGCTCCCAAGTGGCACACCGCGTCCGGCAAGCTATTCCTCGGAATCGACCACACGGCCATTGCCGTGAACGACACCGGCACCAGCCTGAGCTTCTACCGAGATCGCCTCGGTCTTCGCGTTGTCGGTGAAAGCGTCAATTACGGGCCGGAACAAGAGCGTTTGAATAACGTCTTCGGCGCCAGGCTGCATATCACCAGCCTGAGAGCCGCCGCCGGTCCGGGCATCGAATTCCTCGAGTATCTGACGCCGCGTAACGGCCGCCCGGCGACCGGCATCCAAGCCAATGACCTGGCCCATTGGGAAACCACTCTCGTGACCACCGATACGACCAGGGCATTCGAGCAGTTGCTGAACGGGCGCGCGTTCCTGGTCTCACCGGCTGTCGCGAGCTCGCAGATGCCACAACTTGGAAAAGGCCTTCTGGCGCACGACCCGGATGGGCATCCATTGAAGGTGATTGAGCGATGACTGCAGAAGAACGGCGACTCGAGGAATCCCGCGCCCGTCGCGTCAACTGGAAGCGCTGGGGACCCTATCTGAGCGAACGTGCGTGGGGCACGGTCCGCGAAGACTACAGTGCAGGCGGGACAGCCTGGGAATACTTTTCGCACGACCAGGCACGATCACGTGCCTACCGGTGGAACGAGGACGGGATCGCTGGCATCAGCGACCGGCACCAGTCAATTTGCTTCGCGGTCGCGCTGTGGAACGAGAACGATCCGATCCTCAAAGAACGCCTGTTCGGATTGACCGGTAACGAGGGCAACCACGGCGAGGACGTCAAGGAGTACTACTTCTACCTCGATAGCACGCCGACGCACTCGTACATGAAGTTTCTGTACAAGTATCCCCAGCGCGCGTTTCCGTACTCGCAGCTCGTCGATGAGAATCGGCGGCGCAGTCGCCAGGATCCCGAGTTCGAACTTGCCGACACAGGTGTCTTCGCGGACAACCGGTACTTCGACGTGTTTGTGGAGTACGCAAAGGGCTCCTGCAACGACATCCTGATCCGCATCACCGCCGTCAACCGCGGCGATGTCGACGCCCCGTTTCATCTGCTTCCGACGGTATGGTTCCGCAATACGTGGTCGTGGGGACGTCACGATCAGCGGCCGCAGCTGCAACGGGCGAAGGGATCACGGGCCGCAATCTCGATCGATCATCAGCGCACCGGGCCCTATACCCTCCACTTCGACGGTGCCCCCGAGCTCCTCTTCACCGAGAACGAGACAAATGGCCGGCGTCTCTTCGGAATCGACAGCGCGTCGCCCTTCGTCAAGGACGCGTTCAACGAGTACATCGTCAACGGGACGACCTCGGCGGTGAACCGGGCGCAGTGCGGCACGAAAGCCGCCGGTCATTACGCTGCTCGTATCGGCGCGGGCCACTCCCTCACGGTGCGCTTGCGCCTCACGGATGAAATCATCATCGACGACGTGAACGGCGTCGGCCGCGACTTCGACGAGGTGTTTTCGCAGCGGCAGCGCGAAGCCGGCGAGTTTTATACGACAGTGATTCCCGAGTCACTCTCGGACGACGCGAAGAATGTGATGCGTCAGGCGTTCGCCGGAATGTTGTGGTCGAAACAGTTCTATCACTACGTCGTGCGCGATTGGTTGAGCGGCGATCCGGGGCAACCTGCCCCGCCTGAGGGACATCGCTACGGCAGAAACGGACAGTGGCCACATCTGTACAACGCCGACGTGATCTCGATGCCGGACAAGTGGGAGTACCCGTGGTACGCGGCGTGGGATCTTGCCTTCCACTGCGTGCCGCTGGCACTTGTCGACTCCGAGTTCGCGAAGGAGCAACTGATTCTGCTGCTGCGCGAGTGGTACATGCATCCCAACGGACAACTCCCGGCGTACGAGTGGGCGTTCGGCGACGTCAATCCGCCGGTCCATGCGTGGGCGGCGTGGCGCGTGTACAAGATCGAAAAACGCCGGCGCGGCGTTGGCGATCGGCAATTTCTCGAGCGTGTGTTTCAGAAGCTGCTGATCAACTTCACGTGGTGGGTGAACCGGAAAGACGCCGAGGGCATGAACGTCTTTCAAGGCGGCTTTCTCGGCCTCGACAACATCGGCGTGTTCGACCGCAGTGCGGCGCTGCCGACCGGCGGCCACCTGGAACAGTCGGACGGCACGAGCTGGATGGGGATGTACACGCTCAACATGCTCGCCATCGCGATGGAGCTCGCGCGCGAGGACTCGACCTACGAAGACGTGGCGAGCAAGTTCTGGGAACACTTCCTCTATATCGCGGCGGCGATGAACAACCTCGGCCAGGACGGCATTTCGCTGTGGCACGAGGAGGACGGTTTCTATTACGACGTGCTGCATGCCGACAACGGCGACCACTTCCCGCTGCAGGTTCGTTCGATGGTCGGGCTCATCCCGCTGTTTGCTGTCGAGACGCTCGAGCCCGACGTGCTCGACAAACTCCCCGGCTTCAAGCGACGGCTCGACTGGTTCATCGACAACCGCCCCGACCTGATCGCGAACGCCGCGTGCATGCGCACACGCGGCACCGAGGAACGACGACTGCTGTCGATCGTCACGCGCGAGCGCTTACGCCGGGTCCTGCAGGTGATGCTCGACGAGAACGAGTTCCTCTCTCCCTATGGCATCCGCGCACTGTCGCGGGTGCATCGCCATCGGCCCTACACATTGGACGTCAGCGGCCAGCGCCATCAGGTGAGCTACGAACCCGGCGAGTCGACGACGGGATTGTTTGGCGGCAACTCGAACTGGCGCGGCCCCATCTGGTTTCCCGTCAACTTCCTGCTGGTCGAGTCGTTGCAGCGGTTCCACCACTATCTCGGGGATACCTTCACCGTGGAGTGCCCGACCGGCTCCGGTCAGTGGATGAACCTGAGCGAAGTCGCGGCGGAGTTGTCGCGCCGCCTTGCGCGTCCATTCTTGCGCGGCACCGACGGCATCAGGCCGGTACACGGAATGCACGAACAGTTTCAGAGCGATCCTCATTGGCGCGACCTGGTGCTGTTCTACGAGTACTTCCATGGCGACAACGGCCGCGGTGTTGGCGCCAGTCACCAGACCGGCTGGACAGGTCTGGTCGCGAAGCTGTTGCAGCAGGCGGGCGAGCGTGATGAGTCGGCGGAAGCCGAAGAACGCGAGCTCGAAGTCGAAATCGTCTGAGATCGGAGAATGTCATGAAGGCATTGGCAGTGTTCCCAGGCAAACCAGGCTCGCTGCATGTTGCCAACCTCGATAAGCCGTCGGTGTCCGATATCCCGAACGGTCGCGGCGTCCTCGTGCGCGTGCTGCGGGTTGGTGTAGACGGGACGGACAAGGAAATCAACGCGGCAGAATACGGAGCTGCCCCTGAAGGCTACGACTTCCTCGTGATCGGGCACGAAGGATTCGGCCAGGTTGAAGCCGTCGGTCCCGGCGTGACCGAGCTCAAGCCGGGCGATTATGTCGTCGCTACCGTCCGCCGACCCGGCACCAGCATCTACGATGCGATCGGCACGTCGGACATGACGACCGATGACGTCTACTTCGAGAGAGGCATCAACCTGCGACACGGCTACCTGACGGAGTACTACGTCGACAGTGCAGATTTCATCGTCAAGATTCCGAACGGCCTGCGCAACGTCGGTGTCCTGCTCGAACCACTTACTGTTGTCGAGAAGGGGATCACTCAGGCATACGAGATCCAGCGACGTCTCCGAGTGTGGCGCCCGAAGCGCGCGGCGGTCATGGGCGCCGGGACGATTGGCTTACTCGCGGCGCTGGTGCTCAGGCTTCGCGGCCTGGACGTCACGGTCTTCGGGCAGCGGCTCGCGCCGTACCGCAACTCGGAACTGCTCGACGAGCTTGGCGCGCGCTACCTGTCGACAGCAACCACGCCGGTCGAACGGGGTACGCGCGAGCACGGGCCGTTCGATATCATCTTCGAGGCGACGGGCTTCTCGCCGATGGTGTTCGACAGCATGCAGGCGCTGGCGAAGAACGGGGTGCTCGTCCTGTCGAGCGTCACGGGCGGCGATCGCCGATACGAGATCCCCGCGGACAAGATCAATCTGGAGTTCGTGCTCGGTAACAAAGTCATGGTCGGCACCGTCAACGCCAATCGTGAGTACTTCGAACGGGGCGTCGAAGACATGGCGCTGGCGGAAGCCGAATTCGCCGGCTGGCTCGCGCAGTTGCTCACGCATCCGGTACACGGGCTCGAGAACTTTCGCGAACTGATCGATACCCTGACGAGCGCCAGAGATGTGATCAAGGTGTATTGTGAAGTAGCGCCACTCGGCGGCGGCACGCGGCAGGCTGCCGCGGCTGAGTCGCTGGCCAGCAGTGCTTCACGTTGAACCGGAGGTCGTTCTGTCAACCGACCCGTATATCACGTGTCAGGAGCTGATCGACTTCATCGATAGCTATCGTGACAACGAACTGGCAGCGGAGCAGCGCACCGAGTTCGAGCGCCATCTGGCCGTCTGTCCGTCGTGTGTCGCCTACTTGAAGACGTACGAGCAAACGATTCTCCTCGCACGCTCAGCGGCGAGCGATCAGGCTCCTGAAGACGTCCCGGAATCGCTGCTACGCGCGATTCTTGCCGCGCGCAAGCAGCCATAGCGCGCCTTCGGATCGATGTAGCGCGAGTCCCTGGTCCTTCCTTCTTAGTACCGGGTCCGTTCTGTGGTCCAAGGCCCTGTGCCCAGAAAAGAACAGATTCAACGTCGCAGCAGCGCCAGGTTCACCGCGCCGGCCATGGCCTCGTAACCAGCATCGGTGAGATGCAGGTTGTCGGCACCCTTGAATTTCGTCAGCAGCTGCAGCGGATGTGCCGGATCCCGCATGACCGTTTCGAAGTCGATGACGCCGTCGTACGGCGTGCCCTTGCGGATCATCTCGTTGATTTCGCGGCGGCGCGCATCCTTTTCCACTGAGTAATAGCCTGGAGCGATCGCCCCGAGGTTCGTGCCCTCGAACGGCAGGAACGTACCCGCAACGACCTTCATGCCGTGCGTGTGTGCGCGCGCGACGATCTGCTGGTGACCGGCGAGGATCTCGGCTGCCGTGGGCAGCGCCTGTCCGTTTCCCCCGAGCCCGAGGTCGTTGATGCCGATCAGCATGATGATGTGCGTGACGCCGCTCTGTGCCAGGACATCCCGATCAAAACGGGCGAGCGCGCTCGGTCCCACGACTTCACTCAACACTCGATTACCGGCGATGCCCTCGTTCAGAACGCCCATCCGCCGCGCGCCGTTTCCTCGCCCCGGCTGCATCAAGCGCCGGGCCAGATGATCCGGCCAGCGGTTATTGGCATCCGGCGTCGACAACGTCCCGTCGGTGATCGAGTCGCCGAACGCGACGACGGCTCCGACCTGCGCGGATGCGCTGACGTCGACGGCTGACAGAAAGAACCAGGATTGCGTCGTAGCCGACACGGGAAATTCGCCGGCGCCCACATGATTGCCGGCGGTCGACACGTAGTTGGTCTGCAGCGCGCCGTTGTGAGTCGTCAGCGGTGACGGCGATGCCGCGGTGTCCCCGGGAAGAAACAGGTCGATGGCCACGTCGGCCAGGGCCGGCACGGTCAGGCTCACGGGATCGCTGACGGCGACGGCGCCGGCCGCGATGACGGTGGTCGCGCTGCCGCTGAACGTCAGGGGACGATTCGATCCCGCAACCAGCGTCGAATCTTTCTGACGACGTGCGACGCTTGCCGAACCGACGGCAAGTGGCGAGGTACCAAACGCATTGCTCAGGACGACGCGTACGCGACTGCCGCCGAGGCTGACGTGAACGACCTGCCTGAGCGTCTGGTTGTTGAAGTTGAGCGGTAGCGCCCCGCGGCCTGGCGCTGCGCCGGGTGTGGCCTGTGGACGCGGTACGACGGCCGTCCCCCATGTGCCCACCCAGTGTTCGCCGCCGCCGTTCTGAGCCACGGCAGCCGGGCCGGCAGTCACGATGTACAGCACGGCCGCGATTGATGCGATCCGAAAGGATGTCATGTCGATGGAAGAATCAATGCGTCAATGCATACAGGACGATATTCGTCGCCAGCGCGTAACCCTCGGGTGAGAACGCCGCAAAGTACCCTGGATCCTCGCCCTCCCGCTCCATCGAGTCGCCGATGTCCGTGTTGTGCGTCATGGCCACCATGATGCGCCCGTGACCATCGGCAATGGCGCGGAAATCCGCGTGCGGGCTGTCGCTCCCCCGTTCCCGCGGGTCGCTGCCGGGGCCGCCCCACGAGAAGATGCTCGGCACCTGCTTGACCTCGGTGATGTTGAACAGTGCGTGTCGTATGGGATCGTCCGGGGCGACGTCCGTAATCGGGAACTCCGGCAACACGCGTGCGATCTGGCCCGCCCACTGCTCCCATGCGGCTGTGCCCCAGAAGTCGTCGACCCAGAGGAAGCCGCCCTTCAGCAGATACTGCCGCAAGCGCTCGACCTCCGCCGTCGAGAGCGCCGCCGTCCCGACGTCCGAACCCAGCAGCATCGGACAATCGAACAATTGATCGTCGGTGAGCCGCACGACCCAGTAGTTGACATCGCCGCCGTGCCGGCTGACGTGAACCTTGGTCAGTTCCGAGAGCCGCGTGAGCAGATTGATTTCGCCAAACGGGTAATCGGTGCTCCATCCAATCCCGCCGGGTTCCGACCGATCGCTGCGGAACATCCACTTACAGATAGTGAATGCACCGTCGTTGAAGTCCTGCGGCGGAACCCGGATGCCCGCGCCGGCGCCTTCGAAGATACGGAACCGTTGCGCCAGCGACATCGCTCCGCTGGCGACGACGAGCGCGAGCACGACGGCAATGCGAACCCGCAGGCGCGGCATGGATGGATCGTAGCGTAAGCCGAGGGCGCGGGCTCATGGTCCACTGAAGGGTCGGCGCCCTGAAGATCGAGCTCCGACACTTCCTCGCTGCCAGGATAGTGGTTCCCGATTGGCCTGTTGGCCTGTTCGCTGACCATTGTTTCTGAGTCGGCCGCGTTCACCCAATCGAGTTCCGATCCGCCGACCTGGAGAGCTACATCGCACGCGTACTGGAGGCGTTCGACGTCCCGGGCGCGTGTGTGTCAATCGTCAAGTCAGTCGTGACTTGCAGGATGTTCTGCTGCAGCCGAAGCAGACGCCCTGAACTGCCGCTCCATCGATTGCTGTACGCGCTCGAGTTGCTGCGTCACGATCGATCGGACCCTCGTGCCGACCATTCGTCGTGCGAGCCCACCGAACATCCCGTCGAACAGATCGATGCGGGATCGATTCAAGTACACCAGGTAGGTCGCAGGCGATGATGTCGCCGACGCGTCCCGGAGTAGCAGGGTCAACCCGAGCGACGCGTCGAAATAGCGGCTCGCATAGAGTTGCTTCGACGCAACGGCATAGTCAGTGGGCCCACTCGCGGGACGTGAGATTGCCAGATGGGTGACACTCACCACCGTCCGTCGACTTGCTCGCTCCTTGGACCAATACAGAATATCGTTCGTCTCTGGAGAATGAGCGCCCGGGTACTGGAGAAGATGTCGCCTCAAATCCGCGAACTGCTGCCACGTGTGGTGATCGCCCTCCATGAGTGACGCAAACTCGCGACTCGTATTGACAGGGTCACTGCGGTCGGCGTACTCCATCGAGACCGCAGCGCCGCCGTTCCGGTAGTCCGTGACGTAGCCGACAAGTATCTGCCCCATCAGCCGGTTGGCCTGAG
The DNA here is from genome assembly GCA_046732795.1 of Acidobacteriota bacterium. Classification (GTDB taxonomy): domain Bacteria; phylum Acidobacteriota; class Vicinamibacteria; order Vicinamibacterales; family UBA2999; genus Gp6-AA40. The sequence continues at coordinate 25,044 of JBKPNV010000260.1, forward strand.
ATGCGACATCGGGCCGCCGCCAGTCTATGGCCTTTCTGAACTGCGCAATGGCCTCCGCTGAAAGCTGAATACCGCAATCACCAACCTGGCAGTCACGGAGTTGGCCGATATCCGAGTCATCGAGCGTCAGATTGGCGACATCACGAAGATCGGGCGGGTTGCCGAAGCGTCCGATCTCCAACACGGCCTCGGTGCGCTTGAAGCGAACGATGTCGGCGAGTTGCTCCACGTAGAACTCCGGCGTCACCTGTACACGCACGACGCCCAGCGTCGCTACCTCGCGCGGATCGCGCGCGGCAAGCGTCCGGGCCATCACATGCCCGGCGTCGATGGCCTCAATCTCGTGGCTGCTGACGCCGAACGACGATGCGAGGAATGCACGCGCGGAATCGCGAATACCATCGGTTTCCGCCGACTGAAGCAGCAGAAGCAGCGCGACACCACACAGGGAAGGTCGCATGAGCAATCACTGCACAACGGTGACGGCAAGCCGCGTGCGGCCTTGCAGTTTCTCGCGCCCGGGTGGCTCTTGAAGCCCGGGCATCGGTGACGCAACGAACAACCTGCGTGCTGCCTTGGCCAGCCATCCGGCGCGTCGCGCTGAACGGGCGACGCGAGCGCTATCGGTGGCGATTCCCGTATTCGCGTACATCTGCCGGTACAGCTTCGATATGAACAAGAACGCGAGTCGAGCCCGGACAGAACGCACACACGAGGAACGCTGCCAGATCGACCCAAGGGTGTAAAACTCATCCCAGACCTGTTGCGTGCGGGTCCGGATGTCCTCCGCAGACATGGATGGATGGTGTGAGTAGACCCGCGGTCGTTTCGCTGCAGGAATCAGCCAGTATCGAGTCAGCGGCACTCCCTCGATGACCGGACCATCCGCTTTCGTGCGTTCCCACGCGGCAAAGTCGACAGTTCCTGGAAATGGCGTGAGCATCACGAACTGCGCAAAGGACAGGTTCGCACGCTGGGCCAGATCCGCTGTCGCCCTGAATGTGTCTGGCGTGTCGGTCGGTAGGCCAAAGATGAAGGAACCAAGCACGTGAATGCCCGCGGATCGAAATGCCTGCAGACGGCCGACCAGTGCGTCACCGGCTTCATTGAAGTTCTTGTAGACGGCTTTCAACCCTTCCGGCGTGACCGACTCGACACCGACCAGGGCACCGCGAATGCGCGCTCGCCGCATGGCCGAGAGAAACTCGCCGTCTTCGGCAGCCTCCATGGTGATTTGCGTGTAGAACACCATGTCCTCGGGTAACTGCTCCAACCGTGCCATCAACTCCAGTCGTTCACGTCGAAGCATCGTCAGTTCAATGAAGCGGCTCTTATCGGAGCGACGGTCTGCGGCAGCGAGGTCAGCAAATGTCACCGGGTAGAAGTTGTCATCCGCGAGCGCAATGAATCGAAATCCGAGTCGCCGGAGCGCCACGATTTCCCGGACGACGGCGTCGATGTCTCGTTGACGCGGCTTCTGTCCATCGGTTCGCCACACCGAGCAGAAAGAGCAATGCTTCGGGCATCCGCGAACGGTTTGCACCGAGCCCCACATGTAGCGATCGCTCGGCAGGAGATCCCATCGCGCAGGCGCCAATGACTCGCCGCTCACGCGGCCACCTTCGTACTGCGCACAGACGTGTCCTGTTTCGCAGTCTCTCAACACCTGCGCCCAGACGATGTCGCCATCGCCGATGACGACGGCGTGAGCGCCGCCGCGCTGACGTACTTCCTCCGGGAACAGGGAGGCATGAATGCCTCCGTAGATCACAAAGGCGCCGCGGGCGCGCGCGAGACCCCCGACGTGATACCCGCGAAACGCGTTGGCCGTGTGAATCCCGATCCCGACGACGTCGCCGCTGCGGACCGACTCCGGGTCGAACGGCTCGAGCGTCTCGTCAACGATGTGAGGCGTACCGTACGCTTCCGGCGTCACCGCGGCCAGGACATATTGCCAGCGCGGAGTAATGACAGCCGTCCCGAAAGACACGTCGCTCGGATTGACAAGATGAATACGCATGAACGGCCTCAGAATGCGTCGGCGAGTCGTTTGCCGAATCGGGTGAACGCTGCGGCGGTCGCGAGGCCGCCTTTCTTGGAACGCTCACCTAACGTGATGCCGGCGCTCGCCGCGGCCGCCCAGGGCGTCACTCGTTGCACAGTCGGCATCGGGATCGATGTGCCGGGCAAAAGTTCATCAGGTGACGACGGGCTGGGTTCGATCCGCTCGAGTTCCTGTGAATCAGGCAGAGCATTGGCGACGGCGCGCGCAGGCGCGTCTGCCACCAGTTCCCTCGGAGCCCCGACCACCGCACGGACGTGAGCACTGCGTATCGCAGGGCTGCGTCGCGACGGTTTTCGCGCATCTCGCGGCGTGAGTGTCGATTCCGGAGCTTCGACTGGACGAGACTCCCGCTGTGGCGATGTCGGCGTAGACGTGACACGCGCCACATCGCCCTCGGCCGACACACTCGCGGCTCCCACAAAACGAAGGGAGCCGACTCCGCAACATACTCCAACCAACACGATGATGCCTGCGCTCGCGACGTTCCTCGACCAGGTCGAGGAGCCTTGGTGTTCGTGAGTGACAATCCGCTGAATGCGGGCTGAAAGCGTTCGCGAAGAGAGCACACCCAGTGCGTGAGCGGTTTGGCGCTCAGTCAGAGGGAGACTGGCAAGCTTGAGCAGGCAGGCGGCATAACCCTTCGATGAGCCAGTCATGCGTACCGCGATTTCGTCGCAGGCGGCCTCGCGTTCGGCCTGCAGTCTTTGATCGAACCACCACACAGCGGGATGCCAGCCCACAAGCAGTCGCGCAATCAGCTGGACGACATTCGCAACGTCGTCGCGCCGTTGAACGTGGGCCCACTCATGGATGAGGACACGATCGAGTTCAGCGGTCGTGAGGTGCTCTACGAGCGCTGGCGCGACAGCGATCACAGGTAATCCCGCTCCGATCACGGCCGCTGCAGATACGTCGTCAGAGAGAACCAGCCGCGTCGTACGCCTCCGCTCTTTGACCCGCGTCCAATGTGATAACCGTTGCTCGACCGCGTAGGGGAATGTGCGCACACGCCGTCTCGTCCGGACGATCTTCACGATGGCAATCCCGATCCATACGCTGTGCACGCCGACCCATACACACCACACGGCCAATAGCGCTGTATGCAACAACGGGGTGTGCGGCAGCGAAACCAGCGCTGGCGGTGGTGCCGCGTCGATCGCGGCGGACGCGCCGTCTTGCGGCACGAACGCGGCGAGTTCCGACATCAGGGGCAGGGCGAGCACCAGCGCGAATCCCACCATGCACACCCAGTAACGGGCGTGAGCGCGGGCGCGATGAAGCAATCGAAGGAGCGCGGCCGCGGCGACGACGACGATGCTTCCCTGCACAAGCCAGTTCGCGAGGAATTCCACGATTCGCCTCCTAGGCGTCCTCGATGAGCTTCTTCAGCCGCTTGAGTTCGGCCGGGTCGATCTGTTCGTCCTCGAGGACGTTCAGGATCAGCAGGCTCGGCGAGTCGTCGAACAGTCGCGTCACGAGATGCCGGAGTGCACGCTGCCGAGCCTGACGTGCGTCGACAGCAGGTCGATACACGAAGGCTCGAGCCACCTTTTCGTGCGTCACGTACCCCTTCGTCTCGAGGATCCGGAGGATCGTCTGAACGGTGCTGTAGTTGACGGGGCGTCCCTTGTGCAATGCCGCCACCACATCGCCGACGGTTGCAGCCTCGCTGTGCCACAACACGGACATCACTCTGGCTTCCGCGTCTGTGAGCGCCGGTGAACGTTTTCTCGCCATGGCCTACGATCTTTTAATTATTTAAAAGTTACGGCGAGGACTGTAGCAACCGGCGGTGCCGTTGTCAATTAAAGAATTAAGAGTTCAGCGGATTGCATCATTGA
>JBKPNV010000261.1:0-3780 GCA_046732795.1 Acidobacteriota bacterium
AATGTCGGAGCATGCCGCACGTCCGGAGGCGCGAATGAACTGGCTCCGTCGGCGATGGCCCGACCTGGTCATCGTCGTGGGCATCACGTGGCTCTCGTTTGCGTGTTCCGCGTTTGCCGGCGACGGCAGCGTCGAGGGTCAAATCGATCGCGACGGCGGCGACGTGGGGGGCGACTTTTCGATTGGCTATACACCGAGCGAGCGGCTCAGCGTAGCCGCGGCTTCCGCGTTGACCGCTATTGGCCTGCTTGGAAAGATCAATCAGCGCCGCCCAGAACCGCCGCCGCGTGGCGATGTGAGGAATAGTGGCGGGCCTTCAGACAACCCACCCGAGCCTCCGGCGCTTGAATGAATCCGAACGAGTTCTCGCACGTTCCCGTCATCGACGTCGCACCGCTCGTTGATGGCGCCGCCGGCCGCGATCGCGTTGCGGGAGAGCTCAGCGCCGCCTGCCGTGAGAGCGGTTTCTTCTATGTCGTCAACCACAGGGTTGACGAGCCGTTGTGTCAGCGGCTGGAAGAGCTGAGCCGCGAGTTCTTCGCGCAGAGCGAGCCGCAGAAGATGTCGATCGCGATGTCGCGAGGCGGGCGCGCCTGGCGCGGCTATTTTCCACTTGGCCGCGAATTGACGTCGGGCAAACCGGATCGGAAAGAGGGGCTGTACTTCGGCGCGGAGCTCGCGGCCGATCATCCCATGGTGCGCGCTGGCACCCCATTGCATGGCCCCAACTTGTTTCCCGCGATTCCCGGCTTCCGCGAAACGGTGCTGCGCTACGTCGATTCGCTCACCGAGCTCGGCCACGCGTTGATTGCCGGAATCTCGCTCAGCCTGGGACTCGACGAGCGCTATCTGCGCGCGCGCTACACGCGCGACCCCCTCATCCTGTTTCGCATTTTCAACTACCCCCATCCGGACACGGCGCCGGACCGAGACCGCTGGGGAGTGGGGGAGCACACCGACTATGGACTGCTCACGATCCTGCGGCAGGACGAGACCGGCGGCCTGCAGGTGAAGTCGCGATCCCGCTGGATCGACGCGGCGCCGATTCCCGGATCGTTTGTCTGCAACATCGGCGACATGCTCGAGCGTTTGACACGCGGGATCTATCGCTCGACTCCACATCGCGTTCTCAACACGTCCACGCGTGACCGGCTATCGTTTCCGTTCTTCTTCGACCCGGGATTCACGGCGCGGATGCTGCCGATCGAGGGTCTCTCCGCTGACCAGCCCCTGGATGATTCTGGCCAGCGCTGGGATCACGCCACCGTGCATGAGTTCTCCGGTACCTACGGCGAGTACCTTCTCAACAAGATCTCCAAGGTGTTCCCGGAGTTGCGGAACGAGGTCCTCTAGTTCGATTCAGGTTCCCCATTGCTGCTGAAAATTCAGCACCGATGCTGACATGTCGGCACCCCCTCGTCTTGCGACGCGCCTACCGAAGATTCTGAGCGGTCGCTCGTTGGCATAACTCTCGCCCCCGAGCCGAAGCGACCACGCGCCCCGCGTGTTCGCAGGGATGCGTCGGCGCCGTTGTTATGAACATCACGTGAGGGTCACATGCAGCGATTCAGCATTCTTCTGCTCGTCATGCTGCTGAGCACGGCGGCCTTTTTGAACGCGCACGACAAAGCTGCGCACCACACAACGCCATGGGGCGATCCCGATCTGCAGGGCGTCTGGAGCAATCAGACACCGACGCCAGTGGAGCGGCCCGACGCCCTGGCTGGTAAAGCCACTCTCTCTGAAGAGGAGGCCATGCAATTCGAGAGGACGTCGCTCGAGCGGCTGCTCACGACGGTTGCTCGCGAAGTTCCTTTCAGCGGCGAGTTGAACGAGATCTGGCTCGAGACGGCGAAAGGGAAGGTGCCGCCCGGGCGCAGCACGTCACTGGTCGTGGACCCGCCGGACGGAAAGATCCCGTACACGCCGGAAGGTCAGAAACGCTGGGACGCGCTACCGAAAATCGGGAAGCCGATGCCGGCGAACACGCCGGAGGATCGCACGCAGGCTGAGCGGTGCATCACGACGGATGGACTTCTGGTGCCGAATCCGTTCTACAACAACTACCTCGAGATCGTCCAGGCGCCAGGCTATGTGGCGGTCGTCACCGAGATGATGCACGAAGTCCGGGTCATCCCGCTGGACCGTCGTCCTCATGTCGGCGACAACGTGCGCATGTGGTCCGGCGATTCACGCGGATGGTGGGAAGGACAAACGCTCGTGGTCGAAACCACGAATTTCAACGACAAAAAGCTCTTCCGCGGCGCGAGCACGCAACTGCATCTCGTGGAGCGATTTACTAGGCTCGATCCCGACACGATCGAGTACCGCCTCACGGTGGCCGATCCGGCGACCTTCACGCAGCCGTGGACGCTCGTGAACGGCCTGTGGCGGGCGGATGGCGGAATCTATGAGGTCGCGTGCCACGAGGGTAACGTCGGTCTCAGGGGCATTCTCGCGGGCGCGCGCGCGCAGGAAGCGCGTTGACTCGCGGCGCCGGGCGGAGCCGACGGAACGCAGAGTGATTGCGGCATAATTCCGCACGGTCTCACGCGAGGAGCTCCAATGACGCGCCCTGTGTGTCCTGTGCTGTTGTTGATGCTGGTCCTGGCAGGCGCGCGCGCGGCCCATGCGCAGACGTGCGATCGCGCCTGCCTGCGCACCGCGCTCGGCCAGTATCTGGCGGCGGTGGTGAAGCACGATCCCTCGTCTGCCCCGCTCGTCCTCGGATATCGTCACACCGAGAACGCGCTCAACAAGAAGCTGGGCGAGGGCGTGTGGAAGTCGGTCACCGGTCTCGGCAAGATGCAGCGGAAGTTCTTCGATCCCGTGAGCGGACAGGCCGCGTATTACGGCCTCGTCGACGAGGGGACCACGTCGGCGCTCGTGACCGCTCGGATTCGGGTCGAAAACATGAAGATCACCGAAGGCGAGTGGTACCTCGCACGGCCTGACGATCCCGGCCTGAACGGACCACGCCAACAGGGTCGCCCTCCGGCCAATTTGTTCAACCCCGAGTACGTGACGGCGAACCCTCCGCCCGAGCGCGTGGTCCCTCGCGACAAACGTGAGAGCCGCGACACGCTGGTGCGCATCGTCAACAGCTACTTCGACGCGATCACGTCGCACGATACGGCGGTGGCGCTGACGCATCCCGGATGCGGCCGCGTGGAGAACGGGTCGCCGGCACCGGCGGGACGTTTCCTGCCGCCGGCCGGACGCGGCGCGGCTCCCGCGGGTGCTCCCGCACCAGCTGGCGCCCCCGCTGCAGCCAACGCGAACAACGACTGCGTGTCTGGCCTGGCGAACTTCAATCTTTCGATGGTCGTCGCACGACGCATCCCGCTGGTCGATGAAGAAGCGCAAACGGCACTCGGCATGGCCGTATTCATTCGCCGGCCAGGATCGCCGACGCCGCGAAACGTATTCAGCGAGTGGTTCTTCATTGACGAAGGAAAGATCCGGACGATCTACACGGCGATGTTCTATCCGCCGCCGGAACTGGCCGTGCCGAACTGGCCGCCATATGACGGCAACTGGCCACTGCCAGCGTCGATGGTCCCGGCGCCTGCTCCTCCGCGGAGCGGTCAGCCGTGAACACTGACACAGAGGCGGATGTGCAGCAGAGTGCCGAAGGCACGCGCGCGGTTTGCTTAGGCGGCCATCGTCTGTGCTGCATTTCGTCTGGGTCGACAAGGAGGCGGTGCGTAGACATTCCGCTTGCGGCACAGCCGGCCGAAGTGGAGTTCAATTACCTGAACGGCGTGTTGGCAAACGTTC